>NZ_NCTE01000519.1 GCF_002114215.1 Streptomyces sp. 13-12-16 | reverse complement strand
CAACCCCCTGCACCTGGCCTGGCCGGCGGGTGCCCCGGTGCGGGAGATCTTCGCCGAGCAGGTGCGCGCGGCCGGCCTGGGCGGACCCGCCTTCGCGGCCAACGACGTCAACCTCGCCGCCCTCGCCGAACACCGGCACGGCGCCGGGCGCGGCTCCCGCGACCTGCTGTGCGTGGCCACCGGCCACCGCGGGGTGGGCGGCGCGCTGGTGCTCGACGGCCGCCTGCACTCGGGCAGTTCGGGCCTCGCCCTGGAGGTCGGGCACCTCGCCGTCAACCCCGAGGGCCGCCCCTGTCACTGCGGCAGCCGCGGCTGCCTCGACGTCGAGGCGGACCCGCTGGCCCTGCTCACCGCGGCGGGCCGCGCGCCGGGCCCCGAGATGTCCCTGCTGAAGCAGGCCGACGACCTGATCCGCGGACAGTACGACGACCCGGACGTGCGCACCGCCACCGAGTCCCTCATCGACCGCCTCGGCCTGGGCCTCGCCGGACTGGTGAACATCCTCAACCCGGACCGGATCATCCTCGGCGGACTGCACCGCACCCTGCTGGAGGCCGACCCGGACCGGCTCCGCGCCGTCGTCGCCGACCGCAGCCTGTGGGGCCGCAGCGGCGGCGTGCCCATCCTCCCCTGCACCCTGGACCACAACAGCCTGGTCGGCGCGGCGGAACTGGCCTGGCAGCCGGTACTGGACGATCCTCTCGGGGCACTGGTGCGATAAGGCAGCCCGACAGACAGAAAGCGGAGTCATGACCGACAAGCTCACCGTCAGCGTCCTGGGTACCGGCATCATGGGCGCGGCGATGGCCCGCAGCCTCCTCCGCGCGGGGCACACCGTACGGGCCTGGAACCGCACCCGCGCCAAGGCCGAACCGCTCGCCGCCGACGGCGCGCACATCGCCGGCACCCCCGCCGAGGCGGTCGGGTCCGCCGATGTCGTGCTGACCATGCTGTACGACGGCCCGGCCACCCTGGAGACGATGCGTCAGGCCGCCCCCGCCCTGCGCGGCGGGACCGTCTGGGCGCAGTCCACCACCGCGGGCGTCGAGGGCGTCGCCGAACTGGCCGGATTCGCCCGCGAGCACGGCCTGCTCTTCTACGACGCCCCGGTCCTCGGCACCCGGCAGCCCGCCGAGGCCGGACAGCTGACCGTGCTCGCCGCCGGACCGGTCGAGGGCCGGGACAGGGTGACACCGGTGTTCGACGCGGTGGGCGCCCGCACCGTGTGGGCCGGGGAGGACGGCGCCGCGGCCGGCGCGACCCGCCTGAAGCTGGTCGCCAACAGCTGGGTGCTCGCCGCGACCACCGCCGCCGGTGAGGCCCTCGCCCTGGCCAAGGCCCTCGACGTCGCACCGGACGGCTTCTTCGACCTCATCGCCGGCGGCCCCCTCGACATGGGCTACCTGCGCGCCAAGGCCGGGATGATCCTCGACGGGCGGCTCACCCCGGCCCAGTTCGCCGTGACGACCGCGGCGAAGGACGCCAGACTGATCGTGCGGGCCGGTGAGCAGCACGGCGTCCGCCTGGACGTGGCCGCCGCGAGCGCCGAACGGTTCGAGCGGGCCGGCGCCCGGGGCCACGGCGACGAGGACATGGCCGCCGCCTACTACGCCAGCTTCGACGAGGACCGCACCACCTGATCGGCCGAGCAGCGAGCACGAAGGAGTCCGTGGTGTCCAAACCCCCGCTTCCCCCCGAGGCACAAGACCTGCTGCGCAGGGCCAACCCCTGCGTCATGGCCACGCTGCGCTCCGACGGCGCGCCCGTGTCCACCCCCACCTGGTACCTGTGGGAGGACGGCCGCGCGCTGATCAACTTCGACGAGGGCCGGGTACGCCTGAAGCACGTCCGCCGCGACCCCCGCGTCACCCTCACGGTCCTGGACGGCGACGGCTGGTACACCCACGTCACCCTGATCGGCCGGGTGACCGAGATCTACGACGACGAGGACCTGGCCGACATCGACCGTCTCTCCCGCCACTACACCGGCGACCCGTACCCGGACCGGGAGCGGGCGAGGGTCAGCGGCTGGCTCGAGGTCGACCGCTGGCACGGCTGGGGCGCGCTGAAGGACAGCGACCAGGCGGGCGGCTGACCCCCCGGTGTCCGGCCGGGCCCCAGCGCCGGCCTACGGCGGAGGACCGGCCGGGGCGCCCGGCAAGGGCGGTGCGGACCGTGCTCACCACTGTCGTCCCCGGGGCAGCGCGTCCCGTTCCGGCGTCGACAGGTGCAGCACCTGGAAGACCTCGCCGTCCACCCCGGGCGCCTCCCGCGCCCAGAGCGAGAAGTGCACCAGTTGCCAGCGGGCGGTGTCCACGACGACCGCCGCGAGCACCGCGCCGTCCCGGCCGGCCAGCCGCCCGCACTCCTCC
>NZ_NCTE01000518.1 GCF_002114215.1 Streptomyces sp. 13-12-16 | reverse complement strand
GCGGGGGCGGCGCCTCCGCGCGGCCTGTCGGGGTCCTCCGGGATGTGCGCATGGACTCCTCGCTCGGGAGTGGTGCGTGGGGCGGGCCGAAACGGTCGCCGGCACCGCGGGGCGCGGTCAGTGGGCGGTGTGCCCGGCCGGGCGCTGGGCCGAGGCGGACGCCTCGCGCTCCCCGGCCGTCGGCGACAGCGCCACGAAGGCCGAGGTGATGAAGAGGTAGGACCCGAGTCCGACGGCGAGCGGGAAGATGAACTGCATCGCCGTGGCGCCGGGCAGGGGTTCGCCGGAGGGCGTGACACGCACGCTCACCGCGAACATCCCCGTGTAGTGCATGCTGCTGACCGCGGCGCCCATGATCAGGGAGGCGAGGGTGACCGCGACGGGCGACCGGATGTTGAGCGCCGCCCACAGGGCCGCCGTGGCCGCGACGACGGCGATGAGGACGGAGAGGCCGACGAGCACCGGGTCGTAGCTCACCTCGCCGTGCAGCCGCACCGCCGCCATGCCCAGGTAGTGCATGCTGGCGACGCCGAGACCGGTGGTGAGCCCGCCGAGCAGCAGCGCCCGGACCCGGTCGCGGCCGTGGCCGACGGCGAACACGCCGGCGCAGACGACGGCCATGGCGACGAGCAGGCCGGCGAGGGTGAGCGGCACGTCGTAGCGGATGTCGGTGCCGCTGACGGCGAATCCGAGCATGGCCACGAAGTGCATGGTCCAGATGCCCGTGCCGACCGCCGAGGCGGCGGTGAGCAGCCAGTTGCGGCGCACGCTGCCGGTGGCGGCGAGCGCGCGGACGGTGCAACGCAGTCCGAGGGCGGCGCCGGTGCAGGCCATCGCGTACGACAGCACGGGGGTAAGCCACCCCAGGGCGGCGTGGTCCAGGTGTCCCATGGCCCCGGGACGCTAGGGGGCGCGGGCGTGCGAAGGGGACGCGTTTCGAAAGCGGCTGAAATATGACGCAGCGGTACACCGGAACGACCGCGTCACGCTCGAACGTGCGCACAAGGGTGTCGCCCGTCCCGGTGAGGGATCATGCGGAGCATGAGCGACGACCACACACACGTCCAGGAGTTCTTCGCCGCGCGTGCAGCCGACTGGGACCGCCGCTTCCCCGACGACGGTCCGGTCTACGCCGCCGCGGTCGCCGAGCTCGGGCTGCGCGAGGGGGACCGGGTGCTCG
>NZ_NCTE01000051.1 GCF_002114215.1 Streptomyces sp. 13-12-16 | reverse complement strand
GCGTCGCGGTAGCCGTCGACGCGCCGCTGGGCGCCGTACACGTCGAGGCGGCCGGTGATGTGGGCGATGGTGCGCCGGCCCCGGCCGATGAGGTGCTCGACGGCCTGGCGGGCGCCGCCGTAGTTGTCCGAGTCCACGGAGGCCAGCGTCTCGGCGGCCGAACGGGGGCCGCTGATCACGGCCGGGATCTCCAGCCGGGACAGCATGTCGGGCAGCGGGTCGTCGGCGTGCACCGAGACCAGCAGCACCCCGTCCACCCGGTGGGCGGCGAGGTAGTCGGCGAGCCGCTGCCGCTCCCGGTCGCTGCCCGCGAAGATCAGCAGCAGTTGCATCTGGGTGTCGGAGAGCGCCGCGCCGACGCCCCGGAGCATGTCGGAGAAGTACGGCTCGGCGAAGAACCGGGTCTCCGGCTCGGACACGACGAGGGCTATGGCGTCCGTGCGGTTGGCGGCCAGGGCGCGGGCCGCCGTGTTCGGGACATAACCGAGCTCGGCGACCGCGGCCTCCACGGCGGCGCGGGTGGCGTCGCTCACCCGGGGAGAGCCGTTGATCACCCGGGAGACCGTGCCGCGGCCCACACCGGCGCGCGCGGCCACCTCTTCGAGGGTGGGCCGGCCGCCGCTCCGGCCCCGCGCTCCGTGGCTTGCCATCGGCCCCGCCTTCCGTCGTATGTCACGCTGGCCTGGAATCTAACAGCCCCGGCAGTGACGGTGGTCACCGCCGGGAGGGCGGCGTGCGGACCATGGGCTTCCGGGGGCGGATCTTCGGCGTCAAGTTAACAGGCAGATAACTGAAGGCACTTTGCCTCGTCTGTTCCCTTGACACCCCCGCCCGGACCCGCGACTCTTCAACACATCACTTGTGGGAGCGCTCCCACGGTACCTGACACATACACAACCCGCACGTTCCCCGCCCGAGCCGCAACGCGCAAGATACGGGTCCAACAAAGCCGTTGGCCGGGGGGTCGGCACGTCAGGGCAACAGGAGGACGCAATGCGAGCACGTACCCTCCCCCTCTCCCGTCAGCGGTCGGGCGGGGGGAAGCCCATCGCCCGTAAGGCGCTGGCCATAGCGGCCGTGGTGTCGCTGGGCACCGGGCTGCTGGCCGGCTGTGCCGACGACGGCGGTAGCGACGGCGACGGATCATCGTCCGACAGCGAGGGCAAGACCAAGATCACGCTGGGTCTGTTCGGCACCATGGGCTTCAAGGAGGCCGGCCTCTACGCCGAGTACGAGAAGCTGAACCCGGACATCAAGATCGAGCAGAACGTCATCGAGCGGAACGAGAACTACTACCCTCCGCTGCTCAACCACCTCACCACCAACAGCGGCCTGATGGACATCCAGGCCATCGAGATCGCCAACATCGCCGAGATCGTCGGCACCCAGGCGGACAAGTTCGCGGACATGTCCAAGGCCGAGGGCGTGGACAAGAACAACTGGCTCAGCTGGAAGTGGCAGCAGGCCACCACCAAGGACGGCCAGACCGTGGCTCTCGGCACCGACATCGGCCCGATGGCGATCTGTTACCGCAAGGACCTCTTCGAGAAGGCCGGCCTGCCGACCGACCGCGAGGAGGTCGGCAAGCTGTGGGCCGGTGACTGGAACAAGTTCATCGAGACCGGTGAGAAGTACAAGAAGAAGGCCGGCAAGGAGACCTTCTTCATGGACTCCCCCGGCGGCCTGCTCAACGCCGTCCTCAGCAGTGAGAAGGAGAAGTTCTACGACGCCTCCGGCGAGGTCATCTACAAGACCAACCCGGCCGTCAAGGACGCCTTCGACCTGACCGCCGAGGCCGCCGAGAAGGGCCTGGTCCAGTCGCAGACGCAGTTCCAGCCGGCCTGGGACACGACCATCTCCAACAGCAAGTTCGCCACCGTCGCCTGCCCGCCGTGGATGCTCGGCACCATCAAGGGCAAGTCGCAGCCGGACGCCGCCGGCAAGTGGGACGTGGCCGTGGCTCCCAAGTCCGGCAACTGGGGCGGCTCCTTCCTCGGCGTGCCGAAGAGCGGCAAGAACGTCGAGGAGGCGCAGAAGCTGGTGGCCTGGCTGACCGCGCCCGAGCAGCAGACGAAGCTGTTCAAGGTGCAGGGCAGCTTCCCGAGCACCCCGGGCGCGTACGACAGCCCCGAGGTGACCGGCGCGAAGAACGAGATGACCGGTGACTCCCCGATCGGCCAGATCTTCTCCGAGGCCGCCAAGCAGATCCCGGACCAGATCATCGGCCCGAAGGACCAGATCATCCAGCAGGGTCTGACGGACAACGGCGTCATCCTGGTGACCAAGGGCAAGTCCCCTGCAGAGGCCTGGGAGACGGCCACCAAGACCATCGACAACAGCCTGGACAAGTGACCCGCATGGCCACCCGCCACGACACCGCCGCGCTCCCCGTCAAGGGGGGCGCGGCCCCGGGCCGTCCGCCCGGGAACTCCGCGCCCGCGGACAAGGAACAGCGACGCCGGGCCAAGCTGTCCCGGCGCTGGCAGCGCGACATGCGCTGGAGCCCGTACGCCTTCGTCTCGCCGTTCTTCCTGCTGTTCATCGCCTTCGGCCTGTTCCCGCTGATCTACACGGGCTGGGCCTCGCTGCACCAGGTGGAGCTGACCGCCCCGACCGACATGAGCTGGGTCGGGCTGAAGAACTACACCCGGATCTTCGACGACGAGTTCTTCTGGAACGCCGCGCAGAACACCCTGACCATCGGCATCATCGCGACCGTTCCGCAGCTGCTGATCGCGATGGGCATCGCCCACATCCTCAACTACAAGCTGCGGGCCTCGACCTTCTACCGGGTCGCGATGCTCGCGCCGTACGCCACCTCGATCGCCTCCGCCTCCCTGGTGTTCGTGCTGCTCTTCGGCTACGACTACGGCATGATCAACTGGGCGCTCGACTTCGTCGGGATCGACCCGATCGACTGGCAGGGCGACAAGTGGCCCTCGCAGTTCGCCGTGTCGGCGATCATCATCTGGCGCTGGACCGGCTACAACGCGCTGATCTACCTGGCCGCGATGCAGGCGATCCCGCAGGACCTGTACGAGTCGGCGGCGCTGGACGGCGCCAGCCGCTGGAAGCAGTTCATCCACGTGACGCTGCCCTCGCTGCGTCCGACGATCCTGTTCACGGTGGTGGTCTCCACCATCGGCGCCAGCCAGGTCTTCGGAGAGCCGCTGCTGTTCGACGCCAACAAGGGCGCGTCCGGCGGCGCGGAGCACCAGTTCCAGACGCTCGGCCTGTACCTGTACGAGCAGGGCTGGGTGAACCAGCACCTGGGCCGTGCCTCGGCGATCGCCTGGACGATGTTCGCGATCCTGATCGTCATCGGCATCATCAACCAGCTCATCTCGCGCCGGCTGCGCGCCAGCAGTTAAGGAGTTGTGGCCGTGACGACGACTGTGACGCCCCCCGAGACCACGCCCGCCAAGGAGTCCAGGCGCCCGCGCCTGCCGAAGTCCGCGCGGGCCGGCGGAACGCTGCACGGCGGTCCGATCGCGTACGCGATCCTGATCGTGTTCACGCTCGTGTCGCTGTTCCCGCTGGTGTGGACCGCGATCGCCGCCTCCCGGGACAACCAGCGGCTGGCGCAGAACCCGCCGCCGCTCTGGTTCGGTTCCAACCTGTTCAAGAACCTGGAGATCGCCTGGAAGGACGCCAACCTCGGTGAGGCCTTCCTCAACACCACGATCGTGGCGGGCATCTCGGCGGTGACCATCGTCGTGCTGTCGACGATCGCCGGGTTCGCCTTCGCCAAGCTGCGCTTCAAGGGCCGCAACGCGCTGATGCTGATCGTGATCGGCACGATGATGGTGCCGCCGCAGCTCAGCATCATCCCGCTGTACATGATGGTCGCCAAGCTCGACTGGTCCGACCAGCTCCAGGCGGTCATCTTCCCGTCGCTGGTGAGCGCGTTCGGCGTGTTCTTCATGCGGCAGTACCTGCTCCAGGCGCTGCCGGACGAGGTCATCGAGGCCGCCCGGGTGGACGGCGCGAGCAGCTGGCGCGTGGTGTGGCACGTGGTGTTCCCGGCCGCGCGGCCGGCGATGGCCGTGCTCGGCATGCTGATGTTCGTGCAGACCTGGAACGACTTCCTGTGGCCGTTCCTGGTGCTGACCCAGACCGGCAGCCCGACCGTGCAGGTGGCGGTCGCGGGCCTCGGCCGCGGGTACACCCCGGACCAGTCCCTGATCATGGCGGGTGCGCTGCTGGGTACGCTGCCCCTGCTGCTGGTCTTCACGATCTTCGGCAAGCAGATCGTGGGCGGCATCATGCAGGGCGCCGTCAAGGGCTGACGCCCGCCGCACGTTCGTACCCCTGGGGGCCGGGTCACCGCCGCCTCGGCCCCTCCCCCCTCCTTTTCGTACTCGTCGGTCTTCCACGACCTCCTATGGGAGCGCTTCCATGTCTGACTCCGCAACGCCGGCGACCCCGGTGACCTTTCCTCCCGCCTTCCTCTGGGGCGCCGCGACCTCCGCGTACCAGATCGAGGGGGCGGTGCGGGAGGACGGGCGCACGCCTTCCATCTGGGACACCTTCAGCCACACGCCGGGCAAGACGGCCGGCGGCGACAACGGTGACATCGCCAACGACCACTACCACCGCTACCGCGACGACGTGGCTCTGATGGCGGACCTCAACCTGAACGCCTACCGCTTCTCCGTCTCCTGGTCGCGGGTGCAGCCGACCGGCCGCGGGCCGGCCGTGCAGCGCGGCCTGGACTTCTACCGCAAGCTGGTCGACGAGCTGCTGGCGAAGGGCATCAAGCCGGCCGTCACCCTCTACCACTGGGACCTGCCGCAGGAGCTGGAGGACGCGGGCGGCTGGCCGGAGCGCGACACCGCCTACCGCTTCGCCGAGTACGCGCAGATCATGGGCGAGGCGCTCGGCGACCGCGTGGAGAACTGGATCACGCTCAACGAGCCCTGGTGCAGCGCCTTCCTGGGCTACGCCTCCGGTGTGCACGCCCCCGGCCGCACCGACCCGGCGGCCGCGCTGAAGGCCGCCCACCACCTGAACCTGGCACACGGCCTGGGCGCCAAGGCGCTGCGCTCGGTGATGCCGGCCCGCAACACCGTCGCGATCAGCCTCAACACCTCGGTGGTCCGGCCGCTCTCGCCGAGCGACCCGGCGGACGTGGCGGCGGCGCGCAAGATCGACGACCTGTCCGGCGGCATCTTCCACGGCCCGATCCTGCACGGCGCCTACCCGGAGACTCTGCTGGAGGCGACCTCGTCGCTCACCGACTGGTCGTGCATCCAGGACGGCGACCTGGACCTGATCCACCAGCCGTTGGACGCGCTCGGCCTCAACTACTACACGCCCACCCTGGTCTCGGCGGCGGACCCGGACGCCAAGGGCCCGCGGGCCGACGGCCACGGGGCGAGCGAGCACTCGCCGTGGCCCGCCGCGGACGACGTCGCCTTCCACCAGTCGCCGGGCCAGCAGACCGAGATGGGCTGGTCCGTCGACCCGACGGGCCTGCACGAGCTGATCATGCGCTACAACCGTGAGGCGCCCGGACTGCCGATCTACATCACCGAGAACGGCGCGGCCTACGACGACAAGCCGGACGCCGACGGCAAGGTGCACGACCCGGACCGCGTCGCCTACCTGCACGGCCACCTCTCGGCGGTGCGCCGGGCCATCGCCGACGGCGCGGACGTGCGCGGCTACTACCTGTGGTCCCTGATGGACAACTTCGAGTGGGCGTACGGCTACGACAAGCGCTTCGGCGCGGTGTACGTCGACTACGTGACCCAGCAGCGGACCCCGAAGTCCAGCGCCCTGTGGTACGCGCGGGCCGCGAAGGACGGAGTGCTTCCGGAGCCGGAGGGCATCTGACCGGCCCCGGTCCCGGGAGAGGGGGGAGCGGGGAACGGGGGGCGGGGCGCGGCACCCTGGGGGAGTGCCGCGCCCCGTCCTCCCGCTTTCCCGCGTGGATCACCTGCGGGCCGCGAACGCCTTGGAGAAGGCGAACTCGTCCTGGAGGATCGAGCTGCAGGTGGGGTCGGCGGCCGGCTTGGTGCCGCCGGCGCACTGCTGGTCACGGGTGCCGGACCACATGGACAGCCAGCCGAGGCCCTTGGACTCGGCGAACTTCACGAGCTGGGTGGCGTCGTCGACCTTGAAGACCTCGGTGACGACGTCGTTGACGCCGATCATGGGGGTGACGGCGACCGTCTTCCAGGCGTCGGCGTCGCTCAGTCCGAGGACGCCCTTGAGCTGGGCCTGGGTGGCGGTGGCGGCCTGCTCGGCGTAGGTGCCCATGTCGCCGCTGTACGCCGGTCCGTAGTCCATCGCCATGATGTTGACGGCGTCGATCCGCACGCCGTTCTTCTTGGCGTCGGCGAGCAGGTTCACGCCGTCCTGGGTGAGGCCCTCCGGCATCACCGGGAGCGTGAAGGAGACGTCCAGGCCGGGGTCGGCCTTCTGGAGCTTGGCGATCGCCTGGGCGCGGCGGGTGTTGGCCGCCGCGTCGGGCAGGGCGCCGCCCTCGACGTCGAAGTCGACCTTGGTGAGCTTGTAGGTGTCGACGACCTTGGTGTAGGCGGCGGCCAGCGCGTCCGCCGAGGCGCAGGTGGTGCCGAGTTCGGAGCCGGCCGCGCCGCCGAAGGAGACCCGGACGTCGCCGCCCTTGGCGCGCAGCGCGCCGATCTGTCCGGCCACCGCGTTGTCGCCGAGGCCGCTGACGCCGCCCCACTTGGGGGTGCAGCCGCCGCCGTCGGTGATGAAGGCGAGGTTGTAGTCCTTCACGCCGGTCGCCTCGGAGCTCGCGACCAGGTCGAAGGCGGGGAAGAGGGAGGTGTCGACGTAGGGCGCGAAGCCCGCGTCGGTGCCGGTGCCGGTGCCGGTGCTCTCGGTGGGTTCGGCGGTCGGCTCCTCGGTCCGCGTCGGCTCCTCGGTGGGGGTGGGCTCCTCGGTGGAGGTGGGGGCGTCGGTGGGGCGGCCGCTGGGTTCGGGCGTGGGGGCGCTGTCCGTGCCGCACGCGGCGCCGTCGACCAGGCAGCCGGTCGGGTCGCCGGTGCCCTTGGCGACGAAGCCGACGGTGACGGACTCGCCGGCGGCCAGGCCGTCGGTGTCCCACTCGGCCGGCCGTACGGTGACGTGCCGGCCGCTCACACCGGCCTCGGCGTTCCACAGCGAGCCGAGCTCGGTGCCGGCGGGCAGGTCGAACTCCAGCTTCCAGTCCTGGTTCCGCTCGCCGCTGTTGTTGGTCACCACGTACTGGGCGGTGTACCCGGTCGACCACTCGCTGGTCTTGGTATAGGCCGCGCCGACACCGGCCGCCTGGGCGGTGCTGGTGAACAGGAACGCCCCGCCGCCGGCCACGGCCGCGGCGGTCACCGCGCCGATCGCCTTGTTCCTGCCGCTGATCCTGCGCCGGTGCGTGCTCATCGCGTGCCTGCCTTCGTTGCCGTTCGGGGGGTGCGGCAGCACGCTAGCGAGCCGGATTCGGACAAAGTTCCTGATCCGGGAGGCCGTCGGTGATCTTAGGGTGCGCTTAAGGAAGGGATCGGGGCCGGTTAAAGAAGGCGGCCGGCCGGCCCGGTCCGCGACGGCGGCGCACGGTCCCCCGGTGCCCGCGCCGCCGGGGCTCCCGCTCCCGTCCGTCGAGCTGGATCCAGATCCGCACCTCGGTCCCGCCGAGCACCGACGAACCGATCCGTACGTCCCCGCCGGTGGACTCCGCCAGCCGGCGCACGATGTCCAGGCCGAGCCCGGTCGAGCCGTCGCTGCCGGAGCCCCGGCCGCGGGCCATCGCCGCCTCGGGGTCGGGTATGCCGGGGCCCGCGTCGGAGACCAGCACGATCACCGCGTCCTCGCCGTTGTGCACGTCGACCGCGAACGCGGTGCCCTCGGCGGTGTGCCGGAAGACATTGCCGAGCAGCGCGTCGAGGGAGGCGGCCAGATCGGTGCGGGCCACGGGTATCCGCACCGGCCGGTCGGCGCCGGCCACCCGCCATTTGCGGCCCTCGTCCTCGGCGAGCGCCGACCAGAACGCCATCCGTTCCCGCACCACTTCGGCCGCGTCGCACCCGGCGCCGGGCCCGGCGGCGGCCGTCTGCGGCTTGGCGTCGCGGGCGGTGCGGATGATGGTGTCCACCTCACGCTCCAACTGCTCGACCGCCGCCCGGGTCTGCTCGGCGGCCGGACCGTCGCCGAGGGAGGCGGCGTTGAGCCGCAGCACGGTCAGCGGCGTACGCAGCCGGTGGGACAGGTCGGCGGCCAGTTCCCGCTCGTTGGCGAGCAGTTGGACGACCTGGTCGGCCATGGAGTTGAACGCCACCGCCGCCAGCCGCAGTTCGGTCGGCCCGTCCTCGGGCACCCGGGCGCCCAGCTTCCCCTCCCCCAGTTCGTGCGCCCCCTCCACCAGCCGCTGCGCGGGCCGCACCATCCGTACGCCCAGCCGGTCGGCGACCGCGACCGAGCCGAGGATCAGCGCGACACCGACCCCGGCGAGCACCGCCCAGGCCGTGCCGACGCCGTTGGTGACCTCGGACTCGGGGACGAACACCTCGACGACGGCGATCTCGCCGCTGCTCAGCGCGATCGGCTGGAGCAGGGCCGAACCGCCGGTCACGGTGGAGGTGGAGACACGCCCCAGTTCCCGTACGGCCGCGATGTCCTCATCGGTGGCCCGCCGCCGCCCCATGTCGAGGGTCCCGCTGCCGTCGCCGGCCGGGATGTGCACGGCCATCGCGGCGTCGGAACCGGCGGAGGCGAAGACACGTTCGAGCTGGTCGCGGTCGGTGGTGATGGACAGCGCGGGGGCGACGGCCGCCGCCTCCCGCTCGGCGTTGGAGAAGGCACGGTCGCGGGCCATCTCCCGGATGACCAGCCCGAGCGGCACCGCGAAGGCGACCACGACCATCGCGGTCACCGCCAGCGACACCTTCACCAGGGCCCATCTCATCGCGGCGGCTCCACTCCGGGCGTGTGCGGCGTCTGCGCGGCCGGGGGCTCCAGCTTCACGCCGACGCCCCGCAGGGTGTGCAGGTAGCGGGGACGGGCGGCGGTCTCGCCCAGCTTCCGGCGCAGCCAGGACAGATGGACGTCGATGGTCTGGTCGTCGCCGTAGGACTGCTGCCACACCTCGGCGAGCAGTTCCTTGCGGGGGACGACCACGCCGGGCCGTCCGGCGAGGAAGGCGAGCAGGTCGAACTCGCGCCGGGTCAGGTCGAGCCGTACGCCGTCCAGTTCGGCCTGGCGGCGCAGCGGGTCGACGGTCAGGCCGCCGACCCGGATGACCGGGGAGGGCGCCGCCTCCCCTCCGCCGGCCCGGGCCCGGCGCAGCACGGCCGCCATCCGGGCCGAGAGGTGCTCCACCGAGAAGGGCTTGGTCAGATAGTCGTCCGCGCCGGCGTTGAGCAGCCGTACGATCTCGGTCTCGTCGTCCCGGGCGGTCGCGATGATCACCGGTACGTCGGTGATGCCGCGCAGCATCTTCAGGGCCTCGGAGCCGTCGAGATCGGGCAGTCCGAGGTCCAGGACGACCACGTCGAAACGGTGGTGGGCGACCTCGCGCAGCGCCTCCAGCGCCGTGCCCACACTGCGCACGGTGTGCGAGGCGTCGGTGAGCTGCCGGATGAGCGCCGAGCGGACGAACTGGTCGTCCTCGACCACGAGAACACTTGCCATGCGCCGCACCGTACGCCATGCCGGGCGGGCCGGGTGCGGGCCTGTGGACAACTCCGGGCACCTCCGCGGACGCGACACTCCTGAGACGGATGGGGCAGTATGGCCCGACGATGCGCAGAGGATTGGTACACGTACTGGCCTGGCTGCTCGCCACGGGCGCGGCGGTCACGCTGTCGTGGTGGGGTGTCAGCACCGTGATGGAGGGCACCGCCTACGACCCGCCCCGCGCCCTGCCCGTCGCGGCGGCCGACGGGGAGTCGCAGGCGGTGTCGTCCTCGACGCAGCGGCCGTCGGAGGCGGAGCGGCGTTCGGAGGAGCCCGGGGAGACGCGGAAGCCGTCGGCGGAGCCCGACGAGGCGTCGTCCCCCGAGCCGGATCCGAAGCCGTCCCGGACCACTGCTCCCCCGCCCTCCTCCCCCGCCGCTCCGGCCGCCTCCGGCCGGGTGAAGGGCTACGACACCAAGGGCGGCCGGGCGGTGTTCGACCTCGGCGAGGCCTCCGCGTCGCTGGTGTCGGCGACACCGGGGGCCGGCTGGTCGATGCAGGTGTGGAAGACGGAGTCGTGGATCCGGGTGGAGTTCACCTCGGGCGCGGACCGGGTGTCGGTCTTCTGCACCTGGCACGACGGGCCGCCGCGGGTGGAGATCGGTACGTACTGAGGGGTTCCGTCACGGGTGACGCGGAGGGGCGGCCCCTGTCCCGTGCGCACCTGCCCGTACGCGCCTGCCCTGTGCGCACCCGCCCCGTCACCGGACCGCGGGCGCACGCGGCACCGGTGGCACGACCGCCCCGGGGCCGTACGCGCCGACCGGCCCCGTCAGTGGAAGACGGACGCGGGTGGCGCCGGTGAGGCGACCGCCGACCGGTCCGTCACGGGGGCGGCCCCGCCGGTGAAGTCGATGAGGTCCCTGCCGTGCTGGACGCGGCCCGAGTGCGGGTCGGAGGCGGCCCGGCGGGTCAGCTCGGCGATCGGCAGGGGCGCGTCGGAGGCGACCAGGACGGCGTTGCCGAAGCGTTTGCCGCGCAGCACCGCCGGGTCGGCGATCAGCGCGAGTTCGGCGAACCGGGCGGCGGCGGTGGCGATCTGGCCGCGCAGGTGTGCCAGCGGCGGCCCGTCGGCGAGGTTGGCGGCGTAGACCCCGCCGGGTGCGAGGGCCCTGCGGACGTCGTCGAGGAACTCGGTCGAGGTGAGGTGGGCGGGGGTGCGGGCCCCGCTGAAGACGTCGGCGACGACGAGTCCGGCCCAGCCGTCCGGCACCTTGGCGAGCCCTTCACGGGCGTCCACCGAACGCACCCGGATGCGGGCGTTCGGGTCCAACGGCAGCTCCCGCCGGACCAGTCCCACCAGCGCCGCGTCCCGTTCGACGACCTGCTGGGTGGAGCGGGGCCGGGTGGCGGCGACGTACCGGGCGAGGGTGAAGGCACCGCCGCCGAGGTGCACGGCCCGCAGGGGCTTGCCGGGCGGGGCGACGAGATCGACGACGTGGCCGAACCGGCGCTGGTACTCGAAGGACAGATGCGCCGGGTCGTCGAGGTCGACGTGCGACTGCGGCGCCCCGTCGATCAACAGCGTCCAGCCCCGCGCCCGGTCCCGGTCCGGAACGAGCCGGGCGACCCCGCCGTCGACCTGCTCGACGACACCCTCGACGGCCGCCTGTTTACGCCCACTGTTCCTGGCCCTGCCCATTCCCCCATTGTCCCAGGCCCGGCCCTCAGCCCTTGCCGCGTCACTTCCAGCTCCACCGGGGCCGCTTCCAGCCCCTCCGGCGTTCGAGGAGCGGGGGTCCGGGGGCAGCGCCCCGGGACGGGTAGGGGCGGCGGGGGCGAAAACCCTCCCCGGACCCGAACCTCACACACACCCGTCCGCGGCCTCGATCATCCGCTGAGCCTCGTCCAGCGCCTCCCGCAACGCCGCGGGATCCGTCGCCGGCTCCACCTCCCCCGGAGGAAGCAACCAGTCCACCCCCTCCCCCGGAGCCACCGGCGCCAGCCTCAACCCGCAGCCGTCCGTCTCCGTACAGACACTCCCCGGCACGTCCCAGTCCGCAGCCGTCCCCGGAGGCACCAGGAACCCCAGCGTGTCGCACCCGTCGTCGTGCAGCACCGGCCCCACGGCGTCCCCCACCCCCCGCCGCAGGATGTCGACCGCCTCCAGGCCCTGTCGCGCCGGAACCGTGACCACGTCACAGTCCGCACTCGGCGGCTCCAGCAGCTCCGTCAGCTCCGGCAGTTCTGTCAGCCCTAAAGAATCCTTGCTCCGTCTGGTCGTCATCCCGGCCTCCACCGCACGCATAGGGCCCCCGGTACACAGGGCCCAACGAGCCGTTACGTCAACGGCTACGACGAAAGTCCGCCGCAAAGGATGGCAGTTCATGGCAGATCACGGATGACATATCCGGATTGTTGCCAAACTCCGCGTAGTGACTCCGTCACAACAGGTACGTTCTAGCCCGCCGGAAACAGAGCAGCACACGTGCAAATCGCCCCGATTCCGGCATGGTTCGACGGTTCGCAGAGAGGACCCGGCCATGGCGTCGTCAACGGTGCCCTCGTCCCAGCCCCATCGGCCCCCGCGGCCGAACCTCGTCTTCCGGCAGCTGCGCGGACCGCGCTCGCCGGCCGAGTTCGCCGCGGTGGTCCGGCGGGCCGCCCGCGAGATCGGCGAGCGGGTCAGCTGTGACGCGCGGTACGTGCACCGGGTGGAGGCGGGCGAGATCCGCTGTCCCAACTACGCCTATGAACGGGTGTTCCTGCACATGTTCCCCGGCCGCACGCTGACCGACCTGGGCTTCGCGCCCCGCTCGTCGGTGCGCGGGCGCGGAGCGCGGACCGCCGGGGGCACGCCCCCGGCCCACACCGAGGACCCGGCGAACGCCACGACTGAGAACAGCGGGGCGTACGAGCCGTATGAGACACAGGACCGGTACGACACGTACGACACGCACGACCACGAGGAGAGCGACGTGCTGCGTCGCGCATTCATGACCGGCGGGGGCGCCACAGTGGCCTCCGCCTCGCTGGGCCCGTACGGGTTCGCCTCCGACGCCTCGGCGCCCCAGCGCGCCGTGCGCCGCGCGGGGGCGAGCGACGCGGGCGCCCTGGAGGAGGCCGTCCGCCGCATCCGGCTGCTGGACGACCGGCACGGGGCGGACGGGTTGTACCGCCGCGCGGCGGCACCCTTG
>NZ_NCTE01000517.1 GCF_002114215.1 Streptomyces sp. 13-12-16 | reverse complement strand
GGTGCCGGCACTCCCCCGCCGGTCGTCCGGCCCGGCCCGGCGCCGGCGGCCGGCCTCCGGGTCACGGTCCGGCCGCTGGACCCGGTCCCGGCGCTCGCGCCGTTCCGCGCCCCGGTAGGGTTCGCCTCCGGGAAGGGGAAGGTGAGGGGAACCGGATGAGCAGGGATCTCGGCTCTCGTGGGCTCCGCGGACTCGGCAGGTGGGCGCTCGTGACCGCCCTGTCGGTGACGGCGAGCGGCTGTGTGGTGGTGCACGGTGAGCGCGAGGTGCTCCCGGCCACCACCCGCGCCGAAGCCGCCGAGGCGCTCGAGGAGTTCACGGCCGCGTACAACAAGGCCGACAAGGCGTACGACAGTTCCCTGGACGCCGGCCACATCACCGGTGCCCTCGCCGACATCGACGAGGCACGGCTGAAGGCCGGGCGGGCCAACAGCCCGGAGGGCAACGCCTCGCACACGCCGCTGGAGCTGACGGACGCGAAGTTCACCATCCCGAAGAAGGCGGGCTGGCCGCGCTGGTTCCTCGCCGACGCGGCCGGCAACAAGGGCGGCGGGTCGCGCTGGCTGCTGGTGTTCACCCGGAACGGGCTGGACGAGACCTGGGAAGCGGCGTATCTGACGCTGGTCGCCCCGGACGACATACCGGAGTTCAGGACCGACGAGGACGGGTGGGCCGAGGCCGTGCCCGCGGACTCGGCGGAACCGGCGGTGCCGCCGGGCGAGTTGAGCGAGGACTACACCACGTATCTGAAGGAGGGCGGGAACTCCTTCGCCGAGGGCCCGCACACCAGCGAGTGGCGGGCCCTGCGCGGGAAGAAGTCGTCGCGGCCGGGGCTGGCCACGCAGTACATCGACGAGCCGGTGACCAACGGCGACTACGCGCCGCTGGCGCTGCGCACCGAGGACGGCGGGGCGCTGGTGTTCTTCACCACCCGCCACTTCCAGAAGCAGACCGCCGCGGCCGGGGCGTCGGTGCCGACGCCGAACAAGGACGTGCTGGCGCTGACGACCGGGGAGATCCGGCAGTCGCTGACGATGGAGTTCGTCTCCAGCGGGGTGGCGCTGGACCCGGCCGACGGTGCGGTGGAGATCCTGGGGCGGGTCCAGGGGCTGACCTCGGCGCAGGGCGAGTAGGCCCCGGCCCGGGTCAGTGGCGCAGGGGCCAGGCCGTGCCCGCGTGGTCGGACTGTTCGCCGGCGTGGCGGGCGCAGGAGTCGGTGAGGACCTCCAGCAGGCTCAGCGGGTCCGGCAGCGGATGCTCGGGGCCGCGTACCCAGCGCACCGCCCGGTCGTCGCCGCCCGGGAGGCGGGCCGGCGGGACGAGGACGTAGGAGCCGCGGCAGTGCCAGCGCAGGCCCGGGTGCTCGTCCATGGTCTCGGGGTGGCAGTCCAGCTCGCACGGCCACCACTCGTCCTCGTCCTCGGGGGTGCCGCGGGTGAGGGTGAAGAACAGCAGGCGGCCGTCGTCGCTCTCGGCGACGGGGCCGACCTCGACACCGGCGTCGAGGAGGCGGGTGAGCGCCTCGCGGCCTGCGTCGAGGGGGACGTCGAGGACGTCGTGCACCATGCCGGTGGCGGTGATGAAGTTGGCCTGCGGCTGGTGGCGGGCCCAGCGCTCGATCTGGGCGCGGTCGGTGGTCGACTGCGTCTGCCAGGCGAACGACACCGGGTGCCGGGCGGGGGTCGGACAGCCCACGCGGTCGCAGGAGCAGCCGTATCCGGCGGCGGGGTGGGCGGCGGGCGCGAGCGGCAGTCCCGCTCCGGCGGCGGCGAGCAGCAGGGCCTCGCGGCCGCTCTCGTCGGCGGGGGCCTGCTTCGGGCGGCGTCCGCGCAGCCACTGGGAGAGCCTGCCCTGTCGGCCGGTCCGGCCGCCGAACTCCGCGCTCATCTATCCCCTCGCCTCGCCGTCGTGCCCAACAGCATGCCCCATGGTCCCACGATCGTGCGCGCCGGGGGGCCGGAGCGCACAATCGGCGCAGGTGGGGCGAGGTGGCCCCGAGGGGACGAGGGTGGTGAAAGGTACACGCACGGCGCGGGCGCGTGCACCGTTCGGGGTGCCATCGGGCGGCCTGCGGCGAGGTGCGGACCTACCGTGGTCGTCATGGTCACAAGTGTCGCGTCGACGGGCCTGGCGGCCGTGGCTTCCGTGGTCGCGCTGGCCCTCGCGGGCCCTGCGGGGCCGCTGGAGTGGGGCGACGGGCCGCTGACGGTGGACTCGCTGCCGCGCGTCCCGTACGTCGCCCACCGGGGCGGGGCGCGCGAGGTGCCGGAGAACAGCATGTCGGGGCTGATGGCGGCGTTCCGGCGCGGTACGGCGCAGGTGCTGGACTTCGACACGCGGGTGCTGCGGGACGGCACGCCGGTGGTCTTCCACGACGCGACCCTGAACCGCACGACCTTCCTGGGCGGCGAGGTGCGCGGCCTCGACGCCGGGGAGTGGCGGGGCGTACGGCTGCGTCCGCGCGACCGGCTGCCGGGGAGCTGGCGATCGGAGCGGCCGCCGACGGTCGCCGAGGTGCTGGACCGGTTCGGCGGGCGGACCGTGCTGATGCTGGAGGCGAAGGACCCGCGCGGTGTGGAGCGGCTGGCCGCGCTGATCCGTGCCCGCGGTCTGACCCGCTCGGTGTTCGTGAACACCAACGACCCCGGGGTCGCCCGCCGCGTCCACCGCCTGGGTCTGCTGACCCAGCTGTGGCGCTCGGCCCGCCAGATGCGCACCGACCGGCCCGAGCGGTGGCGCTCCTACGTCGATCTGCTCGACGTCGACGTCAAGGCGCGGGACGCCGATCTGCGGCGCGCGGTGCGCTCCGGCATCCCCCGGGTGTGGGCCCACACGGTCGTCACCCCGAGCCAGCGCGACCGCGCCCTGGCCCTGGGCTGCAACGGGATCATCACGGACGCGCCGGGGCGGCTGGCCCGGCATCCGGCGCGGGTGCCGGGGAGGGTGAGCGCGGTGCTGGGGCGGTGAGGGCGCCGGCCGCCCGGTGCGGTGGTCCGGTGCGGCGCGGTGCGGTCAGCGGGGGGCGATGCCGTGGAGGGCGTAGTCGACGAGGGTGTCGGTGTAGTCGTAGGTGATCGGACCCGTGTACTGGAGCCAGCGCTGGGCGAGGGGGGAGACGAAGAGTTCCAGGGCGATGCGCGGGTCGACGTCGGGGCGGATCTCTCCGGTGCCCTGGGCGGAGCGCAGGCGGTCGACGTAGAGCTGGAGCTGGGGTTCCAGCAGTCTGGCGACGAACTCGCGGCCGAGTTCCTCGTTGACGACGCCCTCGGCCGCCAGGGCGCGGGAGGGGGCCTCGAAGGCGGGGTCGCGCAGTTCGTCGACCGTGGCGCGCAGGACGTGCTTGAGGTCGGCGGCGAGGTCACCCGTGTCCGGGAAGGCGTACGGGGCCTGGCCCGCGGCCTCCGCGGCCTGCTCACCCATGTCGAGGAAGGCTTCGAGGAGGACGTCCGCCTTCGACGACCACCATCGGTAGATCGTCTGCTTGCCGACTCCGGCGCGGGAGGCGATGCCCTCGATGGTGGTCCTGGGGTAGCCGACCTCGGCGACCAGGGCGAGGGCGGCGTCGTAGATGGCCCGCCGGGAGCGCTCGCTGCGGCGGGTGGTGTCGGGGGCGGACCTGTTCGCGGGCATGGGTCGAATCTACCAGTTGACAAGACGGTGCGTCTCGCCTGACAGTGGAAGTGACCGAAGGCGAGACGATACGTCTCGTACTGACGAGAGGGGAGTGTCATGACCCGAGGTGGAGCCGGAAACATGCTGGGCGTCGGCGGCACCCGGCAGCACCTGGACCGCAAGGCCCTGCGCGGGGGCGGACGCGGGGACCGGATCGGGGGCGGTGCCGACCCCCGGGTCCAGAAGCGGGAACTGCTGCGCAGGCTGCGGGAGCAGCGGGAGGAAGGTGACGGCGCGGCGCCGGATCAGCCGCCGGCGGGCGGCCAGGGGTCGCCCCAGTCGGTGTCACGGGCCGCCCGGTAGAGGTCGCCGTGGCGTTTGGTGACGGTGGTACGGCGCAGGGCCGGGTCCTTCTCGCACAGGTCGAGGAGGACCTGGCCCTTGCGGATCTGCGGCTTGCGCACGACGCGGGCGGGGGCCGGGTCGACCGGGAGCCGGGTGGCGGCGACGTAGCTGAACTTCTCGTCCTCGTAGGCGAGTGAACCGCCCTTGACCTGGCGGTGCAGGGAGGAACGGCTGACCCGCGCGGAGAAGTGGCACCAGTCCGTGCCGGGGGCGATGGGGCAGGCGGCGCCGTGCGGGCAGGGGGCGGCGACGTGGAAGCCGGCGGAGATCAGGCGGTCGCGGGCCTCGATGACGCGGGCGTAGCCGTCGGGGGTGCCGGGTTCGACGATCACGACGGCCTGCGCGGCGTGGGCGGCCGCGTCGACGAGGGCGGCGCGGTCGGGGGCGGTGAGCTCGTTGAGGACGTAGGAGACGGTGACGAGATCGGTGCTCTCGATGGTGAGCGCTGCTCCGATACGAGAGCGGTGCCAGCGGGTGTCGCGCAGGGCGGGGTTGGCGGCGGCGAGTTCCCGGCCGAGGGCGAGGGCGGGCTCGGCCCAGTCGAGGACGGTCACGGGCCGCTCCCCGTCCCAGGTCGCGCTCACCGCCCAGGCCGCCGCGCCGGTGCCGCCGCCGACGTCCACGTGGCCGCCGGGCG
>NZ_NCTE01000516.1 GCF_002114215.1 Streptomyces sp. 13-12-16 | reverse complement strand
CGGACCCGGACCGTGCCGGCCGGGCTGGCCTTCGCCGTCGTGATGGTCGCCTCGGGCGCCGCCGTGGCCTACTACCAGGACCGGCACGCACCCGCGGCGGGCGACGCGTCCGTGGACGCGGGGGACATGCTGGAGGGCGGCACCCCGCCGCCCCGCGCGGAACCGACCCCCCGCGCCTCCGAAAGCCCGGGCCCCTCCACCTCCCCGCCCCCCGGCGCGTCCGCGTCCGCGCCCACGTCCGCTTCCGCCTCCCCCTCGTCCACCGTCATCGACATCCCGGCCACCGGCCCCGGCACCTTCACCACCGCACAGGCGGACGGGAGCGTCGTCGGTACGGGCAGCCGGACGCGGCGTTACAAGGTGCTGGTCGAGGACGGCATCGACGTGTCGGCGAGCGCGGCGGCGGCCGAGATCTCCGACGTCCTCGCCGACCGCAGGGGCTGGACCCGCGACGGGGTGAACTCCTTCCAGCTCGTCGGCTCGGGCTCGTACGACTTCGTCGTGAAGATCGCCACGCCCGGCACCACGGACGACATCTGCGGTGCCGCGGGCCTGCTGACGCGCGGTGAGGTCAACTGCAGCGTGGGCGCGGACGTGGTGGTCAACCTCAAGCGGTGGGTGCTGGGCTCGCCCCGGTTCGACGGACCGATCGGCGAGTACCGCGCACTGATCGTCAACCACGAGGTCGGCCACCGCATCGGACACGGCCACGAGACCTGCCCGGGGCCCGGGCGACCGGCCCCCGCGATGATGCAGCAGATCAAGGGGCTGAAGGGCTGCGTCGCCAACGCCTGGCCGTACGGCCGGGACGGAACCTACCTGGGAGGCCCCGCCGTTCCCTGACGCCGGGGCCGGGTGCGGACCGGCGCGCCCGTGTGTGCCGCACGAGGCGTGTGACGAGCTGTGACACTTTCGTGGCGCCGGACGCTGATGACCGTGAGGGTGTGGTCACTGCTGGACGTGCCCACGCCAAGCGATAGCGGTGCGCCACGCGCTCGGTACGGACGAGGACGGTTCTTGGGCCACGGAGGGGAACCCCGCCGCGCACAGGCGTACGACGGGGAACTGGGCGCGGCCGTCGCGCGGGCCCAGAAGGGCGACGAGGCCGCCTTCGCCGCGGCCTACCGGCTCGTACAGCCCGGCCTGCTCGTCTACGTGCGCGGGCTCGTCGGGGACGACGCCGAGGACGTGATGTCGGACGCCTGGCTGGAGATAGCCCGCGACCTGGGGAGGTTCAAGGGCGACGGGGCCGGGTTCCGGGGCTGGACGGCGACCATCGCCCGGCACCGGGCGCTGGACCACCTGCGCCGGCAGCGGGTACGGCCCCGGCCCTCCACGCTGGAACAGGACGTCCTGGACCTGCCCGGACCGCACAGCACCTACGACCAGGCCATGGAGGCCATGTCCACCGAGTACGCCCTCGAACTGGTCGGCGGGCTGCCGCGCGACCAGGCCGAGGCCGTGCTGCTGCGGGTGGTCGTCGGCCTCGACGGCCCCGCCACCGCCCGCGTCCTCGGCAAGCGGCCGGGCGCGGTACGGACGGCCGCGTACCGGGGGCTGAAACGTCTGGCGAAGCAGCTCGGCGTCGAGAGTGTGACGGATGAGGCCTCGCGGACGCTGGGTGAGTCGACATGAACGTCGGCCGGGACGGCGGACACGGCGGGCGGCGCGACGGCGTCCGACCCGGGCCGGCCGCACCCGGCGGCCCACGACGGCCCCCGAGGGCCACCAGCTGAACGGGCCGGACATGCGGAACGTATCCGTCGGTCCGGGCGGTACCGCTTGTGCGGCCGGTCCGCACGGACGTGGCGGGCCGGGCGTGGGCATCAAGTGGAACGAGCAGGAACGGAACGGACATGGGTGAACGGCAGAACGACGGCGGGCCGGCCGGCCGTCGGCGTGTGCACCCTGAGAGGGGCGCGCCGCCCGGGTCCGGCGGTCCGGACGCCGTCACGGGCGGGCGCCGGGTCGTCGACGCCGCCGACCTGGAG
>NZ_NCTE01000515.1 GCF_002114215.1 Streptomyces sp. 13-12-16 | reverse complement strand
CGTCCCCCACCGCGTCCCTGCCCCTGGTGGGCGCCGCGCCGCCGCACGTCCTCGCCGAACTGCCCGCGCCCCGCCGTCTCGTGTGGCGGTACGGCACCGAGGCACCGGCCGTGCACGCGCTCGGCGCGCGGGACGCCCGGCTGGGCGAGCCGGTGCTGCCCGGGTACCCGGTCACCGGCGCCGAGCTGCTCTGGTCCCTGCGCCACGAGGGGGCGCTCGACGAGGAGGACGTGCTCGACCGCCGTACCCGCATCGGACTCGTCCCCGCCGACCGGGCCACGGCGCTCGACGCGGTGCGCGAGATCGTCGACGGGGCTCTGTCACAGGGCGGTTGAGCCTCGCGTCAGCGGCCGTGGACGCCCAGCTCGCGGATCGAGTACCCCCACTCGGTCCCCCGGTCCAGGAACTGCACACGGAGGTGGCGGGCCGGCGCGGGGGTGAACACGGCCGTGTCCAGGCCGCCGTCGCCGGAGGTGGTGGACCAGGCGGTGCGCCAGTTCACGCCGTCGGTGGAGAGGTCGACGCGGTACGACGTGCCGTACGCGCGTTCCCAGTCCAGGGTGACGCGCCCGACCTGGTGGGTGGCGCCGAGGTCGACGCGGAGCCACTGGCCGTCGCTCCAGTCACTGGCCCAGCGGGTGCCCCGGTCGCCGTCCACGGCCCGGCCGGGCGCGTAGCTGGTGAACGGGTTCCACTCCGCCGAACTGGCCGTGGCCGGGGCGCCGGCGGCGAGGTTCACCCCGGCCCGGTGCCGTTCGGAGGCACCCCAGGTGTCGAGGTAGGACTCGGCACCCTTGAAGAGGTCGTCCACCACGTGCTGCCCGCCGACGCGCCGGATGTCCTCGATCCAGTCGGGGACGAGACCGTAGTGCGCGGCTCCGTCGGTGTTCAGGTCCCAGGTGCGTTCGCCGGTGGTCTGCCGGTCGAGCACGGAGCCGCCGTCGACACTGCGGAAGGGGTAGGTGACGGCGTCGGGCGCGTCCGCACCGCGCGGGGCCGGCCAGCCGCCGACGCCGTTCATGTCCGTGCCGTAGCCGTAGCCGACGCCGTACTCGTCGCGCAGCGCCCCGGTGCGGTCCGCCTCCGCGACGAAGTCCTCCGAGCCGTGCATGTACTGGGCGACGAACCCGCCGAGACCGTAGACCCGCTCGGTCCAGTCCAGGTCCATCCAGCTGTGTGACGAGATCACGCCGGGGTAGGACGCGGCCTCGAAGATGTCGAGCACCCGCCCGGTCGCCTTGACGCTCATGTGGTCGATCTCGAGCATCATGTTGCGTTCCATCATGCCGCGCACGGCGTACTCGCCGAGTTCGGTGAGCCCGCGCACGTTGCACCGGGCGTCCTCGTCGTACGACGGGACCTCGACGCCCGCGGGGAGCTCCTTCTCGGCGCCGGGCGCGGAGGCGAGCCCGATCGGGTTGTCGGCCTGCGGGCCGGTGCACTTCTCGGTCTGCCAGAAGGTGCCGGTGGACAGGAACTGCCCGACGTTGATCGCGGTGCCGAGCGCCCCCTCGTCGAAGCGCACGCCGCACAGCGCGTTGTCGAACTTGTGGCACAGGAACATGCTGCGCACGCCGAGTGCGTACAGCTCGTCCAGTCCGGCGTCGATGTCGGCCCTGTCGCACTGCGCGATGTCCAGGACCTGCTTGCACCCGAACGGTTCGGAGGTCTCGACGCCGAGGACGACAGCGAGCTTGCCCTGCGCGATGACGTCACGGGCCTGCGCGCTGTCGGTGACGATCCGGAACCAGCCCTTGCCCGGCCCGCCGTACATCCCGTCGACGTAGGCCTGCATGTCGTACGTCAGCTTCGCCTGCAGCCGGATGGAGGTCATCTCGTCGCAACCGCGGTCCTTGAAGAAGTACACGGAGCAGATCACGCCGTTGGTGACGAGGTCGTTGACCATGACGCGCTGTCCGCCGCGCCAGGCGCGTTCGATCCAGGCGTAGTAGTTCTGCTGGTGGGTCAGGGAGTCGTGCGCGGGCCAGTCCTCGAACGTGGGCCAGCCGACCGGATCGTGCCTGCCGTCACCGCCGTTGGTGATGAAGTCGAAGATCGCCAGCGAGCCGTCGGGGTAGTGCTCGGGGCAGTCCTTGAGCGCGTCGGCGATCCCCTTCCCGGAGAAGGGCTTGCCGCAGATGAGCCGGCCGCCGAACGCCTCGTTGGCCATGACGTGGTTGTGCGCGTCGACGAAACCGCGCACCTCGCCCGCGGCGTCCGTGCCCTTGAACGGCTCCCCGGTGACACCGATCCCGGAGTCGGGCGCGGGCCGGGCGACCGGATCCCACCAGTCGCCGCCGGCGGCGGAACTGGGCGTGGGCACGAGGGCCGCGGCCAGCACGAGGAGGAGCAGCGATACGACCCCGAGGTGTCGTCGGGTGCGGTACGTGGTCATGACGCACGTCCCTCCGTCGTGGAGTTGTCATGCCCGGCGCAAGGCATGGGGTGAGGATCGCTACTGGCGCGTACGGCGTCAAGTACGCGCGCGCCATCCGTCCGCTCCGGACCCCCCGCGAGAAGCCGCGGACCGCGGCGTCACCCCATGGCTCCCGGCCCCTCCGCCCCGGAACTACCCCTTGCCGCCCGTCTCGTAGTGCAGGGAGATGGAACGCAGGACGTCGGCGGAGGAGACGTCGGTGCGGCCCTCGTCGTGGATCTCGGCGAGCTGGACGAAGGCGAAGGTGAGCGCGGAGGTGATCTGCACGATGGCGGGGCCCAGCTTCTCGGTGACGATCTCCGCCACCTCGCGCGCGCTCGCGTCGGCCGGCAGCTGGATCCGCGGCAGCATCTCCTCCAGGAGCTGGGCGACGGCTCCGCTCCCCGACACGTCGGCGTCCGGGTCCGCGCGGAGCCGCCGTCGCATCTCGAGGGCCTCGGTCAGGATCCCCACACCCCGCTGCATGATCTCCCGCTGCTCCATGGGCACAGCCTAGACACGGACTGGCCCGGCCGAACCGCTTCTGACTATCATCCCTTTCATATATGAATGAGAGCTTTGTCCACCGAGGGCGCCCACCGCGCGTGCGGGTGCCCTCGCCCGAGTGAGTGATCCATGTCCCGCACCGGCTCCACGGACGACGGCGACGAGCTTCTGGTCAGGCTCGGGACGCTGACGGCACAGGCGCGTGCGCAGGCGGAGGTGCAGCGCTCCCGGGTCGAGCTGGCCATCGCCCTGCAGCGCGGCATGCTGCCGAGGGGACTGCCCGTCGCCGACGGTGTGCGGCTGGCCGTGCGGTACGCGCCCGCGTACCAGGGGCTCAACGTCGGCGGTGACTGGTACGACGCCTTCACCATGCCCGACGGCCGGATCGGTCTGTCGATCGGCGACGTCCAGGGGCACAACATCGAGGCGGCCGCCTTCATGGGGCAGGTCCGGGTCGGGCTCCGGGCGCTCGCCTCCGTCGACAGCGAACCGGGCGAGCTCCTCGCCCGGACCAATGAACTGCTGCTCTCCCTCAGCTCGGACCTCTTCGCCACCTGCACCTTCATGCGGCTCGATCCGGCCACCCGGCTGCTGGAGAGCGCCCGGGCCGGGCATCTGCCGTGCGTGTGGGCCACCGCGGACGGCAGGTCCGGCGTGACCGAGGACGAGGGAGGTCCCCCGCTGGGGATCCTGTCCGGGACGGCCTACCCCGTCACCCGGTACCGGCTGGACACGGGCGGGGTGTTCGTGATGCTCACCGACGGGGTGGTGGAGGGCCCCTCCATGCGTCTCGACGAAGGGCTGGACCAGGTGGTGCGGCTGGCGGGCATCGCCGCGGTCGCGCGCATGGACACGGACGCGCTCGCCGCCGCCGTGATCAAGCAGGCGGAGCGGGTGGGGCACGACGACGACGCGGCCGTCATGGTGCTCGGGCACGACGGACCGGCCGTTCGGCCATAGGGCCGCAGGCCCGCGCGTCCCGCCTCGCCGACGCGGCGGCCTCGGTGTCTGATGGCCTGTGTGGTGGCTCGCCATGACCTTCGCACACCGGCCGTCTTCGTGCTCGAGACGCTGGTCGTCGCCGCCTGCTACTACGCGGGGGGACGGCTGGGGCTGCTGCGCGAGCTCCACATCGGCGGTGCGGTGGTCTCACCCATCTGGTCGCCGACGGGAGTGGCCGTCGCCTGTCTGCTGGTCTTCGGGCTGCGCTGCTGGGTGGGCGTCGCACTCGGCTCCCTGCTGATCCTCATGCACCTCACCTCGCTGCGGCTGTCCTCGCTGGGCGTCCTCGTCGGCAGCACCGCCGCGCCGGTGTGCGGGTACCTCCTGCTCCGCAGGGTGGGCTTCCGCAGCGATCTCACCCGATTACGGGACTGTCTCCACCTGGTGTTCCTCGGCGCCTTCTCGGCGATGCTGATCAGCGCGAGCACCGGCGCCGCCCTCCTCGTGGCCACGGGCGACCTCCCGCTGCGGAGTCTCTGGGTGGTGTGGCTGGCGTGGTGGGTGGGTGACGCGATGGGCGTACTGCTCGTCGCCCCGGTGCTGCTCACGCTGTACCGGGTGCGCGCGCCGGTGCACTGGTCGAGGTGGAAGGAGGCGGTGGGGCTGGCGGTGGTCGCGGGCGCCCTCGTCCCGCTGGCGACGCACAGCCCGGCCAGTCTGCTGTTCACCATCTACCCTCTGCTGATCTGGGCGGCCCTGCGGTTCCAGCTCGCGGGCAGCATGATGTGCGCCCTGTTCGCGTCCGTCATGGCCACCATCGCGGCGACCGATCGCGTCGGGCCGTTCGAACGGCTGACCGAGGTGGAGGTCCTGACCAACCTTCAGGCGTTCAACGGGGCGTTGGCGCTGACCGCGCTGTTGCTGTCGGCGGTGATCACCGAGCAGCGCAATACCCGGCGCTCCGTGGAGCGGGCCTGTCAGGAGTTGGTCGAGGTGCTGGAGCATCTGACGGCGGGGGAAACGGCGCCCCGGCCCCCGCGGGACGAGGACGGCCGGCCGCGGGGCGAGGACGGCCCGTCGCGGGGCGAGGACTGACTTTTCTCGCCCCTGCCGCCCCTTCCCGTCCCGAAACCGGGGCTCCGCCCCGGACCCCGCTCCTCGAACTCCCCCGGAAGCTGGCTTCCGGCCGAGGAGCGGGGGTCCGGGGGCAGCACCCCGGGAGCGGGCGTGGAGCCGTGTCGAAGGGGTCGGCATCGCGCCCTGAGCCGCGCGGCAGGGCGGGCCGCTCACCGGCTCAGCGAGCCGGCGTCGCCCATGACGATCACCGGGTGCCGGTCCGGGTCGAGGGTGCGCAGGAGTTCCTCCATGTGGCGCTCCGAGAGGCTGACGCAGCCCTGGGTGGGTCCCTGGTGGTCGACGTGCAGCCAGATGCCGCCGCCCCGGCCGGCGCCGAGCGGACGGGTCGGGTCCAGCGGGGACGTGCCCGGCTCGCGGTTGTAGTCGATGGCGATGACGTAGTCGAAGGAGCCTTCCAGCGGCTCGCCCTCGAAGCCGGTGCCGCCGACCGCGAACCCCTCCGACCGGTCGTACGGCAGCTCGGTGCCGGGATCGGGCAGCAGCCCCCCGGCGTCGGTGAGGGTGAACACGCCGATGGGTGAGCGGAGGTCCCCCGCCCAGTGGTCGTCGGTCCAGCCCTTGAGGGCGTTGCGCGCGGGCCACGCCGGGCCGCCCTCCCATCCGGAGCCCGTGTGCTGGTACAGCACGACCTCCGAACGGTTGGCGTCCTTGCCGCGGCCGGTGACGACGACCACCTGGCGGGCGGTCGCGGGGATCCACGCCCGGGTCCGGGGTCCGAGGCCGGGGATCCGGGCGGGCGACGGTGTCCGCGCTGCGGCGCCGGGCCGGCCCTGTGCGGTGCCGACGGGACCCGGCGCGGCACCGGCGGGACCCTGTGCGGTATCGGCGGGACCCGGCG
>NZ_NCTE01000514.1 GCF_002114215.1 Streptomyces sp. 13-12-16 | reverse complement strand
CCGCGCGGCCCTGCCGTCCGCGTCCCCGCCCGGCGCCGCCGGGCTCCCCACCGCACCGGGGCGGACGCGGCTGCGCAACGTCGCCTCCGGCCTGTGCCTCGACACCCGGGGCGAGCCCCGGGACGGCTCCGGGACCCGCCTGGCGGACTGTTCCTCGGCGTGGACCCAGCAGTGGACGTACGAGGACGACGGGCTGCTGCGCAGCGTGGCCGACCCCGGTCTGTGCCTGGACTCGCACAAGGACGCCGGTGTCGTCGTCCTCGGCACCTGCGCCGACCCCGGCGACCAGCGGGGCGCCGACGTGCGGTACGACCTCACCGCGCAGGGCGAGCTGGTGCCCCGCTGGGACGTCCAACTGGCCCTCGCCCCGGCGACCCCTGACGCGAACGCCGACATCGTCGTCAAGGTACGCGACCGGACCGTGGACCAGCGCTGGGCGGCCGAACCGGTACGGACGGCCGAGGACTCCCTGTCCATCAGCGGCACCGGCACCCCGGAGGCCCGGCGTGCCGGGCTGGCGGAACCGGTGACGTGAGCCGTGCGGCCGGGGCGGGGAGGACGCCCCGTCCCGGCCGGGTCAGACGGCGGCCTCCGTGAGGGCGCCGGGGCCGATCGAGGCCGGGGTGGCGTGGCCCGACAGGGCCATGGTGAGGTCGAGTTCGGCGAGCAGGCAGCGGATCACGTGTTCCACCCCCGCCTGCCCGTCGAGACCGAGCCCGTAGACGTACGGACGCCCCAGCAGGACCGCCCGTGCGCCGAGGGCGAGGGCCTTGAAGACGTCGTCGCCGGTGCGCACCCCGCTGTCGAAGAGCACGGTGAGCCGGTCCCCGACGGCCTCCACCACGCCGGGCAGCGCGTCCGCCGCGGCGATCGCCCCGGCCACCTGACGCCCGCCGTGGTTGGACACCACCACACCGTCCATCCCGGCGTCGGCGGCGAGCCGCGCGTCGTCGGGGTGGAGCACGCCCTTGAGGACGATCGGCCCGTCCCAGTGCTCCCGCAGGAACTCCAGGTCCGGCCAGGACTTGGCGGGATCGGCGAACATGCCGACGAAGTGCATCACCGCCGCGTTCGGGTCCTCGTGCACCGGCTTGGCCAGGCCCGCCCGGAACGCCGGGTCCGAGAAGTAGTTCGCGGTGCCCACCCCGTGCAGGAACGGCAGATACGCCTGGTCCAGGTCGCGCGGACGCCAGGACAGCAGGGGAGTGTCCAGGGTGACGACCAGCGCCGTGAACCCGGCGGCCCTCGCCCGGTCCAGGAAGCTCCGGGCCACCTCCACGTCCTTCGGCCAGTACAGCTGGAACCAGCGCTCCGCCTCGCCCATCGACTCCGCGACCTGCTCCATCGGCGTGCTGGACGCGGACGACAGCACGAACGGCACACCCTGCGCGGCCGCCGCCCGGGCGGCGGCGGACTCGGCATCCGGATGCACGATCGACAGCACTCCGACCGGCGCCAGCGCGAGCGGCGCCGGCAGCGACCGGCCCAGCACCTCGACCGACAGATCACGTTCGTGCACGTCCCGCAGCATGCGCGGCACGATCCGACGGCGGTCGAGCGAGGCCCGGTTGGCGCGGGCGGTGCTGCCGTCCCCCGCGCTGCCCGCGACGTACCCGACCGGACCCGGGCCGAGCCGCTGCTCGGTCAGCTCCTCCAGCCGGGTCAGATCGGTCGGCAGCCGGGGCACGGCACCCGTCATCCCGTTCAGGTAGATCTCGTACTGGAAGTCGGCCCAGTGCTTCGCCATCCGCCCCGCCCTGTCTCGTCGAGCCGCGTCGTCCCGGAGCATACTGGCCGGTATGCGCGGGGCGCGTCCACCACCGGGCGGCCGTGGATCAGCGGCCGGTGGCCGCCTCCCGCAGGATCCGGGCCAGTTCGCGCGGCCGGGAGAACATCGGCCAGTGCCCGGTGTCCATCGTCACCAGCTCCCACCGGTCGCTCTTCAGCAGCTCCGCCACCGCCGGCGGGGGTTCCTCCCCGTCCAGCAGGCACTTGACGTACGTCGTCGGCAGCTCGCCGGGCGACCGCTCCAGCACGGCCGGTTCGGTGAGCGTGGCGCCCGGGTGCGGGGTCGATCCGGCGGTGAACCGGGCCACCTGCTCGTCCGTCAGGCCCTGGCCCGCGCAGTCGTCCGCGGCCGGCGGCGGCCACCGGCCGTCGTGCGCCTCGATCGACCTCCTCACCTCCTCGCTCGGCCAGCCGGACAGGAACGACTCCCCGTCCACGGGCACGTTCGCGTCGACGAGCACCACCCTCCGCAGCCGGTCACCGATCCGCTCGGCCGCCTGGCCGACCGGCACGCCGGAGTAGCTGTGCCCCACGAGGACGACGTCCCGCAGACCGAGCCGTTCCACCTCGTCCACGATGTCCCGCACATGGGTCCGCTGCCCCGCCGGCACCCCCTGCTTCTCCGCGAGCCCGGACAGCGTCAGGGGGTGCGCCCCGTACCCGGCCGCGCGCAGTTCGGCCGCCACCTCGTCCCACGCCCACGCCCCGAGCCAGGCACCGGCCACCAGTACGAATCGAGTCATGCCCGCACCGTAACGAACGCCACCGACAACGGCGTTCACCCGCCGTCGGTGCCGGGCTCCGCCTCCTCGGGCCCGGTGTCCGGCCCCCGAGCCCGCACCCGCTGGACGTGTTCCAGCGACTCGCGCAGCTCGGTGAGCCAGTCGTCGGTGTGCCGCTGGACCAGCCGCACGCACCAGGCCAGTGCCTCGCTGCGGCTGCGGGCGACCCCGCTCGCGATGAGGGTGTCGAGGACCTGCCGTTCCGGCTGGCGCAGCCGGGTCATGACGGGCGCGGCCACGTGCGTGAACAGGGCGCGGTGCCCGTCGCACTCCACGCCCCAGGAGACCTTCCGGCCGAAACGGTGCTCGGCGTCCCGGGCGACCGCGATCCGGTCCTCCCGGGTGCGTTCCCGGAACTCCTGGACGCGGCCCTCGACCGCCGCCTCCCGCTCGGCCGGTGAGGCGCCCTTTGCCGGCCGGGGACCGGGGATGCGGCCGATGACGGTGATCTCCTCGCGGTCGACCGTGACCTCGGTCAGCTCCTCGAAGAGATCGTCGGGGAGCCGGCCGGTGAACCAGCCCCGCAGTTGCTCTCGTTGCTCCGCCGTAATCATGTAATGACGATTACTCGCCCTGTCCATGAACACAAGGCGTCGCGGAACGGTCTGCCGAGAGCAGAATCGGAATGTTTCAGGCCGATTGCCGAGCTGCCGCATTCCGGCCATCTGGCCACTTCGCGCACTCGCCCTCCGTGCGGTTACAGGGCCGCACCCCGCGCTCTCCGTGACTTCACGCCACTGATTCAATACGCAATGTTACCGAAATCCACATGCCCGACGTGAAGTTCCGGCGCGGACTCGGCAGACTCCGGCACGCCGGTTCGGCACCGACCGAGCACGAGCCGGCGACCCGTCGACGCGCCTCGTCGACACGAGCGGAAGGATGCACACAATGCGGAACACCGCGCGCTGGGCCACCACCCTCGGCCTCACGGCCGCAGCCGTCTGCGTACCCCTGTCCGGGGCTGCGCAGGCCGCCGGGGGAGCCGCCCCGTCCGCGCTCTACGCCCCCTCGGCCCTGGTACTCACCGTGGGCCACGGCGACAGCGCGATGACCGTCACGCCGGAACGCGCGGTCACCCTGACCTGTGCCCCCGGACCCTCGGGCACCCACCCGGCCGCGGACGCGGCCTGCGCGGAGATGAACCGCCTCGGCGGCGACCTCGGCGCCCTGACGATGCGGGAGGGCGTCTTCTGCACCAAGCAGTACGACCCGGTGCTCGTCACCGTCGACGGGGTGTGGCGGGGACAGCGCGTCTCCTATGAGCGGATCTTCTCCAACGAGTGCGTGATGAACGCTCACGGTTCGAGCGTCTTCGCGTTCTGAGACCGGGATCGCACGGTTTCCCGTGACCGCGCGGCGGCCGGCGGACTGGGGAGTACCGGCCCCCTCGCGGAACGTGCGATCCCGCGCAAGGAGGCCGGCGGGCGGAGTGGGGCCGCCCGCCGGCCTCCGGGCTTCTCACGGACCCCCGGCCCCGGGGCTCACGCCCGGTCCCGGTGGCTGGTGTCGCACCACGGGTACCGCCGGCTGCGGCGGCAGGTGCACAGGGCCACCCGGAAGCGGTCGGAGGCGACGACCGTGCCGTCCTCCAGCTCGACCTCCACCGGGCCCTCCACCAGCAGCGGCCCCTTGCGCCGGACGGTGACGCGACGCGGGGAGTCAGACGGGGAGTTCGGCACGGATCACCACCAGCTCTTCCGTGTCCTCGGTCCCGGACAGCAGCCCCCGCTCCCGCAGCCAGCGCTCCCTGCCCCGTAGCACCGGGCCGAAGGCGATGCGCCGGCGCCGGATCACCGCGGCCTTCGTCCCGGCCGCCCGCAGCCGGCCGACCGTCAGCCCGGGGTCGCTGAGCGCCGACTGCACCAGCAGCAGGACACCGCCCGGCCGCAGCAGCGCGGGAGCCTCCCCGCAGATCCGGTCCAGGACGAGCCGTCCGTCGCCGCCCGCGTCCCAGGCCCGGGCCGCGCCCCGCG
>NZ_NCTE01000513.1 GCF_002114215.1 Streptomyces sp. 13-12-16 | reverse complement strand
CGGCGTGGGCGCTGGGCACGCCGGGTGCCCGGCCGTCCGCGTCCGGACGGGCATGCGTGACACCGGGCCGCCCTTCTCCCGATGAACAGCCTGGCCCCACCCGCGACTCGCGCCCGGTACCACCGTGGCGGCCACCGGCGTGGCAGGCACGGTCGGGGGCCGTCGTCCTGTCCCGCGGCGACGACCGTTCCGGCCCGGTGCGCGGCGACGGCGAAGGGGCCGGCGACCGGAGTACGGCAGGGCGTCCTTCCCCCGCCGGGCGCGGCTCGACGAGGACGAGCCGCGCGCATCCGGGTCCTGTCCGTCATCACCGGTCCGCGGGCACCGGTACCTGCGGCGCACGGTCGGTCTCAGCCTCGTCGTACCGGCCGCCGCCGGCGCCGTGCCGTGGAGACGGCCGCGGTGTCCCGTACACGCCTCGGGCGTGTACGGGGCCCCTTCGGCATCGCCCGGCCCGTCGGTCCCTTCCCGGGGAACGGGAGGGGGATCACTCGAGCCCGGCGCCGCGGGGGAGCATCAGCACCGAGTCCGTGTGGACCGTGATGCGCACCGGTGTGAAGGTGGTGGCGTCCACCGGCGATTCCCCGGTGCCGGGATTACGGGCGTAGCGGGGACTCGCGCCTCCGCTGATCTGCCAGCGTATGCGGTGGCCTGCGGCGAAGCGATGGGCGGTGGAGCTCATCCCCACGGTGACCTGCGAGGGCGCGGGTCCGCTTGTCCGCAGCCGGCCCAGTCCGTCGCAGACGTTGACGGAGCGGCCCTGCGCGTCCACGTCGCACAAGCGGGTGAAGACGTCGGCGTGCCCGGTGTCCGTGGAGACGCTCAGTCGCGCGGAGACCGGGCCCAGGACGTCCACGGGCTCGGTCAGTGGTGGGCCGGTGAACGTCAGGACGTCGTTGCGGGCTTCCAGAACGCTGTTGTCGCGTGGGCCGGCGGTGCGGGAGAGCAGAGGACCTCCGAGGGAGGGGGTGGGGTCGGCCGGGTCGTAGCGGAACGTCGTCAGCGGCGCGGATTCCGTGGGGGGCTGCCGGGTGAGATGCCCGTCCGGGGCGGGGTACCACGAGGCGGCGGCGGAGACCGGCGGCCAGTCGTCGAGGTCGCGCCAGGTGTCCTCGCCGTTGACGTGCACGCGTACCGCGGTGGGGCGCAGGCCGGAGGGGTCGGCGCACAGGTGGGCGCGCAGCCAGGCGAGGCTTTCGGCGAACACCTCGGGCCATCCCCGCTGCAGGGCGGAGGTGTGGGTCCAGGGGCCGACGAGCAGGGCGGTCTCGCATCCGGCCCGGCGCAGCCGGTCGTACTGCTCGAAGGTCTGGTCGACCAGCACGTCGTGCCATCCGGTGATCAGGGCCGTGGGCACGCCGAGCCGCTCCGCCGACTCCGCCAATGACGCGCCGTGCCAGTAGGCGTCCTTGGCGTCCGGGTGCGTCATCACCTCGTCCAGCCAGGGCACTTCACCTCCCAGGGCGGCCTCGTACGCCCCGCGCAGGGGCTGCGCGGCGGTGACGTCGCGCAGGCGGCGCTGCAGGCGCAGCGTCGCCTTCAGGAACGGCGCCATGCCCTGGTGCTGGTAGGTCATGCCCGTGCCGACGGCGAGGACGTTCTCCAGGCGCAGCGCACCGTCCGCGTGGAACAGGGCGTGGGGATCGTGCAGTCCCACCTGCACCACCATCGCCTTCAGTTCCGGTGGCGGGTCCAGGGCGAGGGCCCATTGCGTGTAGCCCAGGTAGCTGGGGCCGACCGTCCCCAGCGTTCCGTTGAACCAGGCCTGCTCGCGCAGCCAGGCGACCGTGGCCCGGCCGTCGGCGGCCTCGTTGCGCCACAGATCGAACGCACCGCCCGAACCGCCGGTGCCGCGGCAGCTCTGCAGGACCACGTGGAAGCCCTGTTCGGCGAAGAGCATGCCGTACTGGGGCGACCACGGCAGGCCTCGGCCGTAGGGCGAGCGAACCAGGAGGGTGGGGAAGTCGCCCCGGGTCCGCGGGAAGTAGTGGTCGGTGATCAACGGGCTGCCGTCGGCGGCCGGTACCACCAGCCCCGGCTCCCATCCGGCCTCGTGCAGCTTCGCCGGCAGACCTCGCCAGGTCGCCCTCATCATCCGTGAGGACAGCGGCGGTCTTCCGACGGGCGGCTCCCAGGCCGGTCCGGTCACGGCGTCGGGCGTGCGTGATGGCATCGTTCCCCTCCTCATTTCCGTACGGTGTACGAGAATAGAGGATGCTTGGATGACCTTCGCAAGGACCGCCCCGTAAACGGAGGAAGGAGCGCAGGACCGTGCCCGGTGACCAGAGGTCCAGCGCCGCGAGCGTCGATCCCGAACAGCTCTGGCTGCGTCCCACCGAGTTCCGCAGAGGCCGCAGGCCCTCCTTCAGCCGGGAGGCGATCACCGGGGCGGCCGTCGCCCTGGCGGACGCCGAAGGCCTCGAAGCGGTCACCATGCGGCGGGTCGCCGCCCGGGTCGGAGCCGGTGTCATGTCGCTCTACAGCTACGCCCCCGACAAGGAGACACTGCTGGAACTGATGGTCGACCACGTCAGCGGCGAGCTGTCGGTCACGGACCCGCCCAGCGGTGACTGGCGCACCGACCTGAAGGCCGTCGCCCACCTGCAGCGCGCCCACATGCTGCGCCATCCCTGGCTCCCCGCCGCCTTGACCGCCCGTCGCGTCCCGGGCCCCAACACGCTGGCCTTCCTGGAACACGCGCTCGCCGTCCTCCGGCCCACCGGGCTGGACGGTGCGGCGAAGCTGGAGGTCTTCGCCCAGCTCACCGCATTCGTGGCCGGACACGTGGCTCACGAGATCGCGCAGACCGCAGCCGCGCGGTCCCCGGAACGGGCCGCGGCCGAGGCCCGCTACCTCGCCGCTGTCGCCGCCGACGGCCGCCACCCGGAACTCGCCGAAGCGCTCTCCGCCCCCGGACGCCCACTCACCGCCGAAGCCACCTTCACCCGGTTCCTGGGCCGCCTGATCGACGGTCTCGACGCCGACTGACGCAACACGCCCGTGGATGCGTCCCGTCCGCGGCGCCCCGGAGGGACGAGCCGACGGTACGGAGCCCGTCCGGACGGCTCGAACGTACGCCAGGGCGCCCGCCCGGTGCGCGTCCTCCGCGAGATCCGGTACCGCGGCGACGTCAGTGGTTCCGAGGAGTCAGCACCCCTTGGAACAGTGCGCCGTACCGTGACGTCAGTTCCGTACGGTCCATTCGGAGCAGCCCTTCGTCCCCGACCACCCACAGCGCGTACAGCAGTCCCCCCGCCAAGGCGGCCGCCATGCGCGCGCGGACGTCGGCGTCGGGGCCGGACAGGCGACGGCGCAGCGGTGCGACGAAGAGTTGCTCGTGCGTGTCGCGCAGGCGTTCGCGGATCTGCGGTTCGCCGCTGCCGTGCACCAGGGCCAGGAAGACGCCCTGCGCGGAACCGCCGAGCTGGACGAGGAGTTCGGCGAGCCGGCCCCCCAGGTGTTCCAGTGGCACGTCGAGCAGTGGCTCGTCATCGATCGTCAGGTGCATCGTCTCCAGGAACAGGAGTTCTTTGCTCTTGAAATGACGGATCACCAGTGCGGGGTCCGCGCCGGCCTCCGCCGCGATCCGGCGGACGGTGGTCCGGGAGAAGCCCTGTTCCCGGAAGAGCCGGGCAGCGGCGGAGTGGATGGCCTCGCGGGTCGTGACACTGGAGCCGGTCTGCAGCATGCGGGACAGGATAGGGGGCCCGGCGCTTCGCAACTGCGGGTTCGCACATCTACGGGGTGCGCCGGAAGTCTTCCGTAAGCGTTTCGAGAAGTTCGGTCAACAATGTTGACTCCCCGCCGGGGGACCTGCACATTACCTGACGGTAGAACCGCTCGGTAATCGCGCGGCCCCGCACTCCCCCGGGCTCGAACCGCTCCGTTCGCTCCAACGGCACGCCCCCGCCGGCCGCCACCCCACCGCTCCACCCCCGAGAAGAGGGATCACATGCCGAAGCACGCCCTGCGGAATGTCATGGCCACATCATCCGCACTCGTCGGTGCGCTCGCCCTCAGCCTCACGGGCGGCACCGCACACGCCTCCGCGTCGCTGGACTACGTCGCCCTCGGCGACAGCTACAGCGCCGGCTCGGGCGTACTGCCCGTGGATCCCACCAACCTGCTGTGTCTGCGCTCCACCGCGAACTACCCTCATGTGATCGCCGACCGTACGGGCGCCCACCTGAAGGACGTGACCTGCGGCGCCGCCCAGACGAAGGACTTCACCACATCGCAGTACCCCGGGGTCGGGCCCCAGGTGAACGCGCTCGGTGCGGGCACCGACCTGGTGACGCTGACGATCGGCGGCAACGACAACGGCACCTTCATCAACGCCATCACGGCCTGCGGCACCGCGGGGGTCCTCAGCGGAGGCAAGGGCAGCCCCTGCAAGGACCGGCACGGCACCTCCTTCACCGACCAGATCGACGCGAACACCTACCCCGCGCTGAAGACCGCCCTGCAGGCCGTTCGCGCCAAGGCCCCCAACGCCCGCGTGGCGGTCCTGGGTTACCCGTGGATCACACCGGCCGAGGCCGATCCCTCCTGCTTCGTGAAGCTTCCGGTCGCCGCCGGTGACGTGCCGTACCTGCGCGGCATACAGGCGCACCTCAACGCGGTCGTCGAACGCGCCAGTGAAGAGACCGGCGCCACCTTCGTGGACTTCTCCCGGATCTCCGAGGGCCACGACGCGTGCAAGCCCGGCGGGACCCGCTGGATCGAGCCCCTCCTCTTCGGCGGCAGCCTCGTGCCCGTCCATCCCAACGCCCTCGGGGAGCGGCGCATGGCCGAGCACACCATGAGCGTCCTCGGCCTGAGCTGACGGCGACGCGCCTCACCCTCGACGACCGCGTCGAGGTGTTCCTGGCGACGGCCTCGGCCGGGCAAGGGGCGTGGCGCTCGGGCGCCGGTACCGTCCGGGCCGGGCCGCAGCCCGGTTCACGGGGGCTTCCGCAGGGGGCGGCGGCTCCCGGGCCGCGGCCTTCACCGCCCCGGCCGAACGTCACCGTCCCGGCGGAGCACTCGCTCACTCATCCCCGGTGACGGGGGACGGCGCCGCCCGGTCAGGGGGTGATGGGCAGCCGGCGCTTGTGGTCGGTGAGGCGGTAACGGCGGACGATCGTCTCGAAGGCCTGCTCGTCCACCGGCTTGCCCTCCAGGAAGTCGTCGATGACGTCGTAGGTCACTCCGAGCGCGTCCTCGTCGGCCTTGCCCTCGTCGAGGCTCTCCAGGTCGGCCGTCGGGATCTTCCACACCAGCGCGGCGGGTGCGCCCAGCGCGTCCGCGACGGCGCGCACCCGGCGCTTGGTCAGCCCGGCCAGCGGGACCAGGTCGGCGGCGCCGTCGCCGAACTTGGTGAAGAACCCGGAGACCGCCTCGGCGGCCTGGTCCGTACCGACGACCAGGCCGTCGTGCGCGCCGGCCACCGCGTACTGGGCGATCATGCGCTGGCGTGCCTTGATGTTGCCGTGCACGAAGTCCTGGTGGTGGGCGTCGCGGAAGCTCACCCCGGCGGCCAGCGCGGCCTGGAGCGCGGCATCGGCGGCGGGCTTGATGTCCACGGTCAGCACGTGGTCGGCCCGGATGAAGGAGAGCGCGAGCCGGGCGTCGTGCTCGTCGGCCTGGACCCCGTAGGGCAGGCGCATCGCGTAGAACCGCGCTTCGTGTCCGCCGGCCCGCGCCCGTTCGACGGCGAGCTGGCACAGTCGGCCCGCGGCGGTGGAGTCGATGCCGCCGCTGATACCGAGCACGAGGGCGCGCAGACCGGTGGAGGTCAGCCGCTCCGCGAGAAAGGCCACCCGACGCTCGATCTCGCGCTCGGCCTCGAAGGTATCGGCGACCCCCAGTTCCCGGGCGATCTCCTTCTGCAGGGCGATGGACGCCGGCTCACTCACGTCTGCTCCTCGTTCCGGCTCACGATGTGCTGTCGCCTCCCCTGCTACCCCGGAGCTCCCCGGGGAATCCGGGCGGGAGGGACCGTCCACCGACACCCCGGGCGGCGAACCGGCCCGCCACGACGTCTCCACCGTGCTCCTGGCCTCGGTCCCCGTCGCGCTGCGGCCCGTGGAGGTGTGGTGCCGCGGAGCGGCACCGTTCATGAGGGGCGCCCCGTGCGGCCGTCTCGTGTGCCGTACGACCGCGGCGGCACCCCGCCACCGCGGCGGTGGTGGCGGGATGCGTGTGGTTCGTTTCCCGGCGGCGAGAGGGGCCGCCGGGTGTGCGTCACTCGGCCAGGAACGTCAGCAGGGCGTCGGTGACCTCCTGGGCATGGGTCCACAGCAGGCCGTGCGGGGCGCCCTCGACCACGACGTACTCGGCCTGCGGCAGCGCCCGGTGGAAGGGTTCGCCGGTGGACTCGATGGGCAGGATGCGGTCGGCGGTGCCGTGCAGGATCAGCGCCGGCACGTCGACCTTCTCGATGTCGGTGCGGAAGTCGGTGGTCCAGGTGTCCACGCAGGCCAGGGAGGCGTACCAGGAGGCGCCGGCGGCGGTGTTCCAGCTGTGGCGCAGGGCCTCCTCGCTGATGCGGGTGCCGAGGTTCTCGTCCAGGTTGTAGAAGTCCTGGTGGAACGCGGTGAAGTAGGCGTAGCGGTCGGCGGTGACGGCCTGCTTGATGCCCGCGAAGACGCTGCCGTCGACGCCGGTGGGGTTGTCGTCGGTCTTGAGCAGGAAGGGCTCCAGGGAGGCCAGGAAGGCGGCCTTGGCGATGCGTCGGGAGCCGTGGGTGCCCAGGTAGCGGCCGACCTCGCCGGTGCCCATGGAGAACCCGACCAGAACCGCGTCGCGCAGGTCGAGGGTGGTCAGGACGGTGTTCAGGTCGGCGGCGAAGGTGTCGTAGTCGTAGCCGGTGGTGGGCTGGGAGGAGCGGCCGAAGCCGCGCCGGTCGTAGGTGACGACGCGGTAGCCGGCCTCCAGCAGGGCGGCGGACTGCTTCTCCCAGGAGTGGCCGTCGAGCGGGTAGCCGTGGATCAGCACGACCGGCTGCCCGGTGCCGTGGTCCTCGTAGTAGAGCTCGATGTCGGTGGAGTTCTCCTGACCGACGGTGATGAACGGCATGGTGATTGCTGCCTTCCGGTACTGGATGTGATGCGGGGGTGGAATCGGGCGCGGTCGGCGGACCGCGCGGGCGGCCTTCTCGACGACACGGGTCACGGCGCCGGGGTGGGAGACGGACACCGCGTGGGAGACGTCCGGCCCCGGTGACAGGTCAGCGGGTGACGTCGAACGTGGCCGCGCGGGGCACGAACGTCGTGTCGCCGTCCTCCGCCGTCGCCAGCACCGACACGTACCAGGCGCCTTCCGCCAGATCGGACGCGTCCCGCCGCGTCACCTCCAGCGTGTAGGTGCAGCGGGACGTCCCGTCCGAGGTGCCGCGGCACGTGGCCTCGTCCACGTACCGCGTCTCCGCCTCGGTCGGGTCGAGTTCGGAACTCGCCGGCCACGCGATGACCCTGACTTCGCGGACACCCGAGTCGTCGCTCACGTCCGCGGTGTAGGAGAGCTTCCCCGCGCCCTGCCGGGACGGGGCGACATAGTCGGCGGAGCCGTTCTCCACGGTCGGCTCCGTGACGGTGGAGGCCGTGGCGTAGCCGCCGGCGGTGACGGCGCCGAGGACGACGGCGCCGAGGACGACGGCGCCGAGGACGGACGGGACGAGAACACGCTTGGACATGGTGGATCCCCCGGATACGAGTGGAGTGTCGATGTGCGGGAAAGCGCGGAAGAACCGGTGGTCGGCCGCTTTCCCGATGTGATCGAGACTAGGGCCGGGAGCACCGCCCGCTCCTCCCGCCGGGGAACGATCTCCGTGTCGAACCCGGGGTGCAGCGTCTCCACCCCAGGTAAGAGAACGGGGTCCGCCTCGAGCCCGAGGACAGCCGCTCACCTGCGGCCATAGCCTTGGTCTCTTATGAAGGACAACGACGACCGGTTCCTGCCCCTCGTGCTGCTCGGCGCCCAGGCCGCGGTGTGGCCGGGGGCGGACGTGATCCGCGGGAGCGTTCCGGCGGGGGCCGACCTTCTCGTGGCGGCCCTCGTCGCCGGGCTGGTGACGGCCGCGCTTTCGCTGCGCCGTTCCAAGCCGGTGATCGCCCTCGCCCTGGTCGCCGCCGCCTGTGCGCTGGGAGCCGGTCCCCTGCCCACCGGCGCCATGGCGGTGCTGGGGACAGCGGGTGTGGCCCTGGCCCTGTTCACCGTGGCCGGCGAACGCGACACCTTCACCGCCCTGTTGTGCGTGATGACGCTCGCCCTCTGGCAGTCTCTGTACAGCATCACCCTGCACGGACTCAGCGACCGCGACGGACTCGACCTCGTCCTGACGGCCGTGCTGTACTCCGCCGCGTCCGCCGCCGGAATGCTGGCGCGGCGCAGCCGGCTGGCGCGGCAGGCTGCCGAGCAGCGGCTGAAGCGGGCCGAGATCGAGCGTCACCGGCTCCCGGCGGTCGAACGACAGCGGATGGAAAGGGAGTTGCACGACGTCAGCGCCCACCATCTGACGGCCGTGGTCGTCACGGCGGGTGCGGCGCTCGGACTGCGCGACCGTCGCCCCGAACTGGCCGACGAGGCCCTTCGGTTCGCCGCCGAGACGGGCCGTGAGGTCACCCGGGCGCTCGGCGCGGTGCGGGCACCGGCCCTCTCACGGGAACAGCAACCGTCGCCCAGGGAACGGATGCTGGGTCTGGTCGCCGGATTCTCCCGGCTCGGTCAGCACGTGGAGTGCGAGATCGACGCGCTGCCGGACGGTGCCGTCGCGGACGCGGCGTACGGCATCGTGCGCGAGGCGCTGACCAATGTGGCGCGGCACGCATCCGGTGCGCACACCACCGTGACGTGCCGGTACGGCGACGCCCGCACGGAGGTCGTCGTCACGAGCGCCGCACCGCCGGCCGGCTCGCCGGCGCACGGCACCGGCCTCGGCTCGGGGCGCGGCCAGGGCTTTCTGCGGTCGCGGGCCCGGGAGGCCG
>NZ_NCTE01000512.1 GCF_002114215.1 Streptomyces sp. 13-12-16 | reverse complement strand
GGCGATCTCGCGGACCGCCGTGACGCGCGACGCGGCGGGATGCTGCGGGTCGGCGGCGACCGCGTCCCACTCGGCCTCGGGCGGCAGGGCGGTGCGGCCGAGGAGGTACAGGTGGACGCCGGGGGCGCCGGCCGCGAAGTGCCGGGCCGTCTCCAGACCGATGCCGCCGAGGCCGCCGGTGATCAGGTACGCGCCGCCGGGCCGCAGGTACGCGTCGCGGACCGCCGGGATCTCGGGCAGCTCGGCGAAGGACTCGCGGTACTTGTCCGTGCCGCGCAGCGCGTACACGCCGGCCTGCGCGGCGAGGATCTCCGTGCGCAGCAGCGCGGCCGGCACCGCGTCGTCGACGTCGAGCAGCCGGACGGTCACGTACGGGTACTCCCGGCCGATCGCCTTGGCCAGCCCGGCGAGCGCCGCGTGCTCCGCGACCACACCCGGCTCGCCGGGCACGACCGCCAGCGCCCGCCGGGTCAGCACCACGAGGTCGACCGCCGCGCTCGCGTGCATCAGCGCCTTCGCCAGCCGGAAGAGGCCGGTCAGGTGCTCGTCGACGCGGCGGTCCAGTTCC
>NZ_NCTE01000511.1 GCF_002114215.1 Streptomyces sp. 13-12-16 | reverse complement strand
GCGCAGGGCGGGCCCGGTCCTCGCCGACAACGGCAGCGGCACGGGCGTGCCGGGGGCCGGGCGCGGCCCGGCGGGCTCGGGTTCCGCGTCCGCCTGTTCGATGATCACGTGGGCGTTGGTGCCGCTGACGCCGAACGAGGAGACGGCGGCGCGGCGCGGGCGGCCGGCGTCGGGCCAGGCCCGGGCCTCGGTCAGCAGGCGGACGTCCCCGGCTTCCCAGTCCACCTGGGGCGACGCCTCGTCGGCGTGCAGTGTCCTCGGCAGTGTGCCGTGCCGGATGGCCTCGACCATCTTGATGACGCCCGCGACTCCGGCGGCGGCCTGGGAGTGGCCGATGTTCGACTTGATCGATCCCAGCCACAGCGGCCTGCCGTCGGGGCGGTCCTGCCCGTAGGTGGCCAGCAGGGCCTGCGCCTCGATGGGATCACCCAGCGAGGTGCCGGTGCCGTGGCCCTCCACGACGTCGACGTCGGCGGACGTCAGCCCGGCCGCGATGAGCGCCTGCTGGATCACCCGGCGCTGGGAGGGGCCGTTGGGCGCGCTGAAACCGTTGGACGCCCCGTCCTGGTTGACCGCCGTCCCGCGTACGACGGCCAGTACGGGGTGTCCGTTGCGGCGGGCGTCGGACAGCCTCTCCAGCAGCAGGACGCCCGCGCCCTCGCTCCAGCCGGTGCCGTCGGCCGAGGCGCCGAAGGAGCGGCAGCGGCCGTCGGGCGAGAGTCCGCGCTGCTCACTGAACTCGATGAACGTCTCGGGCGTGGCCATGACGCTGACACCGCCGGCCAGTGCCAGGGTGCACTCCCCCGAGCGCAGGGCCTGTGACGCCCACTGGAGCGCCACCAGCGACGAGGAGCAGGCCGTGTCGACGGTGACCGCCGGGCCCTCCAGACCGAGGGTGTAGGCGACCCGGCCGGAGATCAGGCTGCCGTCGCTGCTGGTGATGCCGTAGTCGTGGTACATGGCGCCGGCGAACACGCCGGTGCGGCTGCCGCGCAGCGACACCGGGTCGAGCCCGGCCCGTTCCATCGTCTCCCAGGTGATCTCCAGCAGAAGCCGCTGCTGCGGGTCCATGGTGAGCGCCTCGCGCGGGCTGATCCCGAAGAACTCGGGGTCGAACAGCGCCGCCTCACGCAGGAATCCGCCGTGGCGGACGTAGCTCTTGCCGGGCTTTCCGGGCTCGGGGTCGTACAGGCCGCCCAGGTCCCAGCCGCGGTCGTCGGGGAACGGGCCGATGGCGTCACGGCCCTCGTCGACCAGCGCCCACAGTGTCTCCGGGGAGTCGATGCCGCCGGGGAAACGGCAGCCCATCCCGATGATCGCGACGGGCTCGGCGGCCGCGTGCGCGGCGGCGCGCAGGCTCTCGTTGTCCTGCCGCAGGCGCTCGTTCTCGATGAGCGAGCCGCGCAGCGCGTCGACGATCTCCTCGACCTTGGCATCCACCGTCGTCTCAGCCTCCGCTCACCGTCGTGGTCCGCGCGCCGATCGCGCCGACCGAGTCGAGGAATGCGCCGAGCACCTCGTAGAAACGTTCCGGTTCCTCGAACTGCGGGGCGTGGCTGGAGTCCTCGAAGATCTCCCAGCGGGCGTTCGGGATGAGTTCCCGGAAGGGGCGCACCGTGACCGGGGTGGCCTCGTCGTGGCGGCCCGAGAGGACGAGGGTGGGCACGTCGATACGGGGCAGGCAGTCGATCACCGACCAGTCCCGCAGGCTGCCGATGACGTGGAACTCGTTGGGGCCGTTCATGGTGCGGTAGACCGTCGGGTCGGTGACGGCCTCCAGGTACGAGGCCATGAGGTCGTTGGGCCACGGTTCGATGCGGCAGACGTGCCGGCTGTAGAAGACCAGCATCGCTTCGAGGTACTCGTCGCTGTCGGTGGTGCCCGCGGCCTCGTGCCGCCGCAGCGTCTCGTCCACGCCGGGCGGCAGTTGTGCGCGCAGCACGTCCATCTCCGACAGCCACAGCGGGTAGGAGGCCGGGGAGTTGGCGATGACCAGTCCGCGCAGTCCGGCGGGGCGGGCCGAGGCGTGCCAGGCGGCCAGCATCCCGCCCCACGACTGCCCGAACAGGACGTAGTCGTCGGCGACGTCGAGCCGGTCCAGCAGGTTCTCCAGCTCGTCCCGGAACAGCCGGGGGGTCCAGAAGCCGGGGTCGGCGTCCGGCAGGTGGGTGGATCCCCCGTTGCCGATCTGGTCGTAGTGCACCACGGTCCAGCCGCGTTCGGCGTAGACGGACAGGCCCTTCAGGTAGTCGTGCGTGGAGCCGGGGCCCCCGTGCACGACGACCAGGGCCGGACGGCCGGCCTGCGGCCGTCCGGTGACCCGGTACCAGGTCTTGTACTCCCGGAAGGGAACGGTTCCCTTGTGCAAGGGAACGGTCCCCTCGTGCGTGGACACCATCTCTCAACCACCTAAGTTCGGGTCGTTCTCCGCATCGGTGCCGCGTCCCCGTACGCGGCGTGCGCTTCTTCCGGGGATCGCCGGTGCCGGCCCGGACTCAGCCGGGCGTCACCAGCCACTCCTCGATGGCCCGGGCGGTCGCCGGAGCGTGCTCCTGCCCGAGCGTGAAGTGGTGTCCTTCCACGGTGCGCAGGGTGTGCTCGGGGTCCCACGGCCAGGCGAGCATCTGCGCCGGGTCGACTCCCTCGGGCGGTTCGACGAACGGCTCGGACGCCTGGAGGAACAGCGTGGGCACGCCCAGCCGGACGGGGTCGAAGCCTTCCAGCACCGAGAAGTAGTGCGGCATCGCCGACAGCCGTGACGCGTCGTAGCGGCCGAGGACGGACTCCATCTCCAGCACCTCCCCGATCAGGCGGCTGAACCCGACGTCCATCGCCGTGTCCTCGACGCGGAAGGTGTCGACCAGGATCAGCCCGGCGGGCGGGATCCCGGCCGTCTGCTCCAGGTGGCGGGCGAGGACGTGGCCGATGATGCCGCCGGAGGAGTAGCCGAGCAGTACGAACGGCTCCCCTTCCGCCGCCTCCAGTACGGCCTCGCCCAGCACCCGGGTCAGCGCCTCGGCGGAATCGGGAAGCGGTTCGCCCCGCTGGAATCCGGGCAGCGGCAGCGCCGACACGTGCCGGATGTCCCGGAACTCGGCTCCCAGCCGGGCGTGCTGGTGCACGCCGCCGCCCGCCATGGGTGTGGCGAGGCAGATCAGCCGGGGGCGCCGGGGGCCGTCGGCGAGCTGTACCGTCCTCGGAACGCGTCCGAGCTCCTCCGGGGAGGTGAACCGGGGCCGCAGCGCCGCGACCGCCGCCAACAGCCTCAGTGCTCCCGAGCCGTCGCCGGCCCGGACCGCCCGGCGGAACAGTTCGGTGACGGTCTCGTCCTCCTCCGTCGGGGGTGCGGCGGCGGAGGCGGCGCGGGGGAGCGCCGACGCCAGTTCCTCCGTGACGACACGGACCAGGCCGGCCGGGTTCTTGTTGTCGAACACCGCCATCGTGGGCAGGTTCAGCCCGGTGGCGGCGTTCAGCGCGGTGCGCAGCTCCATCGCGGAGAGCGAGTCGAACCCGGACTCCAGGAAGTCACGGTCGGAGTCGATCGCCTCGGCGCCGTCGTGCCCGAGCACGGCGGCGGCGAGGCTCAGCACGAGATCGCGCAGCACGGCCTCCCACCGGTCGGCGGGCAGGGCCGCCAGCTCGCGCCGCAGCGCCTCCGGGTCGGCGGTGCGAGCGCCGCCACCCGCC
>NZ_NCTE01000510.1:2273-26802 GCF_002114215.1 Streptomyces sp. 13-12-16 | reverse complement strand
ATGCCGACACCAGCGCGGCTCAGCGCCACGGCAGGGCAACGGTGTCCGCGGCCCCGGGGCCGCAGCCAAGGCCGCAGCGCCTTCGCGAGGGGTCGGCCGGCGGGCGGTCAGCCGGGGCTCGCCTGCGGCTCCGGGGTCACCGTGTCGGCGGAAGCGCCGCGGACGTCCAGCTCGATCTCCGGGGCCCGGGCCAGCGTGTTGGTCACCGTGCAGTGCGAGACCACCGCGCGCAGGGCGGACAGCCGCTGCGGCGGCAGGGTCGGGGCCAGGACGGTCAGGGAGAGGGCGGCGACACGGGCGGGCCTGTCGTCGGCCATGCGGAACTCCGCGCGGACGGACAGGCCGTCCCGGCCGACCCCGTGGCGGTCCAGGAAGCGTCCCGCGTAGTGCGCCGCGCAGGAGGCGACCGCCGCCACGAAGAGCTCCACGGGCGTGGGCGCGGTGTCATTGCCCCCGTCGGACAGCGGCTGGTCCACCGTCAGGACGTGGCCGCGCACCCGTATCTCGAAGGAGTCACCCGCGATCGGCACCACCTCGGCCGCTCCGGGCCGTCCGGCGGGAACCGGATCGACGGCGGCGGCCTGGAAGAGCAGCAGCCCGGCGAGGCGCCGGGCCTCCTCGGCGGTGAGGGAGGCCCACAGCTCGCCCTCGTCATGGGGTGCGAAGGACGTGTCCATCACGACGCGTCCCATGTGGGCGGGCAGTCCCCGCGGGGCGAAGCGGGTGACGTCGATGCTGCGGCCACAGCGCGTTCGGATCTTCATTTCGGCCTCCTGTCGGCTGGTTTCCCCCGCGACGGCCGGACACTTCCAGTTCACCGCCGCAGCACCGGAGATGCCCGGGGCCGAACGGCCCCTGCCGCGTCCCCGAGGTCCCGGTGACCGCGAGGACGTCCGCCGTGGGTGGTCAGGCCTCCTCGGCAGGGGTGATGCGGCGTCCGGTCAGCCGGTCGACCGCGATCACCATCCACAGCGTGCGCCGGTCCCCGGCCCAGGGTTCGGTGTGGGCGCGTTCGTCGAGCCGACGTGCCTCGCCGGGTTCCGTGACGGCCCGGGCCCGGCCCACCGCCAGGACGCTCCAGCCCTGGCTCATGGCCTCGTCGACGTGGTCGACCTCGAAGGCCACCTCGCTGCCGGCCGCCGCCGCGGGGGCGGCGTCGGGCGCGGTACGGAAGGCGATCTCCCCGTCGGCCACCTCGTAGTTGACGGGGAACACGGCAGGACCGTGCGGCGTGGCCAGCGAGATCCGCCCCACACCGTGTGTCGACAGCAGGGCCCGGCACTCCTGCTCCCCGAGATCCCTCAGACGGGGGTGGAGCAACGCCCTCCCCTGTCCCGGTGGCCGTTCCCGGCCACCTCCCTGCAGTTCGAGGAGGGTGGTCCCCAGTGCGTCGGCCAGGCGGACGAGGGTCCCGAAGCCCGGGTCGGACGGGTGCGTCTCGAGGTAGTCGAGGTAGGCCGGTGACATACGGGCCCGGCGGGCGGTCTCCTCCAGGCCGAGGCCCTTCCGCCGACGTGCGGCCGCCAGTCTCCGCCCGATGTCGCCGGGGCCGCCGGCGACGGCTTCGGTGTCCGCGGCCCCGGTGGCAGCCGCGTCACCCGGCACCGGTGCGTCCGGCGCCTCCCGTTCCGCACCGAGGTGGTGGAGGTGGGCGTCCGGCCCTGGGAAGACCAGCGTGACGTCGCCCGTGTCCGACCAGCGCACGTCGTACGGCGGTGTCCCGTCGTCGTGATGGAGGCCGACGATCTCCCCGTCCCGCCGGACGACACCGGTGGCCGGGCTCTCGACGATCAGCCGGTCGCCAAGGTGGGCGTGCATGACAGCGCCCCCTTTCCTCTGTGTCGATCCCATTCCAGGATCACGCCGGAGCGACGCCCGCACCAGGTGGCCGAGGGTCCCCGGCCGGGACGAGAAGGTCCTTCGTCCGTGAGGGCCTCGAGTCCGTGGGATCGGCACCGGGGGCCGTCGTCACCGAGTCGCTGCCCCTGCCCGTCGGAATCAGCGCGGCAGGCCGGGCATCACGTGCGGGAGGACTCCGGCCCGGCCGGCGCGGGGCTTTCCTCGCGGTGGAGGAAGGCCCCGAGGAGGTCGCCCACGGGGTGGTCGGCCTCGGCGGGGTGGCGCAGGGCCACGGTCGGGTCGATGGTGTAGCGGTTGCGGCGGCCCACCCTGGTGCGGGTGAGGTATCCGGCGGCCTCGAGGTCGGCGACGATGAGCTGGACGGCACGTTCGGTGATGCCGATGCCCGTGGCGATGTCACGCAGCCGCGTGTCGGGATCGCGGGCGATCTGCAGCAGGACGCGGGCGTGGTTGGTCAGAAAGGTCCACTGATCACCACGGGAGGAAGACACGCTCATGAATCCCCATCATACGAAGCGGGATTCGCGTATCAAGCATATGCGAAGAATGATTGACGAAAAAAAATTCGCGTAATTCTTGACGGGTCCGCATGGGCGAGTGACGCTTGAGTCATCCCCCGAAACCACCCGCACTTCCCGAAGGGGGCCACTGTGTTCCCTCAGCCCCTGGCTCGTCCCGTGATCCCTGCCGAACGGGTCCCACCGGTTCCTCCGCCACGTCCGGTGACCGCTCTCCTGGCGGACTCCGTCCAGGACATCGCCGTCATCGACACCGCGCTGCGACTGGCCGTCCCGCGTCGGGCGCCTCTGTTGCTCGTCGCCGTCCTGCCCTCGCACGCCCACTCATCCGTCACCGCCGAGGCGGACACGCATGCGGCCCGTGTGGTGATGGGCCGGGTGCTGCCCAGGGTGCGGCAGGCCGGCCTGGACCACATTCCGGTCGTCCACCGCGTCACGCCGCGCGGCACCCGGCTGCGGGCGGCGGGGGCGGTACTGGACGTCGCCGCCCGCCACCTGTCCTCGGTGCTGGTGGCCGCCGCCCGGGGACCGGCCGGACTGGACGCCCACGTCCTGACCGAGGCCTCCGCCCTGCGGTGCGGCCCGTTCGTGCACACCGTCGCGCCGACGGCCTGGACTCCGTTCCCGACTCTGCGGCGCCGCCCCGGCCCGAAGGGCCGGCCTGCAGCATCGGGCCCGGCATCGTGATGCACTGCTCGCCGATGTGCGGGGCACCGCTTTCCGGCCCTCGTAGGCGCCACCGCACCGCCCACAGCCGACCACCCGCGAGACCGGGGAGGTGATCGCCCATGTGAACCGGCGGCCCGGACCCGGCTCCCCTCCGTACGTGCCAGGGTCCGGGGACCTCCCCTTCCCTCCCCTCTCCCGTTCGAGGAAGCCGATCGACCATGAATGAGCTTTCGTTCACCGTCCCGCTGTGGGTCTGGGCCGCGGTCACCCTCGTGATCGCCGTCATGCTCGCCGTCGACCTGATCGCCCACCGTGACAACCATGTGATCGGCTTCAAGGAGGCCGCGGTCTGGAGCGGGATCTGGATCGCCATCGGCCTCGCCTTCGGCCTGGTGCTGCTCGTGTGGCAGGGCGGAGAAGTCTCCTCCACCTACTACGCCGGCTACCTGATCGAAAAAGCCCTGTCCATCGACAACGTCTTCGTCTTCGCACTGGTCTTCTCCTTCTTCGCCGTCCCCGACGCCTACCAGCACAAGGTCCTCTTCTGGGGCGTCCTCGGCGCCCTCGCCGCCCGGCTGGTGTTCATCTTCGTCGGCGCCGAACTGCTGCAGCTGTTCTTCTGGACCGCCTACCTGTTCGGCGCGTTCCTGATCTGGACCGGCTACAGGATGGCGGTCTCCAAGGACGAGGAAGTCCACCCCGACCGCAATCCCGTGGTCCGCCTGGTCCGGAAGGTCGTCCCCACCGATGCCCGCTTCCACGGCGACAGGTTCTTCACCAGGATCAACGGCCGGCGGGTGGCGACGCTGCTGTTCGTGGCCCTGGTCGCGGTGGAGGCCACCGACCTGATCTTCGCCGTCGACTCCGTCGCCGCGATCCTGGCCATCACCACGAACACCTTCATCGTGTGGACCGCCAACGCCTTCGCCGTCCTCGGCCTGCGCAGCCTGTACTTCTGCCTGGCCGGACTGCTGCGCCGCTTCGCCTACCTCCACTACGGACTCGCGGTGCTGCTGGCCTTCGCGGGCGTCAAGCTCATCCTGTCCGAAACTCCCGTCGGCAAGCTGCCCATCCCCCTCACCCTCGGCGTCATCACCGTGACGATCACCGTGTCCATCGTCTGGTCCCTCATCGCCACTCGCGGCCAGAACACCGGCACCGCACCGGACACCGCGAAGGCCGGCGCCCCGAGCAGCGCCTCCGCCCCACCGCAGCAACCCGCCGCCCGCCACCGTGGCGACGAGGACGTGCCATGACCGCCCTCAAGTCCTCCCACAGCCGTCCCGCTCGCTACCGCCCCACTCCTCTGCCGGCGGCCCAGAAACGCGCTTCCGTCTCCGCGAAGAACTGCCGGATGAACCTGGGGTCATCGCGCGCTTCGAGGAGCTCCTTGCCCCCGAAACGAGATGCCTCGTAGCCCTTGAGCCGAAGAGAACGGTCCTCCGCGACCATCTCCGAATAGAGGTCCGGCGCCGCCATCCAGCACCCCGAGCCCTTCGGGACCTCCCGCGCGTAGTGATGCCTGCCGTCGACTTCGATCACGATGCGCACACCTTTGGGCAGCAGAAGCAGGAAGTCCATCCGCTCCCTCGCAAGCCGCCGCGGTTTGCTGAGGATCTCGCGGTGCCGCCGGGTGAGTGGATCGAAGTGCACGTAGACCTGGGGCAGCAGGGCAGGTTGCGACATGCCGTCGGGATCGGCGTAGCGGCTGGCGAAGGCGAAGAACACGAACCCCTCCGCCTCAGAGGCGAGCGACGCGTGCAGCCTCTGGTGGAGCGATCGGGCGACGTCACGCTCGGCCGCGCCGTTCACGCCCGTCTCCGCCCTCCACCAATCAACGAGACCACCCCGGGTGAGGCCGGCATCCGTCAGCGGACGGTCGTGGACCAGGCAGCTGTCCGCGTGCTCGACCATCTCGACGGCACCGTCGATGAGGTGGCTCATCACGATCTCCGGCTTGTGACCGGTGGATGCGAAGACGATGTTCTTGAGCCCTCCGTCGACACCCCTGATCCCGCTCGCCTCGACTCCTGCCGCATCCAACTCGTCGAGCGAGGCCCGGATCGGTGAGAACGACTCGTACCGACAGCCTGGACGCGGTCAGCACCATGGACACCGAGTTCGACACCGGCTTGATCACCCTGACGACCGCCGCAGAGCACGACCGGCTGTGGCGCGCCTCGATCCCCTCCTGCGCACCTCTCGCCCCGCATACAGCGGGGCCGCTTCCGTAACATGAGGGACGTGACAGCCCGTACGCAGCTCCGCCGTGCGCGATCGTCCTTCGGACGGTGGCGTGCGCTGCTGCTGCTCGGGGTGCTCGCCGGTCTGCTCGGCATGCACGCCCTCGGGCCTGCCGACGCGGTCGTGACAGGCGGCCATTCGCCACACCACTCCCCCGCCGTCACGACACACGCGGGTTTGGGGACGGCCGACGAGTTCATCTGTCACGGCGCCGACAGCAGCGGCGGCCACACACAGCACGCCGATGCCACCTGCGCGTCCGGGGCGGTCGGCGCGGGGCCGGTTCTGCCCCCGCTGATGCCCGACCCCGTCGGTCCGGCCCCATCCAGCGATCACCTGCCCGGCGCCTTCACCGCCACACCCTGGGGCGGGCGTGCCCCGCCCACCCTGGCCGAACTGCAGCTCCTGCGGATCTAGGACAAGGCCGAGCCGTGCCCGCCCCACCGTCAGGGCGGATACGGCGCTCAGCCGTGTCCCGCGCCGATCGGCGCGCCCACCTTCGTACCTCGCAGGAGTACACCCATGACCAGCACCCGTTCCCTCGTCCGCCGTGCCGCCCTGGGCGTCACGGCCGTGACCGCCGCCCTCGTCCTCGCCGCCTGCGGCAACGGCGACGCCCCCTCCGGCACCGGCTCCGGCACGCGGACGTCCGCCCCGACGAGCGCCGAGGACACCGCCGGCGCCCACAACGACCAGGACGTCGACTTCGCGCAGGGCATGATCCCGCACCACCAGCAGGCCCTCCGGATGGCACAGACGGCACAGAGCCGGGCGTCCTCCGCCGAGGTCAAGGATCTCGCCTCCCGGATCGAGAAGGCCCAGGACCCGGAGATCGAGACCATGTCCGGGTGGCTGGAGGCATGGGGTGAGGACGTACCCTCCGACATGCCCGGCATGGACCACGGCGGGCACGGTGACGACTCCTCCGACATGCCCGGAATGATGGGCACCGAGGACATGGACCAGCTCATGGAGGCCTCCGGCCATGACTTCGACACCATGTTCCTGACCATGATGATCGAGCACCACGAGGGCGCCGTGGACATGGCCGCCACCGAGAAGGACAAGGGTCGGTACGGGCCGGCCAAGACCCTGGCCGACGACATCATCACCGCGCAGACCGCCGAGATCGAGGAGATGAACGGACTCCTCGACAAGAGCTGACGCTCCGCGGCGGGCGACGGGGCGGGTTCCCTGTTCCGTCGCCCGCTTCCCGCTCCTCGGCGCGTCTTGTGAAGAACCTCGACGTGAGGATTGGTTCCCGCGCAACCGCCGTCGTCACCGCGGTCATTCTCACGGTCGCACTGGCCACATGCTCCTCCACGGCTGATGGCGTTCCCGAGCACGCTGCCGTACCTGGTCCCGACGCTGGAGAAGGCGGAGGCCGATGCCCGGCCGATCGGCCGGCGCGACTCGGCGATGTTCGCCTTCGGGTACCGGTTCCTCGGGCACAGTGCCGAAGACGTCGACCCGGACCTCGAGGACCTGACGATCATCGACGACCGCGTGTTCGTCTGGCTCGCCGAGGAGGAGACCCACCAGGGCGAGGAGCAGACGATCACCCTCCACGACCGGGAAGACCTGCGCCTCGTCTTCCGCCTGCGCCGGTACGTCGATTGGCTGGCCGGGCAGGGCATCACCACTGGGCCGGTGTGGCGCGAGATCCCGCGAAGGGGCAAGGTCGCGACGCCGGAACCTTCGGGCGTACTCAGGCGGGGGCGGTGAGCACGGCGCGCACAGCGGTCGCGGTGAGGACGAGGATGGAGAAGGGGCCCGCAAGTCGCGCTCAGCTTCCCCAGGGCATCGAGGGCACACTGCCGTTCGGGGCAACGTCGAGGACGGCCTGGACGGCGGAGCGGGCCCGGCCGGTGGCGTCGGTCTGCTGCTCGACGTCGGCCATCGCTCCGGCGGGGAGAGCTGGAAGGTGCGGGACAGGGTGGCGGCGTTGCCGAGGGCGATGGGAGCGTCGACGGTCGGGGGGAGCTTACCGAGGTTGACGGTCCTCGCCGCTGTGCGCGTGGGCAGTTGGGCCCGAGGCGACCGCCACGCAGCCAATTCGGGCTGGTTGTAACAGCGAGCCGCCCTCGCTCGTCCCTGATTCCCTGGAGGACCCAGCTCCGGGTTGCGCCCACCGGATCGGTCAAGACGAAGATCCGGACCACACACGGGCCAACATCCAGCTCACAGTGAGCCCAACCTACGTTTCCCCTGGTCACGACGCTGCTCATGATGTACCACCAGCAGACCCTGAACCTGCTGGTGTCGTACTCGCCGAAGAAGCTGGGATTCTTCCAGGCGTGGGAAAGGGCGCCTGATCAGGGATGGTGCCCGTCAGGCGCCCTTGTCGGAACGCATCCGAGCAGCGAGCGGAAGCACACTCTTGCTCCCGGTGTCTCCCGCCCGTGTCCCGGCCCTCACCAGCAGTTCCGGGGTGCCTCCGGACCAGGGTCCGGCCGAGAGGGCCTTCGATCCCGATGAGTCGTGGCTCGTGCCCTGGCGAGTCCCTCGCCGGGCCGGCGGAGACCCGTCCGTTGCGCACTTGGCGGGAGGGTCGATCAGTGCGACCCGGATCATGTGGAACCTGAAGCCGTGTGAACCGGACAGCGCCGAAAGCCGCTTTCCGGAACGAACCCACATGGACGTCCGCCCGGAACGGGAGAGGGCGACCGCCCGACGGAGCAGTGGGTTTCCCGCCGCAGTCCGGCGTCCCGGACGGGACCGGCTCGGTTCAGAGGCACGGGGAGAGCACTTCCGCGTACGGGTGCCGGGCAGCCGGCGGCGACCTGCGGCCGGAGCGCTGTCGGCACCTCTAGCTGCGGGCGAGACGCACGGCACGGAGAAGCGGGACGATCACTCCACACATGGTCGGGGGCAGGCCCTCCAGGGAGGGCCCCCGCCGGTCCGGCCTGGGGCGGTGAAAGCCGCCGCACGCGAACCCGCACGCCTCATCCGCGGAAACCCGGGTATCCGCGAGACCGGATCACCGTCACACGCAGTAAGGAGGGTTCCTGTGTCGTCCACCGACGTCGTCGAGCTCATTCTGCAGGACCACCGCCGTATGGAGGACCTCTTCCGCACCATGCGCAATGCCGAAGCGGACCGCGCCGCAGCCCTGGAGGAGTTCGCGGGCCTGCTCATCGCACACGCCTCGGCCGAGGAGGACGAGGTCTATCCCGCCCTGCGCCGCTACAAGAACGTCGAGGGCGAGGATGTCGACCACAGCGTCCACGAGCACCATGAGGCCAATGAAGCGCTGCTGGCACTGCTGGAGGTGGAGGACACCGCTTCCGGCGAGTGGGAGGAGAAGCTCGAAGAGCTGGTCACGGCGGTCAACCACCACGCGGACGAGGAGGAACGCACCCTCCTCAACGACGCCCGGGAGAACGTCACGGACGACCGCCGCGCCGAACTGGGGCGGTCCTTCCTGAAGGCGCGCGCGCAGTATCTGGAGTCCGGCTGCGGCAGCGTCGAGAACGTGCGCGCGCTCGTCGCCGCCGCCGACGACTGACCTGCACTTCACCGTGACCGCTTGCGCGGGACGAGCCGGCTGCGCCGTGTGATCCCCGCGGTCCTCAGTCCTCAGCCCCGGTGGCCGCCGGGACGACATGGCGCCATCGGATGCCGAGGGCGCGGCGACGCGCTTGCAACCGGACGCTCGGAAAGCGCAGGGCGGAACTGGACACGTCGACACCCGGCGGGTAGACAAGCACGCGAAGCCTCAGGTGGAGACGGTTCCCTCGGCCGACAAGCCGGCCACCAGGGCTTCACCTGCCTGTCGGCCTGACTGTCAAGCCCGCCCGTCAGGCTGGAAGGCCCGGTGCGCAGACCACGGGGAGGACCGAGTTGTTACGTTGCGAGGCGGTCGGCAAGCGTTACGGCAGGGGGCGGTGGATTTTCAGCGACGTGAACATGAAGGTCTCGGCCGGTGACGTCCTCGCGGTGGTGGGCGGCAACGGTTCCGGGAAGTCGACCCTGCTGAGGATCCTCGTCGGACTGTCCCGGCCCACCTCCGGAACCGTGTCGGGCCGACCCTCGCACATCGGTTACGTACCGGACCGCTTCACCGCCCACGACCGCATCTCGGCGATCTCCTATCTCACCCACATCGGGCGTATCCGTGGCCTGTCGGCCTCCGCCGCCCGTAGCCGAGGCAATCATCTGCTGGAGCGGCTGTCCCTGGTGGGCGGGCGGGACGCATCGCTGCGCACGCTGTCGAAGGGCAACGCCCAGAAGGTGGCGCTCGCCCAGGCGCTGCTCGTCGGACCCGACCTGCTGGTCCTCGACGAGCCCTGGTCAGGTCTGGACGCCTCGGCCCACGGGGTCCTCGCCGAGTTCATCGACGAAGCGGCCGCACAGGGCGGGGCGGTGGTCTTCACCGACCACCGCGAGGCGATCACCGAGACGCACGCCGACGGCGTCTACGTCATCGGCGACGGCCGGATCACCATGCGCGGCGGCCGGCCCGCCGGGGATCGGACCTCGATGGTCGAGCTGGTCCTGACGGTGCCGCCCACCGGCGTCACCCCGGTCGAAACGAACTGGTCGGCGCTGCCGGGTGTGGTGGACTCCGCCCGGCGCGGCGGGCAGGTCGTCCTGCGGGTGGCGCGGGAGCACTCGGACGCCGTACTCCTGACGGCGCTGCGGCACCGGTGGTCGGTGGCGGGCCTCGCCGGGACAGTGGGTGAACACGATCACCGGTTCGATGCGAGGGGAACCGCCCTGTGATCGCCCTGGTCCGCTACATGTTCACGACGCTGCTGCTTTCCCAGCGCTACCTGGCACCGCTGCTGCTGTTCCTCGGCCTGGTGACCGTGCTGACCAGCAGCGACGCCGGCCCGCTCACCGCGACCTACGCCTCGGTGGCCGGGGCCGTGCTGCCCTGCTCGGTCTGGCTGACCATGGCACTGATCGGTCTCGAGGACCAGCCGCACCGCTCGATCGTCGTCGTCAGCGCCGGCAGCCGTCTGCGCGTTCTGCTCGCGACGGTCGGGACGGCCGCCGTGTGGTGCCTGCTGCTGACGGCTGCCGGTCTGGTGCTGCCGCTGATGCTCGGAACCCACACCCTCGGCCTCGCGGACCTGGTGCTGGGAGCCGAGGCCCAACTCACCTGCGCTTTCACCGGCATGGCCATCGGACTGGTCTGCTCGCGGCTGGTGTTCCGACGGCAGGGCTACGCGCTCGTCCTTGCCCTGGTGCTCCTGCTGGCCGTGCTGCTGGGCAAGGGTGTGTCCCCGGTCAACATCATGCTCACCCGCCTGCAGGACTCCTCGGACTCCGCGGATGCCCTGGTGCCCACGGGTGTCCTGCTCGCTGTCGCCGCAGGCTTCTTGGCGGTCGGCGTGGCTGTCACACAGGCGATCACTCGCAGGAAGGCATGAGCCCCTTGAGCCGGTGTGCCCGAACCGGCGCGGAGCAGGCCGGAAAGGGCTCAGTCACCGTCGGCCGGCCCATTGCCCCGAGCCGTCGTGGCTCGGGACGGAAGGCTTCCCGCAACACCGTCACGGGGAGACCGTCCAGCCTTACCGGTTCGCGACGGCGCGTCGCCGAACGCGAGCAGAAGTGCCGGCGTCCGGGAGCAGGGCACGACGGAGGCTCGAGCGGCCCACGACAGGAGGGCCGAATCCGTGACGACGTGGACGACGATCAGGACGAAGCTCTCGGCGGAAGGCAGGACGAGCGCATCCGACGGCAAGGGTGGCATCGATCCGGCCGGGGGCGACAGCGTCATGACCGTCGACGCGCAGGGCGAGAGCGTCGAACAGCGCGTGGTCGACGAGGTCCTGTACCGGAAGGCCCAGGGTCGGAACGCTCCGGGCGGCAAGCCCTGGATCGAGATCGACCCGAAGGAAGTGACCGTGCAGCAGGGCCTGAGCGACCAGCGGATCGGCGACCCGGCCCGCACTCCGGCTTACGCCAAGGCGATCACCGACAAGGACGTCCCCAAGGGCGACCCCACCGGTCACCTCGGGGCTGCCGCAGCAGCAGTCGCGGCACGGGGCCGGCCGCCGCTTCGGTCCTCGCGTCATCTGCCGTTCGTCCGGCCGGGGTCGCGGGCACGCGGTGCCGTCCCTCTCTCCGGGGAGATCCGCCCCGGTGGTCCGTCGAGGTGCGGGACGGCATCGTGAGCAGGTCGGGGCCGAGGCCGCGGCCGTCCTTGACGGGCATTTCGGCGACCCCCGGTCCACGCCCTGCCGACTGGTCGGCCGGTTCACCGGGGAGGGCGGGCTCAGCCGCCGCGCCGTACCCGGGCCGCCTTGCGGGCCTCCGCGAGCTTGCGGGCCTCGCTGCTCTTGCGGGAGGGCCTGCCACCGGAGCCGCTCTTCGCGTCCTTGGCGCTGCCCAGGCCGCGGAACGGGACGTTGTGGTTCTTGGGGCGTGATACGGCCGGCCCGCCGTCGAGAGGCTCTCCGGAGGGGGCCCTGGCGCCGGTGATCCGGCTCAGCTCCGCCTCGCCGGACCGCACCTTGGTGACCTTGGGAGCGACGCCGGCGTCCGCCATGACCTGGCTCGTCTCGCGGCGCTGTCCCGGCAGGACGAGCGTCACGACGGTGCCGGAGCGGCCGGCCCGCGCCGTGCGGCCCGCGCGGTGGAGGTAGTCCTTCGGGTCGGTGGCCGGGTCGACGTTGACCACGAGGTCGAGGTCGTCGACGTGCAGGCCCCGTGCGGCGACGTTCGTCGCCACCAGCGAGGTGACCTGCCCGTCCCTGAACCGGTCCAGGGTCCGGGTGCGCTGCGGCTGGGACTTCCCGCTGTGCAGGGCGGCGGCGGACACGCCACTGGCCCGCAGATGCCGCGTGAGCTGGTCGACGCCGTGCTTGGTGTCCAGGAACAGCAGGACGCGGCCGTCCCGGGCGGCGATCTCCGTGGTCACGGCGTACCGGTCCGGGCCGTGCACGACGAGGACGTGGTGCTCGATCGCGGAGACCGCGCCGGACGAGGGGTCCACGGAGTGGACGGCGGGGTCGCGCAGGTAGCGCCGCACCAGCTGGTCGACGTCACGGTCGAGGGTGGCGGAGAACAGCATCCGCTGCCCGTCGGAACGCACCTGGTCCAGGATCTCGGTGACCTGCGGCAGGAACCCCATGTCACACATCTGGTCGGCCTCGTCCAGGACCACGATGCGCACACGCCCCAGCCGGCAGCTCCCGCGCTCGACGAGGTCGTGCAGCCGGCCGGGCGTGGCGACGACGATCTCGGCGCCGTCCCGCAGCGCGGCGGTCTGCCGTCCGACGGACACTCCGCCCACCACGGTCGCGAGCCGCAGCCGCAGCGCCTCGGCGTACGGAGCGAGCGCCTCACCGACCTGCTGCGCCAGCTCCCTGGTGGGCACCAGGACGAGCGCCAGCGGCTCCTTCGGCTGCGCGCGCCGCCCTGCCGTCCGGGCGAGCATCCCCAGGCCGAAGGCGAGCGTCTTGCCGGATCCCGTACGGCCCCGGCCCAGGACGTCCCGTCCCGCGAGCGCGTTCGGCAGCGCGGCGGCCTGGATGGGGAAGGGCACCGTCACACCGTGCTCGTCGAGCACCCGCAGGACCTCGGCCGGCAGCCCCAGCCGCGCGAAGGACGCCACCGTGGGCGGCACCGGAGCGGCCCCTGACGCCTCGGCCGCACAGTCCTGCCGCCGGGCATCGGTACGTACTGATTCGCTCACAGAAAGCCTTCCTCCGAGGGACCGTACCGAGGAAGGCCCGGCAGGGACGCGGTCACCGGCCAGGGACACCGACACAGCGACACAGCAAACAGCCAACGCTAGCACGGAGCACGCCGCGGGCCTCCCCCGGCCGAGCCGCTCAGCCGAGGAACAGCAACCCGACCCGCCTGCGCGGATCGTCCCGGCGCGCCCGGACCGGCGCAGGCAGTATGTCGTCGTCCCGGCGGGCGCCGGCTCCCCGAGGTGACATGCCGTGCATCGTGTGGCTGCGCCCCGAAGGCCGCCCGTGGCCGGTCCGGTCGCTAGTGGGGGAAGGTGCGGGGCGGGCGGGTCACCATGGATTCGCGGAACTCGGCGATCCGGGAGTGGACCTGGCGCATCAGGTGGGTGTCCTCGATGCGGTCCAGGTAGAGGCACCGGGCAGCCAGGCCCGGCAGGTCGAAGGCGAAGCACAGGGACATCAGCGGGTTCACGAACAACTCGCTGCCCCGCGTGCGTTCGGTGAACCGGACGTCACCGAACGAGCCGCGCACGGCCGCCGCGATCGAGCCGTTCACGATGCTGGGGTGCTCGGGGGTGTGGTGCTGGGCGTGCGCCACCGCGTCCAGGTACAGGGCTCCTTCACGGGTGGCGCGTGGTATCGAGAACGCGCCGAGGTACGCGCCGTCGCGCTCCAGGGCGGCGATGTTCTCCAGGACCTGTACGTGGTTCACGCCGTGGTAGGCGTCCACGCCGAACCCGACGGACACCACGACCCGGTTCGGTACGCCGTCCAGCGCGGCGAGCGCCGCCACGCTGGTCAGGTCCTCCTCCGGTGTGCCGAGACCGGCCTCGTCACCGCGCAACAGTATGTCGGTGCCGCCGTCGACCAGGACCACGGCGTCGATGCCGTGCAGCTCGGTCAGTGCCTGGTAAGCGGCGCGCAGCGGGCGTACGCCGGTTTGCGGGAAGGCGTACACGGTGGGCGGGTAGCCGTGCCGCCGCAACCACTGGGCGAGGGTCCGCTCCGGGAAGTAGCTCTGGTGCGGGGCGGAGTCGGGAGTGACGACGGCGAGGTCGTCGGCGGCCCAGTCGTCGGCCGGAAGACCGGCGAGCGCGCTGAAGGAGAGGTTCGCGAGGTACACCTCCTTCCCCTGGTGCAGGAGGGAGAGGGCCACCGGCAGGCCGGAGTAGATGTCGAAACCGCCGCCCGCGCCCGCGACGAGGATCCGTTCGGAATCGGCGAGCCGGGCGAAGAGCGGGTTGGTGTGGAGGGACGTCACGATGATCATTGTCACCCGGCGCCCGCCAGGACATGGGGTGTTGCCTTGAATTCCGTGATATAAGCGGACCGGGCGTGCCACCATGCCGTTCCATGACACCACGCGACCCGAAGGCCGAGATACGGGAACTCCTCTACGAACTCTGCGTCGACCTCGGCTTCTGCCTCCCGTCCCACGAGCAGCAGCGCCTGCGGGAGGCACCGCCCGCCGACGCGGACAGCTTCGCCGACGCCGTGTTCGCCGCCGAGGGGATGGACCCCGGCCAACACACGCAACTGTGGTACCAGGTACGGGAAAGAATCGACCGGCGCCTGCACGGATGAGGAAACCCCGGGGCAGGTGGGCCGAGCCGGTGAGGCCGCCTGCCCGGACAGCTCTCCGGCCGGGCGGGCGGCGGATCCGAAGGGACTCCGTACGCCCTGCGCGGCCACGGACACCGCGCAGGGGGACGTCCTGTCAGTGCGAGGTCGTGGCGGAGTCCTCGGAGTCGAGCCGGAGTTCGGGTGTGGGGCGGCGGAAGCCCCTGGTGATGACGGCGAGGTGGACGACGCCGATGGCGAGCCAGAGAAGTCCCAGTCCGGTCGCGGTGGAGCCGAGTTGGGTGATCAGGTAGACGTCGACGGCCGCGCCGGCCAGGGGGAGGATCACGAAGCCGAGCGGTGAGGGGCGGTTCCCGGAGCGCCATTGCCGTACGGCGTGGGCGATGACGCAGATGTTGACCAGGGTGAAGCCGAGGAACGCGCCGAAGTTGATGAACGAGGTGGCGTCGGCCAGGGACAGGTTCATCGCCAACAGCGCGACCGTGGCCACGATGAGGACGTTCGGCACCGGGGTGAGCAGTTTGGCGTGCAGGCGTCCGAAGACGGGGCGGGGAAGGACGTTGTCACGGCCCATGACGAACATCAGGCGGCTGGTGCTGGCCTGGATGGCCACGCAGGAGGCGAAGCCGCCGAGCATGGTGATGGTGTTCGCGACGTCGGCGAAGTCCTGGCCGCCGACGAGCGCGGAGACGGCGTAGCCGGCCGAGGACTCGTCGGCGAAGGTGCCGCCGGGGTGGGCCCACTGCATCACGAAGGAGAGCGCCACGAAGATCACGCCTCCTGCCAGCACGGTGAGGACGATGCCGCGCGGGATGGTCCGCCGGGGGTCCCGCGCCTCCTCGCTGAGGGTGCTGACGGCGTCGAAGCCGAGGAAGGCGTAGGCGGCGACGGCCGCGGCCGCGGTGATCGCCGGGATGCTGGTGGAGCTGTTCCAGAGCGCGTGTCCGGCCGCCGCGGTCCCACCGTGGTCGAAGCCGTGGCGGACGCAGAGCACGGCCAGGACCAGCAGGCAGCCGGTGACGGCGATCAGCAGCGTCTTGTTGACCTTGTCGGCGACCTTGAGGCCGATGACGTTGACGGCGGTGGCCGCCACGATGTTGATCACCAGCCAGAGCCACTGCGGCACCGACGGGTACTGCGCGTGCAGGTAGATCGACTGCACCAGGAAGGCCACCATGGGCAGGAACAGGTAGTCCAGGAGCATGGCCCAGCCGGCCAGGAAGCCGAACCGCGAGTCGAGCATGCGCCGCGCGTAGGTGTAGACGGACCCCGAGGACGGGACGATCCGGGCCATCTTGGCGTAGCTGAGGCCGGTCAGCAGCATCGCACCGGTCGCGACGAGGTACGCGGTGGGGGCGGCACCGTCGCTGGTCGCGGCGATGACGCCGAAGGTGGAGGTGACGACGGCCGGTGCCATGTAGGCGAGGCCGAACAGGACGATGGACAGGAGACCGAGGTTGCCTCTCATCCGGGTGGGCTGACCGGTCATGGTGTGCTCTCTGCGGGGACGGGGGCGGAGCCGTGGCGGGTACGGCCGCTCCAGGTGGCGGGGTCGATACGGCCCTGGTAGAGGGGCAGGTCGAGCGGGCTGTCGTCGGGCCGGAACTGCTGCCAGGGACGGTTCAGGGCCGCGGTGCCGAACTGCCGGATGTTACTCACCTCGTCGAGGTCGACGACATCGGTGAGGGACGTGTCGCCGTCGCCCGGAGCCTGCGAGCGGACGGTGCCGGAGGGGTCGACCAGCAGACTGCGCCCGGTGCCCACGGGGGCGGCGCAGTTCACGCTGGCGGTGAAGACCTGGTTGACGATGGAGTTGGCCCGGGCGAGGACGATCTCCTGGGCCCGGTCGCTGGTGCCGGTCTCGACGAAGTTGAGCACCAGCTCCGCTCCCATCCACGCGAGGTGACGGGTCGTCTCGGGAAACCACGCGTCGTAACAGATCGACAGGCCGATACGGCCGACGCCGGGCATGTCGAAGACGGTGAACTCGGCGCCGGGGACCGTGGTCTCGTAGGGCCGCCAGGGGAAGATCTTGCGGTAGGCGGCGACGCGCTCGCCGCGCGGGGAGTACACCACGGCGGTGTTGTGGACACGTCCGTCGTCACCACGTTCGTAGACGCTGCCCGGGGCCAGCCACACCCCGAGGTCGGCGGCGATCCGCGCGAGCGCGGTGTCACGGGGGCCGTCCAGCGGTTCGGCGGTGGCCTCCGGCAGGTCCGCGGGATCCAGCGGGGAGCCGCTCGGGGCGCCGCACAGGTGCAGTTCGGGATAGACGACCAGCGGCTGCGCGGGCAGGCCCCGCGTGCGCCGGGCGACATCGGCGGCGAAGCCGTCCAGATCGTCGGCGGGACGCCGGGCGGCCTGGGCCATAACAAGGGGAAGAGGACGCGACATGGAGCACCAGGTGTGTGAGCGGATTAGTTAAACGAAATTTAGTTAACGAATCCGCCGGGGGTCAATGGGCTCGCTCCGGAAAAAGGGACCGTGTGTGCGAGCATGTGGACCATGCCCCGACCGAGGAACCAGGCGGAACGGCGTGCCCAGCTGATCGACGCGGCCGCACGGGCCGTCATCAGCACGGGGGCGACCGCCCTCAAGCTGCGGGACGTGGCCGCGGAAGCGCAGGTCACCCCGGCCTCCGTGCTCTATTACTACTCCGACCTGCAGGAACTCTTCTCAGCGGTCTTCGAGCACGCTGCCGCGACCTACTTCGACACCCGCAAAGAGGCGATCACGGCGGCCGAGGGGCCGGTGGAGCAGCTGCGGGCGTGCATCCGCAGCGGAGTGCCGTGGCCGGGTGCGGGCGAGCAGAGCACCCGGCTGCTGTTCGAACTCTTCCCCGTGGCCCTGCGCAACGAGGCGGTCGGCCGGGCGCACCAGGTCTTCGTCGACCAGCAGACCGGCCTGTACCGCCAGGTCCTCACGCACGGCGAGGACGAGGGACACTTCACGCTCACCGCCGCCCCCCGCGCGCTGGGCAGGTCCTTCGTCGCCCTGGAGGACGGCTACGCCATGGACCTGCTGATCGGCACCGCGACGGCAGCCGAGATCGAGACACGGCTCCTGGCCCACGCCCGCACGGTGACCGGCAATCCCGCCTTCGTCTGACCCCGGCCACCCACCGCACCCGCCGACGGCGCCCCCTCCCGCACCCGCACGGCGGCGACGCTCCCGTCCGTCAGGACGTTCGCGAGGAGGGGAACGAACCGCCACCCCGCCCACGGGACGTCTTCAACGGCCTTACGCCGGCGTGGGGAACGGGAGTCCGCGTACGCGGCGGCACGCGCCTGCGGAGGTGCGGGGACCCCTGGGGCGACATGATGAAGAACGCGCCGCGGCAGGGGTGCCGGTGACGACTCCGGGCGAGAAGGCGGAACAACGGCTCACCGGCCACCCCGACTTCCGTGTGCACGAGGGCGTCGGCGGGTCAGGAGGTGAGACCCGCCCGGCCGTCCCCGCCGACCGGGCGTCCACGGCTCAACCCTGCTGCCGGCTCTGCTGAAGGGCCTTGTCCGTCATGTCGGCCACCTGTCCGGCCGGCGGGGCCTCGGCATCGACCTCGGCGCCGAAGTCCGAGAACTCCATCACGGTGCTCATCTTGAGCTGCTGCGGCACCGCGCCGCCGTCCGGCTTCGCGGAGGCGGAGGCCGGGGCCTTGACGGTCATGTCCACCTGCTGGCGACGGAGCCGCCCCTCGTCGTCGAGCCAGACCTGCATCGGCAGCGTCGGGCCGAGCTGCTCGCGCATCCGGTCACCGCCCGGCAGTTCGGTCACGTCCACCGAGACCCGGTAGTGGGTGGTGTCGACGCCGTCGACCTTCTCGGTGCCGACCTCCGTGACGTCCTTGTCGGTGATCGCTTTGGCATAGGCCACGGTCTGGGCCGGGTCGCCGATCCGCTGGTCGTTCACGCCCTGCCGGGCGGCGACCTTCTGCAGGTCGATCTTGATCCAGGGCTTGCCGCCCGGAGCGTTCTGGCCCTGGGCCTTCTGGTACAGGACCTCGTCGACCACACGCTGCTCGATGCTCTCGCCCTGAGCGTCGACGGTCATGACGCTGTCGCCCTCGGCCAGATCGAGGACGCCCTTGCCGTCCGACGTGATCGTCTCGCCCTCCGCGGCGAGCTTCGTCCTGATCGTCATCCGGGCCGACTCGGCTTCGGCCGTCTTCTCGTAGGCCGTCCGCACCGCTGTCGCGCTCCGGTCCTGACCCCCGCCGCTCCGGCCGGCGCTCGGCGACGCGCCGTCCTTCGCACCCGTCGACCCGCTGTCGTCCCCGCACCCCGTCAGAACACTCCCCATGACCGCGGCGACCGCGATCGCGGCGACCTTCGTCCCCCTGCGACGCATGTGAATCCCCATCTCCTCGACGACTGCCGCCCGTCCACCGGACGACGGCGAACCGGCGACCCGTGTGCCCCTCAGAAAAGCGCGAAAACGCCCTTTCCCGGCGGAGGTTGGCGACGCGGGGCCTGGGGCGGACGAGTCACACCGACCGCACACGGGTCGGTTAGGAGAAGCGATCCGGGGACACACGTACGGCGAACCGACTGCAAGGAGAGTCTGTGATGGGCATCATCGCGTGGATAGTCATCGGCCTGCTCGCCGGAGCCATCGCCAAGGCGCTCATGCCGGGCAAGGACCCGGGCGGAATCATCATCACCATGCTCATCGGTATCGCCGGTGGGCTTCTCGGAGGATTCCTCGGCAAGGTGATCTTCGGGGTCGACTCGATCGACGGCTTCTTCGAGCTGTCCACCTGGATCGCGGCCATCGTCGGGTCCGTCATCCTGCTGGCGCTGTACCGGCTGTTCACCGGTCGGGGACACGGGCGCGGCCATCGTCGTGGGCACGCCCACGCATGACAGCCCGGCGGCCTGCGCGTCCCGCACAGGGCCGACCGATGTGACACACGTGGGTGCCCCCCGTTTTCGGACGGGGGGCACCCACGTGTGTCATGGCGTGACCGGCGACGCCCCCGCCCGCCGTCACCGCGAACGCGAGGCCGGGCACGCCCCGGCCTTCGCCTCCTATTCGGTTGCCGCAGGTTGATCCGGTCGGATATGAAGCCTGCATGCTGAAGGGTGACAAGGTCGGGCTCAGGGCCCGGCACGAGGACGACATCCCGGTCCTGCGGACCGAGCTCTACGACGACGTGGTCAACTCCTCCCGGGCCGAGGGTGGGCCGTGGCGGCCGATCGCGCCCGGCTCCAAGGATCCGCGGCTCGTGGTGGACGACACGAAGGAGGGGTCCGTCCCGTTCTCCGTGGTGGAGCTGGCCGGCGGCACGCTGATCGGCACCGCGACGCTGTGGGGCATCGACAATCACAACCGGTCCGCGCACATCGGGTTGGGGCTGCTGCCGTCCTCCCGCGGCAAGGGCTACGGCACCGACGTGGTCGCGGCGCTGTGCCATTACGGTTTCGTCGTCCGCGGACTGCACCGACTGCAGATCGAGACGCTGTCGGACAACACCGCGATGCTGCGCTCCGCCGAGCGCAACGGCTTCGTCCGCGAGGGCGTGCTGCGCTCCTCGGCCTGGGTGATGGGCGAGTTCCTGGACGAGGTGGTGCTCGGGCTCCTCGCCCATGACTGGAAGCAGGACTCGAGGGGTTAGGCCGCCGCCGCCCGACGGACGAGGCCCCTGACCGGGCCGGCGGCGGGCTGGGCGAGGGCTAGGGGGAGGGCGACCGCATGGTGGGATCGACGCCGTCTGCGAACTCCCCGGAGACCGGTCCTACAACCGGTGGCGCGGCGCGGATGTGCCGCCGCGGGCTCGTGCGGCAGTGCCCGTCGGCGCGCACCGACGGGCACCCTGCCGCCCGGCTCGTCCGCGGGCGGAGTGCCGGCACGATCGCGTCCTTCTCCGCCTGCCTCCGGACGAGCCCGTGACCGGGCTGTTGTCGCTCAAGGGCGGTGGACCAGGATTCCGATGGCGATACCCACCGCGAGCAGAGCCCCTTTCAGCTACAACGGCCTGTGCGAGGTGATAGTGCTCGCCGCTCGGGGGAAGGTACGACTGCGCACCAGCACGTACCCCCTCGACCGGTTCCAGGACGTCCCGAACGACCTGGACGCCGGACGGACGGTCCTCGTCCCCGACCGGTCACCACGACGCCCCCAGGAGAGTCATGATCTTCATCACCGCCAGGTTCCGCGTCCTGCCCGAGCACGCCGACGCGTGGCCCGAGATCACCCGTGAGTTCACCGAGGCGACCCGCGACGAGCCGGGATGTCTGTGGTTCGACTGGTCCCGCAGCGTCGACGACCCGACCGAGTACGTACTGATCGAGGCCTTCCGCGACGACGAGGCCGGGGCCGCGCACGTACGGTCCGAGCACTTCACCACCGCACGCACGACGCTGCCGCCCCACCTCGTGGAGACGCCGCGCATCGTCAACGTGACGATTCCGCAGGACGACTGGTCCCTCCTCGGAGAGATGGCCGTCCCGGACGAGGACTGACCGCCCTCTCGAGCCGGCGGGGCCGCACACGGCCGTCGAGCACCGGCACGCCTACGCGGCAGAGCGCGCAAGCAACCTCGGTCCGGAGCACGGCCGGCGCCCTGGGCACGGCTGTCGGCCGGCGTGGGCGCGTGATCAGCATGGAGTGGGACGGCCTCACCGACCGCGAGCACTTCGGTGACCTGTACCGGCAGGAGCGGGACCGGTTCGCGGACAGGGCCCGTGACGCCGACTCGGGCGGATTGTTCGAGGAACTGGGGAGGCGTCCGGGGTGGGTCGACCTCCCCCGGCCGGGGAACCGCAGCGGTTTCGCCCCCCCTGCACCAGGCGGCGCGGCACGGCGCGGATCCCACCGTCGTCTCCCGGCTGATCGCGCACGGCGCCTGCTAGGTCACGTCCACGTCGGTGTGCAGCATGTGGTGGTCCGAGTACGGGGTGGGTTCCACGCGGTGTCCGAGCGGGGTGACGCCCCGCAGGAAGACGTAGTCGAACTTGCTGTGCCAGTCGGTGGTCGTCTCGCAGGTGCCGGCGTACGAAGGAGGACACCGGGGGTCCGTGTCCTCGGCCAGTGCCCAGATCGGAGAGAGTTCGGGAGCGCCCGGCACGGCGTTGAAGTCTCCGAGAACGATCGCGCGGTCGTGCCGGGCGATGACCGCGGCGAGTACGCCTGCCTGGTCCGCCCTCACCTCTTCCTGACGTCGCTCGGCGAGGTGCGTGTTGAAGACCCGTACGGACCGGCCGCCCACCGTGGTGGTGACCGCCATGTACCCGCGGTCCTCGGATCCTCCGTCGGGGTACTCCACATTGACGCGGTCCGTCATCGGGGCCGCCGAGAGGATCGCCTGGCCGAAGGCTCCCGGGCTCCACGGCACTCCCCCGCAGCGGCCCCAGTTCCGCAGGACCGTCCCGTACTCGACGTGGTACACCAGCCCGTAAAGACGCCTCAGATAGTCCCGGATCCTCTCGACGTCACGTACGCACGCTTCTTGCAGGCCGATGACCTGGGGCGCGTACGTGGCGATCTCCGCCGCCCGGTCGACGTTGCTCGTCTCGCAGGGGTTGCAGATGTTCCACGTCATGACCCGGTTCGGTACGACGTCGCCGACGGCGCCGTCGGGCAGTGGCCGGGCGAAGGGGGCTCCGCTCGGCGCGCTGGGTCCGATGAGCACCATGCAGGCCACGATCACGGCACCCGCGAGCAACCGCGCGCTCCTTCCGAGCACTATCGCCTCCTCAAGGCGCACACACCTGGCATCCGACGCTTCCCCGCACGAGCTTATGGGACCGCCTCGCCCTCCGGACTCTCAGCCGGTGTGGAGGATCCGAAGGCGGTCGGGTTCCGCCGGATCCCGGTCGGCGACCTGGACGGGCGGCCGGGCCCATTGCCACACGCCGGTGCCCGGCGGGCGGGAGAACCGGATGGGCCCGCGGGTGCCTTCGACCTCGACGCGCGACCAGGGCTCGGCCGTGCGCGCCCGGTCCCCGCCGTGGGAGCGCAGCACATCGGTGAGGGCGACGACCGTGTCGTAGCCCTCGAAGGCGACGAAGGAGGGTGCTTCGCCCAGCCGCTCGCGGAGGGCCGTGCCGACTCGTGCGCCGAGTGGGCCGAGGCGCCGGGGCAGATAGCGCAGGAACGGGATGCCGGCGCCGTCGCCGCCCGGCAGGGTCGCCCATGGGGCGAACTCCGGTTGCCCGGCCGGAGCACCGATCATGATCCCGGCGAGGCGCTGGTCGCGGCGGACGGACCTGACGATCGACACCGCCGGCTCCGGGTGGCCGACCAGGAGGAGGAGCGCTGTCGCGCCTCGGTCGACGAGTGCGTCGCACACGGCCGTGGGGGCGAGCGTGCCCATGTCGAGTTCGTCGAGGGTCCCGCCGCGTGGCGCGAGGTGGTCCCGCAGGATGCGGGCCCCGGATGCCCAGTAGACGCTCGGCTCGGCCGCCACGGCGATGCGGCTGTGCCCCGCGCCGAGGAGGAAGTCCGCGTAGGTCCGCCAGCCGTGGGACTGCGCCGGGGCGAGGCGCGCGACCCATCGCGTCGGCCGTTCGGTGAGCGCGTCGAGAACCGCCGACGAGCACAGGAACGGCAGTCCGAGGGCGTCGGCCCGGGCGGCGGCGGCTCGGGCGACGACGCTGTGGTACTCCCCCGCCAGGGCGGCCACTCCCAGGCGGGCCAATTCGTCCACGGCCGCCGCGGCTCTGCGTGGATCGGCCGCGGTGTCCCGGACCACCAGCCCGAGTGGTCTTCCGGCGATCCCGCCGGCGTCGTTGACCTCGCGCACGGCCAGTTCGAGTCCGGCGAGCAGGTGCCGGCCCGCCTCGACCCAGCCGGGCCGGGTCAGCGGAACGAGAGCGCCGATCCGGACGGACGATCCGTCGGTCCGTCCGGCTTCGGACGGCGGTGCTGACCGCACGCTCATGCGCAGGTGTCTCCCGTGCGGTGATGCGGACCGCGCGGTGGCGAGGCCCGGTGGTACGCGTTCGTCTCTTCCCGCCGTGGCGGGCGCGCCTGGGTCGTCATGCCGGACATTGCATCCACCGCCACCGCCGGCGGGCAACCGATTATGTGTGAGCCGCCCCCGCGTCCAGGAATAGCCGCGGACTCGCGTCGCGTTGCCGCGAGCATGACGACGAATGCGCCGCGGCCCGAGGTCCTGCGATACACCGCCTTCTCCAGCAGTCCCGACGGCGGAAACCCCGCCGGTGTCGTTCTGGACGCCTCCGATCTGGACGACGGGGACATGCTGGCCATCGCCGCCGACCTCGGCTACTCCGAGTCCGCGTTCCTCACCGCGCCCCCGAAGGACCTCGACGGTCCGCGGGGACGGACGTACAGCATCCGTTACTTCAGCCCCAAGGCCGAGGTGCCGTTCTGCGGGCACGCCACCGTCGCGACCGCCGTCGCGCTCGCCGAGCGGACAGGCCCGGGGGAGCTGGTGTTCGCGACGCGGGCCGGCACCGTTCCGGTGGAGGTGACCGAGGAGGACGGGACGGTCAGGGCCACGCTCACCAGTGTGGAGCCGCACGTCGAGGAGATCGCCGACGCCGACCTCGCGGAGGCGCTCGCCGCGCTGGGCTGGCCGGCCGCCGATCTCGATCCGGCCTTCCCGCCCCGTATCGGGTTCGCCGGCGCCCGTCATCTCGTTCTCGCGGCGGCCACGCGCGCCCGCCTCGCGGATCTCTCGTACGACTTCGCGCGCCTCGAAGCCCTCATGCACCGCCTGGACCTGACCACCGTCCAGTTGGTGTGGCGGGAGTCGGCCACCGTCTTCCACGTCCGTGACCCGTTCCCCGTCGGCGGGGTCGTCGAGGACCCGGCGACCGGCGCCGCGGCCGCCGCGTTCGGGGCGTACGCCCGTGAGTTCGGCCTTGTCCCCGAGGACGCCGTCCTCACCCTGCACCAGGGCGAGGACCTGGGCCGGCCGGGCCGGCTCACGGTGACACTGCGCGCGGGTGACCCGCGCGTCCGGGTCGGCGGCACGGGGGCCCGCATCGGCTGAAAGGCCGTTCTCACGCGCCGCCGTCGTCCGCGGTGGTGCGGCAGCCG
>NZ_NCTE01000510.1:0-1936 GCF_002114215.1 Streptomyces sp. 13-12-16 | reverse complement strand
GGCCCTGCGGTGCCTCGCCGACCGCGTCCACGGCCCCCGCAACGAGGCAACCGTCTCCGATCCGACGGTCCCGCACCGGCTGGTCGTCCGCGGGAGCACCGTCCCGGCGGCGGGGCACCGGTCGCCCGGTGCCCCGCCGGAAGGCGTCGCTCAGTCCATCCGGACGTCGATCGCCATCATCTCGTCGCCCGGACTCCCCTCGACCTCGATGGTGACCCCGGACCACCGTCCGTCCGGCAGGTTGAGCGGCGGGGTCGTCGTTTCGCCGAGGGCCCTGTTTCCCAGGGACGGGTACAGGTCGTCGGAGTCTCCCCGGTTGCCCCGGCCGAAGATCGCTCCGAGGTCCCGTTTGCCGTCGGCCTGCAGCAGCTCGATGGCGAGGGCGTCCTCCTCGTTGACGTCCTTGATGGCTTCGTCGACGACGAAGACCGCGATGCCGGAGTCGGGCAGGAACGCGTCCTGTCCGCGGCGGCGCCGGTACTCGACGAGGATGTACTGCCGCTCCGTCATCGTGTCCGCGTTCTGGATGAACACGAGGTCACCGCTTTCCGCGGAGGGCCGCAGCACCAGGTCCTTGGTGCCCGCCGTGACGCGCTGCGGAGCCGCCCAGCCGTGGAACATGCGCAGCATGCCGCTGGGGAACGTCGGTGTGAGCCCGGTGTTGCCCCAGGAACCGGAGGCCATCAGGCAGTAGTTACCGAGCCCGTTGGACCTGGTCGCCGCCAACTGGCCGGTGTCGTAGTAGTCCGCCCAGCGTGCCGCGAGGTGGCCCCACTCGTGGGCGCACACGCCCATCGCACAGTTCTCGGGCACGGTGAGGAAGGTCTCCACCGTCAGGCCGGGCGCGACCTTCACGCCGTTCGGCACGCCCCACTTGAGGCTCCACAGATCGTCCCGGTCGAGCGTCTGCTCGGCGCCGAGGCCCGCGTGCACGATGAACAGGGCGGTGACCACGTGCTCGTCCAGCGCGTCGAAGGGCGTGAAGTCGACGCCCTCCTGCAGGGCGACCCGTACCGCGTCCCGGGCCAGGCCCTGGGCGTTGCGCGGGAAACCTTCCTCGGTGAGGCCGGAGTTGCCGTCGGCGTAGAAGGACAGCGGCTGCGGCATCCGGAACCAGCCCTGGACCTCGCCCTGGACGTCGATGCCGGTGTCGCCGAACGGGTCGAATCCGCTCACCGTGCGGTAGTAGTCGCGCATGCTGCCCGTCGGCAGGGACGCCGTGCTGAACAGCAACTCGCGGAAGTGGCCGGGGCGACGGTTCGGGTCGTGCGGCCGGTCGGGGAAGTCGACCAGGAGTACGAGTGTGTTGATCACGCCCTTCAGGCGCCTGGCAGGCCGGGTGATGAGCTGGCGGACAGCGCTCGGGCCCACCCGGGCGGCACCGTCGTCGAGTCCCACGCGCTTGGCGCCGCGCCGGGCCGAGCGCCAGGTGTGGTAGTAGTCCTCGAAGGCGGTGGTGTCCGGCAGCCGGCCCGAGGTGGTGAGGTCGAGGTAGCGGGCGTAGAGCTGGGCGAGGGCGTCGGGCGCCAGCGGCACCGGGCAGGGCCCCGGGCAGGCCGCGGCCGGGCTCCTGGGTGGAGTGCGGGAGTTCTTCATCGTGCCCACTCCCTGGGCTGGGACGATCGCGAAGGTCATCGCAAGGCCGTGCGGGACGCAGGGCTTCCTTGCGCGGGGCGCGTCCGAGCGCCCTTCTTCGTACTACGACATCCAGCGTCCCTCCGACTCCGCATCACGTCAAATGCAGGCGCGGAGCCCGGACTTGGCTGTTGACGCTTCAACCCATGCGCGGCAGGGACCCCTCCGCTTCCCGCTCCCGCCGTCGAGGCGCCGGCCGGTGCGACCGAGGGCTGCGGCGGGCGGGACGGCGCGGGCCCGGTGACACCTGTGCCGGACCCGCGCGGGACCGGGTCAGCGCCGGCGGGACCAGCCGGTCCCG
>NZ_NCTE01000509.1:22025-27439 GCF_002114215.1 Streptomyces sp. 13-12-16 | reverse complement strand
GCCCGAGGTGCGCGTGGAGGCGGGTTTCCCGGCCGAGCTGCTGGCGGTCCGCGGGGACGGGCTCCCGGGGGCGCTGTCGCTGGGGTACAGCCGCATCGTGGTGCACCGGGGGCGGGTGGTGGCGCGGACGAGCGCGGTGCGGGAGTACTGCGGTCCGGCGGCTTCGATGGCTTCGTCGGCGTCGTCGGCGTCGTCGGCGTCGTCGGAGGGGGAACCGGGGCTTCCCCGGCAGGGCCGGGGCACCGCGTAGAGCCGGGCGGATCCCTGTGGCATTGCGCGGCGGATGGGGTGGTCCCGGCGTACGGTCGGAGGCATGCGCATTGTCATCGCTGGTGGTCATGGTCAGATCGCGCTGCGGCTGGAGCGGCTGCTCGTCGCGCGCGGGGACGAGACGGCGGGCATCATCCGCAAACCCGAACAGGCCGACGAGCTGCGGCGACTGGGCGCCGAACCGGTCGTGCTCGACCTGGAGTCGGCGTCGGTGGAGGAGGTCGCCGAGCGGCTGGAGGGGGCGGACGCGGCGGTGTTCGCGGCGGGCGCCGGGCCGGGCAGCGGTGTGGGCCGCAAGGAGACGGTGGACAAGGCGGCGGCGGTCCTCTTCGCCGACGCGGCCGTCCGCGCGGGCGTACGGCGTTTCGTGATCGTGTCGTCCATGGGCGCGGACCCCGCCCACGAGGGCGACGAGGTCTTCGACGTGTACCTGCGCGCCAAGGGCGAGGCGGACGCGTACGTACGCGGTCTGGACGCCCTGGACTGGACGGTCCTGCGGCCGGGTCAGCTCACCGACGACGCCGGGACCGGCCTGGTGCGCCTGGAGGCCCACACGGGCCGCGGCCCGGTCCCGCGCGACGACGTGGCCGCCGTGCTGGCGGAGCTGGTGGACACCCCCGCGACGGCCGGTCTGACCCTGGAGCTGATCAGCGGCCCCGCGCCGGTGTCGGTGGCCGTGAAGTCGGTGGCCGGCAACTAGAAGAGGGGCATCTGCCCCGGGAACTCCGGCACCGCGTAGCCGTCCAGCGAGGGCTGTTCCGCACCGAGCGGGGCGTGCCTGCGCGACCCGGGGCACGAGGTCAGTTCCCCGCTCCCCCGCGCGCCGGGCGGATCGTGCCGCGCGTACCGCCCGGCGACGACGGCGATCTCACGACGGCACTCGGGGCAGGAACGGCGGCGGGACGACATGGGGCCAGTGTGCCCTGGCGCCTCCGCCCGCGAACAGAACGCGCCCGCCAACACGAAGAGACCCCCTCCGGACTGCGTTTCCGCAGTCCGGAGGGGGTCTTCCCCAGTGTGGCGGCGCCAGGATTCGAACCTGGGAAGGCTGAGCCGGCAGATTTACAGTCTGCTCCCTTTGGCCGCTCGGGCACACCGCCTGGGTTGCTGCCGTCGAACCGCTTTTCGGCGGTGCTCCCTGGCAACGACGTAAACAATACCCGATGGACAGGGGTGCTTCGCCACCCGATTGATCGCCACCCGGAGGCCGGGGGGTGACTAGGCTGGTCCGGATGCGGCCAGGGACCGATGCCGGGCTCGGAGGCCGCTTCACGTACGCCGGTACGCATCCGGTGCGCAGCCCAGTACGCACCTCGATACAAGGAGCCACAGGACATGGCCGACTCCAGTTTCGACATCGTCTCGAAGGTCGAGCGGCAGGAGGTCGACAACGCCCTCAACCAGACCGCCAAGGAGATCTCGCAGCGCTACGACTTCAAGGGCGTGGGTGCCTCGATCTCGTGGTCCGGGGAGAAGATCCTCATGGAGGCGAACTCCGAGGACCGGGTGAAGGCCGTCCTCGACGTCTTCCAGTCCAAGCTGATCAAGCGGGGCATCTCCCTGAAGGCCCTGGACGCGGGTGAGCCCCAGCTCTCGGGCAAGGAGTACAAGATCTTCGCGTCGATCGAGGAGGGCATCTCCCAGGACAACGCGAAGAAGGTCGCGAAGATCATCCGCGATGAGGGCCCGAAGGGCGTGAAGGCCCAGGTGCAGGGCGACGAGCTGCGGGTCAGCTCCAAGAGCCGCGACGACCTGCAGACCGTCATCGCGCTGCTCAAGGGCAAGGACTTCGACTTCGCCCTGCAGTTCGTGAACTACCGCTGACCCGAGCGGCTGACCTGCACTATCGGGAAACGATCTTGACGGGAGGGCACAACGCGGGCACATCGCCGAGGACCGCCTCCACGGCCGCCCGCGTCGTGTCCTCATCGTCGGGCCACAGATGGGTGTAGATGTCGAGCGTGATCGACGGCTTCGAGTGACCGAGTCGCCGCTGTACCGTCTTCACGCTCTCGCGGTTCTTGATCAGCGCTGAGGCGTAGAAGTGCCGCAGGTCGTGCATGCTCGTCCCGTCCGGCACCCGGACGAGTGCGGGCTCCTCGCCTTCCGGCCGGCCTCGCTGCACCCAAGCCGCGTATGCCTCGGCGTACGCCTTGCTGAGGGCTTCGTTCGCCCGCTCCTCCGTACGCGCCCAGACGTGCGACCAGTTGGCCCGCTTCAGGACGTCGCCCCGCTCGGTGGTGAACAGCATGCGGGCCGTCCTGCGCTTCGGCTTCCGCGGGTCGGTCCGGTCCTCGATGTCGACCACGGCCGCCGGGTGCTGCTGAAGGTGGGCCGCGAGGGCGTCGACCGCGAGGCCGACCAGGGGCACGGTGCGGTAGCTCTCGTGCGTCTTCGGCTCGCCGAGGTACGGCTCGGGCACCTCGCCCTCGTCCGCGTCGACGTCCTTGTCCGGGGTGACCAGCTGCTGCCGCACGACCACCTCGCGCCGTAGGAAGTCGATGCAGTCGACCTCCAGGCCGAAGACCTCGCCCTGTCGGAGACCGGAGGCGACGGCGAGCAGGATCATCGCGCGGTACCGCGGTGGCGCCGCTTCGATCAGGGCGTGGACGGCGTCCTTGTGCAGGGGCACGATCTCCGGGCGGCGGACGTCCGGGAGCTTGATGCCGGCGCACGGGTTGATGGCGATCGTCCGGTCTCGTACGGCGGTGTGCATCACGGAGACCAGGTAGGAGAAGGTGACCCGCAGGGTGGTCGGGGCGAGTTCCTGTGACCGGTCCTTGACCCACGCCTGCACCTCGGACGGCCGGATGGACACGATGGGCCGGTCTCCGAACGTCGGGTAGATGTGCAGCCGCAGGGCCCGTTCGACGCGGGAGGACGTGCCGCCACGATGGACGGCCGTGGTGCGCCAGCGCTCGGCGACCGCGCGGAAGCTCTCCTTGCCGGCCGCCGGATCGACGTACAGGCCGCGGGCGAGGTCCGCCTCGATCGTGGCCGCGCGGGTGTCGGCCTGACTGCGCTTGGCGAAGTTCTCCTTCTGCTGCTCGCCGGCCGCGTCGCGCCAACGGACCTGCCAGCGCTTCCCCTTGCCGTGGTCCTTGCTGGGGACCAGGGCGCGGGTCTTGCTGGAGTGCTCGGGGCAGGGTTCGGCGCCCTTCTTCGGGCGGGAGAGGTGCCACCGGTCGTAGACGCTAGCCATCGGTGAGCTCCGCCTCGGCGATCCAAGCGGAAAGCTCAGCGCTGAGTTCGCGCGTGATGTGTCCTTGGCGGGCCTGACGCTCCTCGATGGGCAGGTCTCCTAGCTGCCGAACGCGTTCGTCGCGTTCCTGCGTGAGGCTGTGCCCCCAGCGGCTTCGAGCGGCCGTAATGACGTCCTGAACAGGCAGGTTCAGGCGCTTCGCCAGCGCTGCGTCCGCTTGCGCCGGCGTGCCGTGCAACGCGGTTCGGACGTCTTCGCTTCCATCGACGCGAACCCACGTCTTCTCGCCAACCAACCAGGCCCGGAGTTGATCACGCGTCACCGTAATGGCGTGCTGGGGAAAGTCGGACCGCGGTGTCAGCAACACGTCGCCCTCTCCTGCGAACAGCTCGGGCAACGGCGCGTCAAGCACCTCCCCGAGGACGATCAGTGCGCCGAGATCGAGTGTCTCGCGTCGACCGCTCTCTAGATCCGCAATGTGCGCTCGCTTCCAGGTGAGCCCCCGGGAAGAGAGCTGTGCCGCTGCGACGTCCTGAGTCCAGCGCTTGGACTTCCGTAGACCCCGGAGGTTGGCCCCTACGACAGCCCCCACTGTGGGCGGCGGTTGCTCTTCGCGCTCCGTCTCCATGGCCGTCAGAGTCGCACAGTTGCCGTGGGTTCACAACACACACGACTTCTCTCGTGTGGGTTGACACCACGATCGACGCCCCTCACTCTTGAATCACGGTTCGTGGGACGACCCCACGAACGATGATCGCCCGCTGCACTGCGGCTCGGAATGAGGATGATCACGGATGCGATCGACTTCCCCGTCTGAAGCACGTCGCCCTCTGGCGACGCCTGAGCAGATCGCCGAGTACTGCGGGGTACCGCTCGGCACCGTCTACCAGTGGTCCAGCCGTGGCGGCGGCCCGAAGTTCATCAAGGTCGGCCGGCACCTCCGGGCCCGCTGGTCCGACGTCGAGCAGTGGCTCGACTCCCAGACGATCGCCGCATGAAAGCGGCCCCCAGTTGGGGGCGCGGTGTTGGCGCACCGCGTGATCCCCGGGCTGAGGGCCTGCAACGTCCACCAATGACGAGAGCCCGGGTCGCCTCCTACAGCAGTCCCGGGCCCCTCGCCTCCATGAAGGAGAACGTCATGGGTCAGATTACGACCACCACCGCACAGAACGCCATCGCCTCCGCGCTGGAGGCGACCGGCCGACCGCACCCGCTGATCCCCGAGCAGCCCCGCCAGCACCCCGTGCCCAGCACTGCCGAGGTTGCCACCGCCCTGATCACCCGGGCCGTCCGCGAACGGCTCACCGGGCTCACCACGCACCCGCGGGACATCGCCGAGCAGCTGCACCAGGCCGTGGACGAGGCCTCCGCCGAGCACCTCGCCCGGCCGGACGTCGGCGGCTTCCCCCTCGAGGAGGCCCGCGGCCACGAGGCGTTCAGCACCGCCGGCCACGCGATCCAGCGCGCGCTGAACCTGTCGGCCAACCCGCAGGAGACCGCCGCCGCGCTGCGGACGATGCTCGACATGCTCGCCCACGAGGTCCGAGCCTGATGACCGCCCGCACCGCCCGTACCCGCCTGGCCAACACGGCCGGGCGGGTACGCCTGCACTCTGTCCCCCCGAACGCCGCCGCCGGTGAGGTCACCCACCTGCGGGCCTGTGCACAGGTTGAGGCGCTCCGTGTGGACGACTGGCCGACGTATGGCAGTCCTCAGTGGCTCCAACTGCCCTCGGATGACCCGCGGGTGTACGTCGCCACGCTGGAGGCCGCCGAATTGCACCGCCAGCACGTGGTCCGGATCTACGCCGACGCCCATACGCAGGCCCTGAACGTCCTTCAGACGGCCGCCGAGGTGCGAGCCGCCCGCACGGGCACGATGCGCACCCGGCCGCCTCACAAGCTCACGCCGACCCCGGGGTGGCCGCCGATCGCGGTCCCCG
>NZ_NCTE01000509.1:0-21762 GCF_002114215.1 Streptomyces sp. 13-12-16 | reverse complement strand
GCGGCGCCCGCCGCACCAGCTGCCGAAGCCCTGCCCTCCTTCAAGACAGGCGGGGCGTTCTTCCAGGACGTTCCGGAGACCCCGCCGGCCGTCTGGGGAAGCGGCGGTGACGTCCTGTGGGCAGAAGGCGAAGCGCTACTCATCGCCGCCCCGCAGGGCGTGGGTAAGACCACGGTCGCGCACCAGCTCATCCGCGCCCGCCTCGGGCTTCAGGGCGACGTCCTCGGCTTCCCCGTCGTGCCCGGCCGCCGGGTGCTGCTGCTCGCCATGGACCGCCCCTCACAGACCCGCCGCGCAGGCCACCGCATCTTCGCGGGCGACGATCCCGCCTACCTGAACGAGCACCTGGTGGTGTGGGAGGGACCGCCGCCGTTCGACCTCGCCCAACGCACGGACATCCTCGCCGCGATGTGCGAGCGGGCCGGGGCCGACACCGTGGTCCTGGACTCTCTGAAGGACGCCGCGGTCGGCCTCTCCGACGACATCGTGGGTGCCGGGTACAACCGGGCCCGACAGAAGGCCCTCGCGGCCGGCATCCAGGTGCTGGAGCTGCACCATCTCGTCAAGCGCGGCGCCAACGGCGCCGCCCCGAACACGATGGCCGACATCTACGGCTCCGTCTGGATCACCTCGGGCGCGGGCTCCGTGGTCCTGCTGTGGGGCGAAGCGGGAGACCCGGTTGTCTCCTTCCGCCACCTCAAACAGCCCATGGACGAGGTGGGGCCCTTCCAGCTCGTCCACGACCATCCGGCCGGCACCACGCGCGTACGTCATTCCGCTGACCTGCTGGAGCTGGCTCGGCTCGGAGGCGTCCACGGCGTCACCGCAGTTGCCGCCGCTGAAGCCATCTTCGAGACCAAGAAGGTCACGCCCGCACTGAAGATGAAGGCTCGTCGGCGCCTGGACAAGCTCGTCAGCTCGGGCCAGCTCACGCGAGTCGAACCGGACTCGCCCGGCAACCCCACGCGCTACTACCTCGCTCAGGCTGCCCCGTCATGAGCGGCATACGGGTGCACGCAGGGGTGTACGGCCTCCACGCGCCGTACACCCGCACGCGCCCCGCACGGTGCCGCACGGTTCGAGGAAATCCGCAGGTCACAGCCGCACGCAAAGGTGTACGCACCCGCACGCGCCCTAGGTGCACGTTCCCCACCCCCTCTACAGAGGGGGGAACGTGCGCCCCGCTTATCCCAGGCGCCACATCGAAGGGGTCCTTCATGGAATCCACGTCCGCTGTTGAGCAGGCGGTACAGGCCCGCATCGCCGCCGCCCGCATCCGCATCCAGGCCGCCAAGAAGCGCCGCGACGACCTCACCGCCGCACGCCGCCGAGGACTCGCCGCACGCCACGCACAGAAGCTGCGGAACCAGGCCGCCAGACGAGACACAGCACAGCCCCCAGACACCCCCTGACCCGCCAGGAATCCGGTTCCGCAGCCCCTCGCGCGCATCGCCCGCGCACATGTACAAGGAGATCCCTCGTGCCCGACACCCCGACCCGCAGGCCGAACTACCCCGGCCGTGACCAGCTGGACACCGCGAACATGCGCTTCCGCCGCGCCGTCACCCGCCTCTACCGCGAGGCCGGCCGCCACGACCCGAAGCTGATGCCCGAGGTCGAGCGGATCGTGCGGGAGGCCGCCGAGACGCTCGGCAGGCTCGCCGAGGACGCCGAGGCCGCAGAGAGCACCAGCGCCCGCCATCAGGCCGCGTTGAAGAAGGAGGAGGACAAGCTCAGGGCCAAGCTGCGGCCGGCCGCCCGCCGCGGTGACCCCCGGGCGGTGAGCATCCTCGCCCGACTCGACCAACGGGCGGCCCGCCGCCCCGGAACGGCCCCTGACGATGACGACGCAGCCTGACCCGGGTGCCGCTCGTCTGCTGCGGCCGGATGGCTCGGTCGTCATCCCGCCGGAACTGGCCAGCGAGGTGCTCCGCACGCTCGTGGTGGGAGCCACCGAACAGGCCCGGACGGACGGCGGGGTGATCGGTCCCGGCGCCCGCCGCCTCCTGCACCAGCTGTACGAGGCCGCGCAGCAGGCGCACGCCCGTGATCGTGCCGACGTCGGAAGCTGCACCGTCGACCACGCCACCGTGGAGATCACGGTCGCAGAGGCCGCGCTCCACATGGGGTGCCGGCCCCGGTGGATACGGACGCTCCTGGAGTCCGGACGCCTCCGGGGCCGGCGCGTGAACAGCCGCCTCTGGCTCGTCGACCGGGCCAGCCTTGACCACTACCGCACCACGGGAGGCACCGCATGCAGGACAGCGTGATCAGCCGCCGCGTCTGGCCCGGCGTACCGCGCGCCCGCTGCTGCGTCTGCGGCGCCGACCGCGGCCTTCGCCGCCTGGTCCTGCCCCTGCCCCACGGGAACGTCTGCACCGCCTGCCTGGACGCCGCGCTACGGCTCGTGGCCCCCGCAGCCTCCAGCAGCGTCAACAAGTGCTCAGGCCCGCACCAGGCAGGCGACCAGCAGCAGTTCGACGTGACCGCCGTGTGGCCGCTGACCGCCGCTCTCGACTCCCGACAGCCCACGGTCCGGGCCTGCGCCGTCCACCTGACCGAAGCCCTGGAAACCCTCGCCCGCACCTTGGAGGCATCGTGACGTCCCTCAGCCAGTTGTTCGGCCCGACGCTGGGCCAGACCCTCACCACGTCACTGGAGACCCTGAACAGGGCCGCCGCCGAGCTGCGCGCCCTCACCACCGAGCACCAGGCCGCGCTCGCCGAACTCCGCGACCAGGTGGCCAACGACCGTGACCTGTCCGAGGAGGGCCGCGCCAACCGCCTGCGCGAGCGCACGACCGCCCTGTCCGAACAGGCGATGATCAGGCTGCGCGTCCTGCGCGGGCGCGTCCGGGCCGCCGAGGACGAGGTGACCCGCATCGTGGAGGCCGCATGGCCCGAGCCGACGCCCGGGGTGGAGGGCATGCTCGGACGTCAGGCCGCGTGGGCGCGGTCCCGGTCGCTGCTGGAGTCCGGCGTCGCCGTAGGCCAGATGATCCAGGAGACGACCGACCTGGAGACCCTGTTCGCCCTGCGCGACGAACTCCCCACGTGGGTGCGGGCGCACGGCGGGGACGGCAAGACCGTGGACCAGGTCCGTGCGCGCATCGAGCAGCACACGGCCCGCCTGGCGTCCGAGGGCGGCCCGGTGGACCTGACGGCCAAGTACGAGGCACGCGCGGCCATGGCCGGCCTCGCCCCGCTCCTGGACCATGCGGAGACCGTGCTCAGCGGCCAGCGCCCGGCGGAGACCGGGCTCAGTGTCGCGGTCGCCGCGCAGATGGCACGGCAGGAGGCGCAGATCTCACAGGGCCCGATCATCGGCCCGGACGGCGACGCCTTCTGACCCTGCCCCGACACACCCGCGCCCGGCTCCTCCACCACAGGGGCCGGGCATCGTCGTGTCTACCCGTCCTCGGGTGTGGGCCCTTCGGACTGCACTCAGTCATCGCCTGCGAGGAGGCTGCCGTCCGTCTGCGGAGCGGGACGGCTCGGCGCGTAGGTCTTCCCGTCGGTCCCGGTGACCTCCGTAGCCACGTGTCCAAGATTGGACACCTCGTTGCCGACGGTTCCGCGGCTCAGCCCCGTCGCGGAGGCGATGGCCCGGACGCTCATGCCTGCCGACCGGAGCGACTGGATCGTCTCGGCCCGCTCCTACGCCTCCTTGGGCGCGACGACGAACGATCCCTTATTGGGCAGCGTCACCACCAGGCCCCGCTCCCGCAGTTCCTGCACCGCCCGCCGTGCCGTCCCGGGCGCTACGCCGTACTGCGCGCCCATCTCCCGCTCGTTCGGCAGCCGCGCCCCGTGCGGGAGTCGGCCGGCGCGGATCTCGGCTTCCACTTCATTGGCCACGCGCACGTAGACGTAGACGAACGGGTCCTCGCTCATGCTCCGGAACGTAGGGCGGCACCCCGCGATGGGCACCCGTAGGTGGCACCATGTGGCCGTATGGGGTGCCCTGTAGTGACCTATAGCGGTACGGTCCGACCAGCGGAAAGCCCCCGCAGCCTGGCCGGGCTCGGGGGCGTGGACGACTGGTGAGGAGTCGACGTGAACGAGAGTACGCAGACCGAGACCGCCGCGGGCACCCCCACGGGCTACGGCTACTGCTCATGGCATCAGCGGTTCGCCGCCGACGTGCGCCTGATCGACGTCATCGAGCAGGGGTCCGGCCCGGGCGGCGCGCACTACGCCTGTAGTCCCTGCCGTGAGGCGTACGGCCTGGTCCCGTTCGCCGACCGGTGAGCGGTCCGGAGAAGACTCCCGAGTGCACCCTTGGCGAACACGCGATGTGCACCGGCCCGCAGAAGATCCGGCGGCCCGGGGCGCCGAAGTGGGAGGTGCCCCTTCTGACGGTGCGGTGCGAGTGCCCGTGCCACGGTAGACACCGGTCCGGCCGCTGAAGCTTCCCCCGTGGCGGAGCGGCCGGGCCGGGCAGCAGATGGCCCCCGAGGCGAGTCCTCGGGGGCCATCGTCGTGTTCGGGGAGGGATACGGTCCGGGGGAGCCAAACGGCCCGGAAACGGGCTCTCATGGCCTCCGCGCCGGATGCCTCCCCAGCCTCCCCCAACCGCCGTTGCCGCAGCTCACGCCGGGGGAGGCGGTACGGGGAGGCGAACGGGGAGAACTCCCCGAGATCAGGCGGCTCCCTCGTCCTCGTCGGCGTCCTCCAGCCGGGCCAGGATCGCCTCCTGGACGCGGTCACGGGAGACCACCATGCGGCCGGCGGACTTGTACTGCTCGGCTCCGTGCGGCTCCAGCGCCTTCTTCAGATCGGTCGGCGACCACTCCCGGTACTCCTGCGGGTTCCGCTCGGCGAGCCGGTGCAGTACCTCCTGAACCAGCATCCGCGACTCGTCCCCGAGGACCGCGGCGACGTCGGTGAGCGGGTCGGCCGCCGGCACCTCCAGTTCGGCGCTGGACTCCATCCCGTCGCGCAGGCCCAGGGCGCGCTCCACGACCGGTGTCACCTCGTCCACGCCCTTCTCCGGGTCCCGGGCCACGTAGTGGGAGCGGATCACCTCGAACGGCTTGCCAGTGAAGCCCACGGTCACCGCGGTGCCGATGTCCTCGCCCGGAATCAGGGTCGTCGCGGTGATGCCGGCCTTGTGCTTGCCCGAGCCGAGGAGTCCGTCGTTGGCCACGTGGTCGCCGACCGCGAACGCCACCCGATGGGACGTGTTGCGGGTGACGTCGCGCGGGATGCTGTCCGCCGTCGGGGAGACCGTGACCCAGATGAGGGTGATGCCAACCTTGCGGGCCTTCTTCATCACCTTCACCGCCAGCTCGGCGGCCTCCTTGCCGTACTCCTTGTGCATGAACAGCTCGTGGCACTCGTCGAAGACCACCACCTTTGGCCGCATCCGCGGGTCCCGGGTGGCCAGCTCACGGGTGAGCTTCACCGTCTCGCCGCCCAACTCCTCGAGGAGCTTGCCACGCTCGGTCACGTCGTCCCGCAACCGGCGCAGCGCCTTCACCGCGGCCTCGATCTGCTCGTCCTCGTCGCCCTTCACCAGGGTGCGCAGGCGCGGGCGCAGCGGGTCGTAGTCGACGTTGTACGCCATGACGTACGCCTCGACCTCCACCAGCGGATCCAGGATTGCGCCGAGCAGCAGGGCGATGACCAGGGACGACTTTCCGGAGCCCATGATGCCGCCGACCATCCAGTTCGCGGCCATGAGCTTGCCCATGATGGGTTCGCCGCGCTGGGAGACGGCCACGGGCACGCCCTTGAAGTAGTCGGCCGTGCCCTCCGACAGGAGAGGCCAGGGCGGTACCGGCCCGGACAGAGACCCCTGGTCGGCCACCCACAGATCGAGGGTGCCGGGCAGCTTCGGCGGCTCCGTCGGCCACACCTCCACCGGCTTGCGCAGCAAGTTGTGGGCGAGGACGTTCTTCCGCCCGGCGATCATCTCCACGGTCACGCCCATGGGGAGCTGCACCTGGGTGTGCCAGCCGTTCCCTGACCGGGTCGTGGGCGACACCCATCGGGGTTGCCATCCGTCCTTGATGGCCTTGTTCAGCGGCGCGATGCCCAGGTTCCCCAGCGCGCGCAGGATCGCACTTTCGTCGGGCACGACGTCGCGGTCCTCGGCATCCGCGGGCAGTGCCCAAGAGGGGGCGGCGTGCTGGTGGCGGCCGACGGCCCACGCGGCGGCGAGGGCGAGCCAGGGCAGCGCGTACAGCAGCGGCTCCCACACCACGCCAGCGAGGAACGCCACCCACCCCACCAGCTCGATCGTGGCGGCGAGCGGGGTGAGGACGTCGGCCACGTCGTGGTTCGCCCACGCGAGCATGACGCCCAGGAGCAGCAGCACCCCGACGCCGGCCCCCACACCGGTAGCGATGACCTTGGGTGCGTTCATCACCATCTGGAGCAGTTCCACGCGGCGACGGTGGCGGGCGAAGCGGTAGGCGTAGGCGCGCTGCTCCCACTGCCGCACGAGCTCCTCGTTCCCGGCGGCCTCCGCCGCGCGCATCATGCGCTCGTGCCGGGCGGTGGTGCGGGAATCCCAGGCACGGCGGGCGAGGATGCGGGCACCACCGATGGTGTAGGCGCCGTGGCGGACGACGGTCCTGTATCCGTCGCCGGCGCGGACCTGGACGACGATGCGCCGCAGGTGGTCGATACGGACCCGGCGCCGCGGCCGGTCCGTCTTCTCAACGGCCGGGGCGGGCGGCTGCGCGGGGGCGAACTTCAGGAGGGATACGGACGGGTTGGTGTGCCCGTTGACCCGCTCGGGCGCAGTCTCGGTCATCCTGGTGGTTCCTTCTCTCTGCGGAGGGACGGGAGGCCCGGGGCGGCCGGTTTGCTGGCAGGCGGACGGCCGCCCCGGGGCGTAGCTACTTGCCGCCGTTCTTGCGGCGGCGGGCCTGGTTCTCGATGCGCTCAAACCGGCGCTTCAGGTCGGACAGGTCGACGTTTCCGGTGCCGTCGTCGGCCAGGCCGCGCTTGGCCATGCGGGCGATGAGTCCGGCCATGCGGAGCTTCTCGCCGGCGGTGAGGTCGCTGAGGTTGAGGCCGTCGGGCATGGTCACGCCTCCGTCTCGGGCAGGGCCTGGGCGATCGCGGCAAGGGCGCGGGCGGTGTCGGCCCACGCGGCGCCGGCCGCGGCGAACGGCTGGACGCGGTGCGGGTAGTCCGGGTGGTGGGCGTACCGTTCGGCCTCCCCGGCGAGGTTGGCAGCGCGCTGGGCGGCGTCTTCCGCCTGGGCGAGGAGTTCCTGACGGGTCATGGGGGTTTCCTTCCGAGTGGTGGGCCGGGGCTGTCCCGGCTCCCCTCACCGCCCGTGCGAGACGGGCGGATCGGGCAGCTGGTCAGCGGCGGTTGCAGTTGCCCTTCTCGCAGCGGGTGCAGTCGTGGTCGAGGCGCTGGCGGATGGGGCCGAGGACGGTGGTGGCGACCTGGTCGCCCTTGTCTCCGGCGACCTTGTGGAGGGCGGCGGCGGTGTTGTCGATGGCTTCGGCGGCCTTGCGGCTGAACAGGCCCATGACGGGCTCCTCTCGGGTGGTGGACCGGGCTGTCCGGCCCCACCGCACCCCCGCACGTGTCCGGATCCGGACACGTCGCGGAGGACGGAAGGGCAGGTCAGCGACCCTTGCGGTAGTCGATCCACATGCCGCGCAGGACGAGCACGACGATCGCGGCGGTGCCGCCGAGGATCGCCAGAGCGAGGGACGCGAAGGCGACGCCTACGCCCCCCACGCACACCGCACACGCGATACCGATCCACTCGCCGGCCGGGCGGCGGGCCTTGTGCTGGTGCTCGCACTGGTGCTGCGGCGGGGCAGCCTGCGCCTGAGCCTGCGCGGCCTTGGCCAGCTCGACCGCAGCGAGCGCGATCTGTACGGCGGCCGTATCCACCGCAGCCTCGCGGGCGGCGGCCTCGGCCTTCTCCAGGGCGTCGCTCACCGCTGCCACCTCCCCACGACCGGCAGGTACGGGCGGACGGCGGCACCGAGGACGAACACCAGCAGCAGCGGCTGGGAGGCCAGCGCGGTGACCACCGACGCGAGGGCGGCGGACACGGCGGGGATGGTCAGCAGGACCCCGAGCAGGGCACCGAGGAGAAGCCACTTCATGACCGGCCGCCCTCCCCCGTGAACAGCGCCGTGATGACCACTTCGCGGCGCAGCTCGGCAGCCTCACGGCGGGACAGGCCGAACTCCTCACGCAGCCGGTCGATGGTCACCGGCCGGTTCGTCTCGGCTACCAGTTGCCGGTTCAGCTTGCGGGCCTTCCGGCGCAGCTCAGCCGGGGTCAAGGCGATCACCTCGGTGACCACCTTCCGGGCCGTCTCGGCGGGTACCGAAGTGGTCGCCTTGAGGTTCAGGTCGGTGCCCTTGACGCCGTCGAACCAGACGCCGTCCTCCAGCGACGGGATGACCACCTTCTCGGGCTTCGCGGCGGGCATGTACCGGTCGATGATGCGGTCCGTGTAGGTCCGCAGCAGCGGCCCATCGGTGGTCGCCTCGGCGGGCTTCTGGCGGGCGACGATCGGCAGCAGCCGGACGCCGGCCGGAACCACCTCGGGCAGCGGACGCGCGGCATCGATGGCGGCCGGGGGCTGGTCGTCGTCGACGCGCTCCACGGTCACCTCATCGGCCACCTCGGCGACGTCAGGCCGGTCGGCGAGGGCCTGGTGGATCTGCCGCATCAGCGCACCGAACGCCAGCAACGCGGCCGTGGGCGGGACCGCGGCCACCACGTAGTCGAGCGGCTCGGCGTGCGAGCCGACCCCGGCCACGTTCAGCGCGATCGAACTACCGGAGCCGACCACCGTCAGGCCGATCGCCCACCGGTCGACACGGCCGGCGAGCGCGGCCCGCAGCATCAGCAGCTCGCCCGCGACGATGAACAGGTCCAGCGTCGCCGGCCACGCCCAGGCGCGGACTTCCTTGCCCTCCATGCCGTGGGCCAGGGCGACCTCGGCGAGGTGCGCGTAGGACAGCCAGAACGCAGCAGCGGTCAGGGCGACGATGACCAGGCCGGCCGCGATGGCAAGGGCTCGGGTGGGGTTCGTCTTCACTGGCCCTCCCCGGTGGGGAGGGTGACGGCCTCGGACCAGCTCTTGCCGGCGGCGAGCGCGGCCTGTGCCTGGTTGGCGGTGACGTAGCCGGTAGCGGGGTGCTTGGCCAGCTGCTCGCGCAGGTAGGCGGTCGTCCACTGGACGTCCATCAGGGGCTCGTCGTCCAGGACGGAGCGGAGGGCGACCACGACGTGGGTGACGCGGTCGTTGAGGATGCGGTCGTGGGCCTCGGCACCGCCGGCGGTCGCCGGGTGGGGGATGTCGAGTGCTTCGAGGACGGCCGCGAGGAGTTCGCGGGCAGGGTCGGGTACGTTCTGCACGGGTCCGTGCTCCCTTGATCGCTGGGTGAGTTGCGGATCAAGGCCCCGGCCGGTGGGTGAGATCACCGGTTCGGGGCCGCCGTGTCTCCGGGGTGGAGACCGGCGGGAGCGCGGAGGGCCGCGAGGGCTAGAGGGCACAGCGAGGGCACAAGGCCCCGAATAACACTGTGCAACAGTGGCAAGCACTGTCAGTAGTTTTCGCACGTCAACCCCCCTTTCGGGGTTCACGTGCAGGTCAGGCGATCAGGCGGGCGGTACGTGAACTACCGGTAGGTCCGGCCGGGCCGGGACCGGCGGCGTTCGCGCGCCGCACGGGCACGAGGAAGGGTGGGCACCCGCGCGGTGACCGCCCTTCTCGCCTGCCGGCCGCGCCTCCGGGACCGCCGCGCGCGGTGCGCGGTCAGTCGCGTGAGTACCCGGTCAGTCGCGTGAGTGGCCGAACAGGATGCGGTAGGCGATCAGGAGGACCAGCGAGCCGCCGATCGCGGCGGCCCAGGTGGTGCCGTCGTAGAAGTCCTTGGTGATCGGGTGATCGAGCCAACGCGCCGACATCCAGCCGCCGATGAAGGCGCCGGCCACGCCGATCAGCGTCGTGCCGATGAGGCCGCCCGGGTCACGGCCGGGCAGCAGGAACTTCGCTATGGCTCCGGCCAGCAGTCCCAGGATGATCCAACTGATGATCGTCATGCCGTGAACCTGCCCCTTTCCCGCTGTTCTCGCACTTTGAAGGACGCCGCGCGTGCACATGCCGGTTGCACCTGATCAGTAGGGTGCTGCCTCATGACTGACACGTCCGGTCCCACGCTGCGGCGCACGCTCGGCGTCGGCGACGCCGTGGTCATCGGTCTCGGCTCGATGGTGGGAGCCGGGATCTTCGCCGCCCTGGCACCCGCCGCGCACGCGGCCGGTTCCGGGCTGCTCCTCGGGCTGGCGGTCGCCGCCGTGGTCGCCTACTGCAACGCCACGTCGTCGGCGCGCCTCGCCGCCCTCTACCCGGCCTCGGGCGGCACGTACGTGTACGGGCGCGAGCGGCTCGGGGACTTCTGGGGCTATCTCGCGGGTTGGGCCTTCGTGGTCGGGAAGACGGCCTCCTGCGCGGCGATGGCCCTCACCGTGGGCGCGTACGTCTGGCCGGGGCAGGCGCACGCCGTGGCGGTGGCCGCCGTGGTGACGCTGACCGCGGTGAACTACGGCGGTGTCCAGAAGTCCGCGTGGCTGACGCGGGTGATCGTGGGTGTGGTCCTGGCTGTCCTCGCTTCCGTGGTGGTGGTGTGCCTGACCTCGGGGGAAGCCGAAGCCGGGCGGCTGGACATCGGGGTCTCCGGCGGTGCCGGCGGGGTGCTGCAGGCGGCCGGTCTGCTGTTCTTCGCCTTCGCCGGGTACGCCCGTATCGCGACCCTCGGTGAGGAGGTCCGGGACCCGGCGCGCACCATCCCCCGGGCGATCCCGCTTGCCCTGGGCATCGCGCTGGCCGTGTACGCGGCTGTCGCTGTGGCCGTCCTCTCGGTACTGGGGTCGAAGGGGCTGGGCGACGCCACCGCGCCGCTCGCCGACGCGGTGCGGGCCGCCGGTGTTCCCGGGCTGGTGCCGGTGGTGCGGGTGGGAGCGGCGGTGGCCGCGCTGGGCTCGCTGCTCGCCCTGATCCTGGGGGTCTCACGGACGACGCTGGCCATGGCCCGGGACCGGCATCTGCCGGGTGCCCTCGCCGCCGTGCATCCGCGGTTCCAGGTGCCGCACCGGGCGGAGCTGGCCGTGGGCGCGGTGGTCGCCGTCCTGGCCGCCACGGTGGATGTGCGGGGCGCGATCGGGTTCTCCTCCTTCGGTGTGCTGACGTACTACGCGGTGGCCAACGCGTCGGCCTGGACACTCGATCCACGGCCGGCGACGCGGGTGGTGCCGGCGGTGGGGCTCGCCGGGTGCCTGGTGCTGGCGTTCTCTCTGCCGTGGGTTTCGGTGGTCGTGGGGGCGGGGGTGCTGGTGGCGGGGGTGACGGCTTACGGCGTGCGACGGGGTCGGGGGCCGGGCGGTGGCCGGTAACCGTGACGGGTGACGGACAGCCAGTGGCCGTGGCGAGTGGCCGGCGGCCGTGGCGGGTTCCGGGTGCGAGGTGCGTCGTGTTCGCAGGTGCGGCGGGTTTCCCGGGTGCATCCGGCCCTTTCGGGCCTTGGGTTCCGGAATGTTTTCCCGGGGCGCCGCGGCGGCCTTCGCGGAGCCCGGTCAGGGCGCCGGCGTCCCGCGGCCCGCGGAACCGGTCCAGGGGGCCAGTTCCGCCCCCTCGTTCTCCTCCTCGTACCAGCCCGTGCCCTGGGCCCAGGAGCGGAGCCAGTCCGCGAGGCCGGGCGCGTCGAGGAACCAGGCGTGGTCGGGGTCGCCCGAGTTGGGTTCGAAGAGGAGGACGGTGGCCCGGGGCGAGCGGCAGTCCACGCAGGCGTACATGCCGCAGCCCCAGTGGGATATGGGCAGCATTCCCTCGGGCCAGGGCCAGTCGGGGTCCTCGCGGCCGCTCTCGCGGTTGGCGAGGTACTGGGTCACGACGGCGGGTTCACCGGAGGGCGCGCTGTCCAGCAGGGGCAGCAATCCGTACTCGGGGCCGAATCCGCCGTCCGCTATCCGCAGGTAGAGCTCGGCGAGCAGCGGGGGCAGGGCGAAGCCCAGCCTGGCCTCGGCGCGTGCCAGTGTGGCCGCGTCGATGGGCTCGGGGAGGGAAGGCCAGCCCCATGGGCGGGTGTTGCGGGCCTTGTCCGCCACCTGTGTCAGCAACTGCTCGTGCTCGGTCATGCGTTCATCATGCGGTCCGCCACTGACACCCGCTCGGACCTGTGGACGACCTCCGGCTTGTGGACGACGCCCGGGTCATGACGCGACCGACGAGAGCGCCTGTCGCCTCACCCGCTCTGTGTGAACGACTGGCCCGTCCGCACGATTTCGCGGCCCAGCGGGAACAGCGAGACCGGGATCAGCTTGAAGTTGGCGATGCCGAGCGGGATCCCGATGATCGTCACGCACAGGGCGATGCCGGTGAGGATGTGACCGAGCGCCAGCCACCAGCCCGCCAGGATCAGCCACAGCACGTTGACGAGGAAGGAAGGGGCCCCCGCGTCCCGGCGCTCGACCGTCGTGTACCCGAAGGGCCACAGGGCGTAGACACCGATACGGAAGGCGGCGACGCCGAAGGGGATGCCGATGACGGTGATGCACAGCAGCAGTCCAGCCAGCATGTAGCCGAGGAACAGCCAGAAGCCGCTGAAGACGAGCCAGATGAGATTCAGGATGGTCTTCACTGGTGGTGACCTGCCATCTTCTCGAGCCGGGCGATGCGTTCCGCCATCGGCGGGTGGGTGGAGAACATCTTCGAGAACCCCTGGCCCGGGCGGAACGGGTTGGCGATCATCATGTGGCTGGCCGTCTCGATGCGGGGCTCGGGGGGCAAGGGGAGCTGTTTGGTGCCGTGTTCCAGTTTGCGCAGGGCGCCGGCGAGGGCGAGGGGATCACCGGTGAGCTGGGCGCCGGAGGCGTCGGCCTCGTACTCCCGGGAGCGGCTGATGGCCAGCTGGATGAGGGACGCGGCGAGCGGGCCGAGGATCATGATCAGCAGCATGCCGAGGAGGCCGGGGCCGTCGTCGTCGTCCGAGCGCCCGATCGGGATCAGCCAGGCGAAGTTGACCAGGAACATGATCACGGAGGCGAGGGCGCCGGCGACCGAGGAGATCAGGATGTCGCGGTTGTAGACGTGGCTGAGCTCGTGGCCGATGACGCCGCGCAGCTCCCGCTCGTCGAGCAGACGCAGGATGCCCTCGGTACAGCACACGGCCGCGTTGCGCGGGTTGCGGCCGGTGGCGAAGGCGTTGGGCGCCTCGGTCGGGGAGATGTACAGGCGCGGCATGGGCTGGCGGGCCTGGGTGGAGAGCTCGCGGACCATGCGGTACAGCCCCGGGGCCTCGAACTCGCTCACCGGGCGGGCGCGCATCGCGCGCAGGGCCAGCTTGTCGCTGTTCCAGTACGCGTACGCGTTGGTGCCCAGCGCGATCAGGACGGCGACGACGAGCCCCATGCGGCCGAAGAAGCTGCCGATGACGATGATGAGTGCGGACAGTCCCCCGAGGAGGACTGCTGTCCTGAGCCCGTTGTGCCGGCGGTGCACGGTACGCCCTCCAAGTCGTGCGGCAGGGGGACCCTTGCTTGCTGATCTTCCTTCTGACCTGCGCTGCCCACTGGCCTCGTGGTGTCACGTCCAGTGGACCCTCCCGTACCGGTCAACGCCAGGCGAAGGGCACTAGTTCCCTTGTGCGCGCGGTGGCGCGTGTCAACCGTCCGGGTGACGGCCGTCCGGAGCGTGCCGGGTGGCACGCGCGCGTGGCCGTGCGGTGGCCGTACGCGCGCGTGCGGGGCGCTGCCCGGTGTGCTCAGAAGAGCCCGGTGCCGGTGAAGCGCAGGACCAGCTGGGGTGCGCCGGACAGGGCGATGCCGAGGACGCCGGTCAGGGCGAGTGCGGCGGTGAGGGGGGCGGGGAGCCGGTGCTCGGCCGGTTCGCCCTCGGGGGCGCGGAACAGCAGGGCCGTCCACTGGAGGTAGTAGACCAGCGCGATGACGACGTTGACGGCCATGACGACGGCGAGCCAGCCCAGTCCGGCGTCGACGGCCGCGGAGAACACGGTGACCTTGGCGAAGAGGCCGATGATGCCCGGCGGGAGTCCGGCGAGGCAGAGCAGGAAGAAGCCCAGGAGGAGCGCGGTGAGGGGGTTGGAGGCGTAGAGGCCGCGGTAGTCGGCGACGCGGTTGAGGCGGTGCGCGCGGCCGACGAGGGCGGCCACGGCGAACGCGCCCAGGTTCACGGCTCCGTACATGAGGGCGTAGGCGACGGTGGAGCCGATCGACTTCTCGGGGTCGCCGGAGTACGCGGCGGCGGCGATCGGCACCAGGAGGTAGCCGGCCTGGCCGACGGACGACCAGGCGAGGAGGCGTACCGCGCTGTACGCGCGCGTGGCCTGCTGTCTGAGGGCGCCCACGTTGCCGACGGTCATGGTGAGGGCGGCCAGCGCGGCGAGGGCCGGACCCCAGACGTCGGCGTACGACGGGAGGGCGACGACGGTGACGAGGATCAGGCCGGAGAAGCCGACCGCTTTGCCGATGACCGACAGGTAGGCGGCGATCGGCAGGGGGGCGCCCACGTAGGTGTCGGGGACCCAGAAGTGGAAGGGGACGGCGGCGGTCTTGAAGGCGAAGCCGATGAGGGTGAGGACGACACCGGTCTGGGTGAGGGTGTGGAGCTGTCCGTCGACGTCCTGGATGCGTTCGGCGACCAGGGTGAGGTGGAGGGTCCCGGTGGCGGCGTAGACGAAGCTGATGCCCAGCAGGCTGACGGCGGTGGCGGTGACGGAGGACAGGAAGAACTTGAGGGCCGCTTCGGAGGACTTCCGGTCGCCGTGCCTGAGGCCGACCAGGGCGAAGGCGGGCAGGGAGGCGACCTCCAGGGCGACGACGAGGGTCGCGAGGTCGCGGGAGGCGGGCAGGAGGGCGGCGCCGGCCGCGGAGGAGAGGAACAGGAACCAGTACTCGCCCTCGGGAAGCCGTTTGCCCTCGTCCTTCAGGGCGGTGACGGACAGGAGTGCGGTCAGGAGGGCACCGCCGAGGACCAGGAACTGGATGACGAGGGTGAAGCGGTCCGCGGTGTAGCTGCACACGCCTTCGTCGCCGACCAGGCAGAAGGTGCTGCGGTCGGCGTCGAGGAGGGGCAGCAGCATCAGTGCGGCGGCGGCGAGTCCGGCCACCGAGAGCCAGCCCAGGAGCGGTTTCCGCCTCTCGTCGACGAACAGGTCGGCGACGAGGACGACGAGTCCGACGACCGCCGTGATGGTGGGCGGCGCGATGGCCAGCCAGTCGACGGACTGGACGAGGGAGCTCATCGGGTGCCTCCTGCGAGGAGCTGCTGCACGGCCGGGTCGGTCAGGCCGAGGAGGGCCCCCGGCCAGAGGCCGGCGACGACGGTGAGGACGACGAGCGGGGTCCAGGCCGCGAACTCGTAGGAGCGCACGTCGGTGAGTTGCGGGGCGTCCTGGGGCGCGGCGCCCATGCAGACCCTGCGGACCACGACCAGCAGGTACGCGGCCGTCAGCAGGGTGCCGAAGGCGCCGATGGCCGTGAAGGTGAGGAAGGCGGGGCGACTGAGGCCTTCGGCGGGGTCGAAGGCGCCGAAGAGGGCGAGCATCTCGCCCCAGAATCCGGCGAGGCCGGGCAGGCCGAGGGAGGCGACGGCGGCGAAGGCGAGCAGGCCGCCGAGGCGCGGGGCCTTGCCGTAGAGGGCGGCGCCGGTCTCCTGCGCGAGGGTGTCGAGGTCGGTGCTGCCGGTGCGGTCCTTGAGGGCGCCGACCAGGAAGAACAGCAGGCCGGTGATGAGGCCGTGGGCGATGTTGGCGAACAGGGCGCCGTTGACGCCGGTCGGGGTCATGGTCGCGACGCCGAGGAGGACGAAGCCCATGTGGCCGACGGAGGAGTAGGCGATGAGGCGTTTGAGGTCGCCCTTCGCACCCCGCTTGGCGAGGGCCAGGCAGGCGAGGGATCCGTAGATGATGCCGACGACGGCGAACGCGGCGAGGTACGGCGCGAAGGTGCGGAAGCCGTCCGGCGCGGCGGGCAGCAGGATCCGTACGAACCCGTACGTGCCCATCTTCAGCAGGACACCGGCCAGCAGGACCGAGCCGACGGTCGGCGCGGCGGTGTGGGCGTCGGGCAACCAGCTGTGCAGCGGCCACATCGGGGTCTTCACCGCGAGCCCGATCCCGATCGACAATACGGCGATGACCTGCACGGACGTGGTCAGGAACCGGCCGTTGTCAGTGGCGAGTGCCACCATGTCGAATGTGCCCGCCTCGATTCCGATCAGGAGCAGGCCGAGCAGCATGACCACGGAGCCGAGCAGCGTGTAGAGGATGAACTTCCAGGCGGCCTCGGTCCGGCCCTCGCCGCCCCAGCGGGCGATGAGGAAGTACATCGGGATGAGGACCGTCTCGAAGGCGAGGAAGAAGAGGATCAGGTCGAGGACGGCGAAGGTCGCGAGGGTGCCGGATTCGAGGACGAGCAGCAGGGCGACGAAGGCCTTCGGGGACGGGCCCGTGGGCGGCTTGAAGTACGAGTGGAGCGCGCAGAGGAAGGTCAGCAGCGCGGTCAGGACCAGGAGGGGGAGGGAGATGCCGTCGGTGCCGAGGTGGATGCGCACGTCCAGTGCGGGGATCCAGCTGATGTCGGTCGTGGCCTGCATCTTCGACGGCCGGCCGTGGTCGAAGCCGAGCGCGAGGACGATCGCCGCGATGAGGATCGCGCCGGTGACGGTCACGCCGTGGCGGAGCACCGCCTGGTCGGGTGACTTCCCCTTCAGTCCGGGCGGGGCCGGCAGGAGAGCGGCGGCGGCGCCGAGGAGCGGGCCGGCGACGAGGAACGCCAGAAGGAACTGCATCACGGACTCGTTGATATCGATCACGCCTGCTCACGCTCCCGTGGCGACGAGGACGGCGGCGACCGCGAGGACGACGGTGCCGGCGAGCAGCGCGCTCACATAGGTCTGCAGATTGCCCGTCTGGGCCCGTCGTACGGCGGCGCCGAGCCAGCGGGGCAGCGTGCCCGCGCCGCGTACGTAGGTCTCGACGACCTCGCGGTCGAGGAACCGGACGAGGCTCGCGCCGGCCCGGACCGGGCGGACGAAGAGGGCCGTGTACACGGCGTCCAGGTGGAAACCTGCGGCCGCGTGGCGGTGCAGCGGGCCGAGCAGCAGCCGTCCGGGGTCCGACGGGTCGGGTACGTACGCGATGTCTCCGTAGGCCGGTTCGTGGGTGGCGATGGCCTCCGCCTCGACCAGTCCGGCGTCGCCCTCGGGGTGGGCGGCGACGGCACCGAGGGGGACACGGGCGGCGGCGTGTGCGGTGGTGTGCCGCCAGGTGGCGTAGGTGATGATGCCGCCGACCAGCGCCACGCCCGTGCCGAGCACGGAGGTGGTGAGCGTCGGGGCCAGGTCGTGGCCGTCGAACCAGTCGGGCAGTACGCGGAAGGCGAACCCGCCGAGCGCGAGGGACGGCACGGCGAGCACCCACAGCACCGTGGTCATCGTCAACGGCTGCCTGCCGTGGTCGGGCGCCTCGGTTCCGTACCCGCGGAAGGCCAGCAGCCACAGCCGCATCGCGTACGTGGCGGTGAGCAGGGCGGTGACGAGGCCGGCGAGGAGGACGATCCAGCCCGCCGCCGCGGGAGCGTGTCCGGTGTGGCCGGTGACGACGTGTTCGGCGGCGCCGAGGACGGCCTCCTTGGAGAAGAAGCCGCTGAACGGCGGGATCGCGGCGAGCGCGAGGAGCGCCACGGTCATCGTCCAGTAGGCGTCGGGGACCCGGTCCCGCAGGTGGCCCATGCGGGACATGGCGGCCAGTGAGTTGGTGCCGGCGGCGTGGATGATCACGCCGGCCGCGAGGAACAGCAGCGCCTTGAAGGCGCCGTGGGACAGGAGGTGGAAGACGGCGGCGCCGCGGTCGGCGACGGCGAGGGCGCCGGTCATGTAGCCGAGCTGGCCGATCGTCGAGTAGGCGAGGACGCGTTTGATGTCGTCCTGGGCGAGCGCGGCGAGCGCCGAGCCGGCCATGGTGACGGCGGCCATGACGGCGAGGACGACCATCGCGGCCTGCGAGGCCTCGAAGAGCGGGAGGAGACGGGCGATGAAGTAGACGCCGGCGGCGACCATGGTCGCGGCGTGGATCAGCGCGGAGACGGGGGTCGGGCCCGCCATCGCGTCGGGGAGCCAGGTGTGCAGCGGGAACTGCGCCGACTTGCCGGCCACGCCCGCCAGGAGCAGCAGGGCGATCAGCGTGGGGTGTTCGATGCCGCCGTTCGCGACGGCGCCGAGGATGCGGGTGATGCGGAAGGACCCGGCTTCGGTGGCGACGGCGAACAGGCCGATGAGGAAGGGGACGTCGCCGAGCTTGGTGACCAGGAAGGCCTTGAGGGAGGCGGCGCGTGCCTCGGGGGTCTCCCAGTAGTGGCCGACGAGGAAGTAGGAGCAGATGCCCATGACTTCCCAGCCGACCAGCAGGACCATCAGGTCGCCGGAGTAGACGACCAGGAGCATCGCGGAGGTGAACAGGGAGACCAGGGCGGCGTAGGAGGGGTAGCGCGGGTCGTCGCGCAGGTAGCCCGTCGAGTAGGTCTGCACGCAGCCGGCGACGACGGTGACCAGGACTGCGGTCAGTGCGGCGAAGCCGTCGATGTGCAGGGCGAGTTCGATCGGGACCGAGCCGGTGGGGGTGAGCTCGGTCGCGGCGTCGACGGCCTGGCCTCCGCCCTGGCGCCAGGCGACCGTGGCGGCCAGTGCGAGGGAGGCGAGCGTCGGCAGGACGGCGAGCGGGCGGACGAAACCGGGGGCCGTGCGGCCCAGGAGCAGCCCGGCGAGCGCGCCGAGGAACGGAAGGAGGGGGACGAGGACGGCGAGGGTGGTCGTGGTCACGCGGTGGCCTCAGCCTTCTCGCCGGCCGTCCGGGGTGCGGGGGCTTCGCTGTCGGGGCCGTCGGGCTCGTGGCTCTCGGCGGTGTCGCGGAGCTTGTCGATGTCCGAGGTGCCGCGGTTGCGGTACACGGCGAGGACGATCGCCAGGCCGATGCCGATCTCGGCGGCGGCGATGGCGATGGTGAACAGGGTGAGGGCCTGGCCGGAGTGCAGGGTCTCCTCCGCGGTCCGGCTGAGCCAGACGTCGAAGGCGACCAGGTTCAGGTTGACGGCGTTGAGCATCAGCTCGACCGACATCAGGACGAGGATCGCGTTGCGGCGGGCGAGGACGCCGTACAGGCCGGTGCAGAAGAGGAGGGCGGACAGGACGGCGGGGTAGGCGAGGTGCATCAGCGGGCCCCTTCCGTGTCGCGCCGGGTCTCCGTCGCGCCGGACGCGGCCTCGGCCTTCGCCTTGCGGGACAGGACGATCGCGCCGACGAGGGCGGCGAGGAGGAGGACGGAGAGGGCCTCGAAGGGGAGGACCCAGTGCTGGAAGAGACTCGCGCCGGTGACGTCCGTGGAGCCGGCGGGGGCGCCGTCCAGGTCGATCCAAGTGGTCCGGAAGGCGTCCACGACCACCCACACCAGGGCGGCCGCGGCGGTGACGGCCACGGCGAGGGCGACCCAGCGGTTGCCGGAGTCGGCGTCCGGTGAGCGGCCGATGGGGGCGCGGGTGAGCATCAGCCCGAACAGGAGGAGGACGACGACGGAACCGACGTAGATGAGGACCTGCACCCAGGCGATGAACTCGGCGGTGAGCAGGAGGTATTCGACGGCGAGGCCTCCGAGGGCCATCACCAGCCACAGGGCGGCGTGCACCAACTGCCGGGTGGTGACGGTGATGACGGCGGCCCCGAAGGTGACCAGGCCGACGAGGAGGAAGGCGATCTCCACACCGGTCGGGGAGAGGAAGCCGCGGGACTCGGCCGCCAGGTTCACGGTGCCGGTCGCGAGGCCGCCGAGAGTCGCTGCGGGGGTCATTCCCGGCCCTCCTGCCGTGGCTGGTCCGCCTGCTGCTTCGACTCGCCCGCCGGTCGTGTGGGCGACTCGACGGCACGGGCCTGTTCGTCGGCGTGCGGTTCGGTGCCGGCCGACGGTGCCGAGGGCGGGGCCGTCGTCTCCGCGGTCCGGGCGGCGGCGAGTTTGTCGGCGGCCTTGCGGGCGGCTGCGAGTTCCTTCGGTTCCTCGGCGCCGGGGTCGAGGGCGGGCGGGGCCGGGACGGTCCACATCCACTCGCGGAGCTTGTCGCGCTCGTGGGTGAGGTCACGGATGTCGGTCTCGGCGTATTCGAACTCCGGGGACCAGAACAGGGCGTCGAAGGGACAGACCTCGATGCAGATACCGCAGTACATGCACAGGGAGAAGTCGATGGCGAAGCGGTCGAGGACGTTGCGGCTGCGTTCACGGCCGCCGGGGGTCGCCGCCGGGACCGTCTCCTTGTGGGAGTCGATGTAGATGCACCAGTCCGGGCACTCGCGGGCGCACAGCATGCAGACCGTGCAGTTCTCCTCGAACAGGCCGATCACACCGCGGGTGCGGGGCGGGAGGTCGGGCTGGGTGTCCGGGTACGGGGCGGTGACGGACTTCTTCGTCATCGTCCGCAGGGTGACGGCCAGGCCCTTGGCCAGGCCGGAACCGGGGATGGGAGCCATGGTTACCGGATCACCACCTTCACGATGCCGGTGAGGGCGATCTGGGCGAGGGAGAGGGGGACGAGGAGGGTCCAGGAGAGCTTCTGGAGCTGGTCCTCGCGCAGTCGGGGGTAGGTGACGCGGAGCCAGATCACGACGAAGGCGAGGACCGCGGTCTTCAGCAGGGTCCAGACCCAGCCGAGCCCGTCGGCACCCCAGGGGCCGTGCCAGCCGCCCAGGAACAGGACGGTGGTCAGGCCGCACAGGACGACGATCCCGGCGTACTCGGCGAGGAGGAACAGGGCGAAGCGCAGACCGGTGTACTCGGTGTACGCGCCGAAGATGATCTCCGAGTCGGCCACCGGCATGTCGAAGGGCGGTCGCTGGAGTTCGGCGAGGCCGGCGACGAAGAAGACGAGCGCGCCGGTGATCTGCCAGGGCAGCCACCACCACTCGAAGGCGTCGAGGATGCCGACGAGGGAGACGGTGCCGGCCGCCATCGCCACCGAGGCGGCGGTGAGCAGCATCGGGAGTTCGTAGGCGAGGAGCTGGGCGGCCGTACGAAGACCGCCGAGGAGGGAGAACTTGTTGGCGGAGGCCCACCCGGCCATGAGCGAGCCGAGGACACCGACGCCCATGACGGCCAGGACGAAGAACACACCGGCGTCCAGCACCTGGCCGACCGCGCCCTCACCGGGGCCGATCGGGATGGCGAGCAGGACGAGGAGGTACGGCAGGAGCGCGACGGCGGGCGCGAGCTGGAAGATGCGTCGGTCCGCGCCGGCCGGGACGACGTCCTCCTTCTGCGCGAACTTCACTCCGTCGGCGATGAGCTGGGCCCAGCCGTGGAAGCCGCCGGCGTACATCGGGCCGAGGCGGCCCTGCATGTGGGCCATCACCTTGTGCTCGGTCTGTCCCACGATCAGGGGGAAGGTGAGGAAGACGACGAACACGACCAGGAGTCGCAGGGCGACGTCGAGCACGTCGTTCACCGCGGGCCTCCTGAGGGGTCTTCGGGGGCGGGGGTCTCGGGGTCGCCTTCGGGCTCCGAGCGGGGCTCGGGGGCCGTGCCGGCACCGGGGGCGGGCTCCCGGACCGGCCCGGGTTCCGACTTGCCAGTGCCTTCGGGCTCCGAGCCGGCCCCGGGAACCGCCTCGGCCTCACGGTCCGGTCCGCGATCCGGCGTGGGCCCGCCCTCGAGTTTCGAGCCGGTCTCGGGGGCCGGCCCGGAGTCGGCCTCGGGCTCCGATCCGGTGTCCG
>NZ_NCTE01000508.1 GCF_002114215.1 Streptomyces sp. 13-12-16 | reverse complement strand
GGTCGTCGACGGCGCCCCCTTCACCGGCTTCGCCGGCATCCCCCGGTCCTGTACGACGCGTCCCCCGCCGCCGGGCCGGCCTCACCGCCACGCACCGGCGGGCCCTCCGCCCCGCTCCCCGGGACACCACCCGGCTCGGGACCGCCCACGCCCTCCGCCGGAACCCCTGCCGCCGTTCCGGCGGCCGAGCCGCCCGGTGGGGCCGTTCAGTCGCGGCGCAGCAGGACGAGCTCGCGGTTCATCTCACCGAGGAACCGGACGATCACCGTGAGCTCGTCGGGCGTGAAGCGGCCCCGCGCGGTGTCGGTGCTCCGCGCGAGCGGCCGGAAGTACTCCCTGGCCAGCTCTCTGGCCGCCTCCGCGAAGTGGAGGTGGACCACGCGACGGTCGTCGGCGGCCCTGACCCGGTGGATGTGCCCCGCCCGCTCCAGCCGGTCGACGCACGCGGTGACCGCGCCGGACGTGAGGTTGAGCTGCCTGCGCAGCCGACCGGGTGTCATGGGCTCGCCCGCTCCGTCCGGATCGGCGTCCAGGATCGCGATCAGGGCCTGCACATCGGTGAGGTGCAGGCCGTGCGCGTGGGCGAACTCCTGAGCGACACGGTTGAACTCGTTGTTCATCCGACGCAACAGCACGGCGAACGACTGCAACCCCGTCGGGTCGTTCACCTGAAGAGGTGTCGAAGGGGTATCCGGTCCACTCATGACTCCAGTATAGGATCACTCAACGATTGAGATACTCGACCATCGACACACTTCTTTCCACTGTTGAGGATGTTCATGAGAACCACACCGCGCTGGGCCCGGTGGGCCGTGCCCCTCGTTCTCCTGCTGGTCTGGCTGGGCGTGGGCGGAACGCTCGGGCCGTACGCGGGCAAGCTGGGCGAGGTGGCCACCAACGACCAGGCCTCCTTCCTGCCGCAGAGCGCCGAGTCCACCAAGGTCCTCGAGGAGCGTGAGGCGTTCGACCAGGCCGAGACCCTGCCGGCCATCGTGGTCTGGACGACGGACGGGGGCCGGGTCACCGAGGCGCAGCGGGCGGCCGCCACCGACTCCGTCGGCGCGCTCGCCGGGAGCACCGGGATCGTCGGCCGGCCGTCACCGGCCCTGCCCTCCGACGACGGCCGGGCGCTCCAGGCCGTCGTCCAGCTCGAGCCCGAGCTGGGTGAGGAACTGCCCGCGGTCCTCGACGAGGTGCGTGCGGCGGCGCGGAAGGTGCCGGGTGCGGAGGCGCAGATCGCCGGCCCGGCCGCGAGCCAGGCCGACCTGTCGGACGCGTTCGCGGGCATCGACGGACTGCTGCTGGGCGTGGCGCTCGCCGCCGTGCTGGTGATCCTCCTGCTCGTCTACCGCAGCGTCCTGCTGCCCTTCCTGATCATCCTCGGCTCCGTCTTCGCCCTGGGACTGGCCTGTGCCGTGGTCTACGCGCTGGCGGAACGGGACGTGGTCCGCGTCGACGGACAGGTGCAGGGCATCCTGTCCATCCTGGTGATCGGTGCCGCCACCGACTACGCCCTGCTGCTGGCCGCGCGCTTCCGCGAGGAACTCGCCGTGCGCGGGGACCGGGCCGCGGCCGCCCTGGCGGCGGTGCGGCGCTCGTTCGGCGCGATCACCGCGAGTGCCGCCACCGTGGCGCTCGGGCTGCTGGCCCTGCTCGCCAGTGACCTCACGAACAACCGCGCCCTCGGACCGGTCGGCGCCATCGGCATCGTGTGCGCCGTGCTCACCACGCTCACCTTCCTGCCTGCCGTGCTGGCCCTGCTCGGCCGTACCGCCTACTGGCCGTCCCGCCCGAAGGCGTCGGACGCGTCCGCGGAAGGCCACGCGGTATGGCGCCGGGTCGCCGCGCGGGTGGACGCGCGACCGCGCCTCACCTGGGTCGTGACCGGGCTCGTCCTCGCCGCCCTGGCGGCCTTCTCGCCCACGCTCTCCGCGAAGGGCGTGCCGCTCGACGAGATCTTCGTGAACGACGCTCCCTCCGTCGCCGCCCAGGAGACGCTCGGCGAGCACTTCCCCGGCGGCTCGGGCAACCCGGCCGTGATCATCGCCGGCGCCGACCGCGCCGAAGCGGTGACGGCCGCCGCGAAGGACACCGCGGGCGTGGCGTCGGCGGGCGCGGTCTCCGCCTCGGGGCAGCCCGGTGCCGGTGAGCCTCAGGTCGTGGACGGACGGGTCCGCATCGACGCCACGCTGGAGGCGACGGCGGACAGCGACGCGGCCAAGGAGACCATCGCGCGGCTGCGCGACAACGTGCACGCCGTCCCCGGGGCCGACGCCCTGGTCGGCGGATACACGGCACAGCAGTACGACACCCAGCAGACCGCCGCGCACGACCGCACGGTGATCGTCCCCGTCGTGCTCGGCATCATCCTGCTGATCCTCGTCCTGCTGCTGCGCTCGCTGCTCGTACCGGTGCTGCTGGTGGCGACCGTCGCGCTCAACTTCCTGGCGACGCTGGGGGTCTCCTCCCTCGTCTTCGAGCACGTCCTCGGCTTCAGCGGGACGGACGCGTCCGTCCCGCTCTACGGGTTCGTGTTCCTGGTGGCCCTCGGCGTCGACTACAACATCTTCCTGATGTCCCGGGTGCGCGAGGAGGCGCTCGCGCACGGCTCGCGGCAGGGTGTGCTGCGCGGACTGACCACGACCGGCGGCGTGATCACCTCGGCGGGCGTGGTGCTGGCCGCCACGTTCGCGGCCCTGACGGTCATCCCGCTGGCGTTCCTCGTGCAGATCGCCTTCATCGTGGCCTTCGGCGTACTGCTCGACACGCTCGTGGTCCGCTCGCTGCTGGTGCCCGCGCTCGTGATCGACATCGGCCCCCGCGCATGGTGGCCCAGCGCCCTGGCACGCGAGAACACCGCGCCCGCCGAGGAGCCGAAGCCGTCGGTGTAGGACCGCGCCGGTGACCGGGACGGCGCACGGCCCGGGCCGACGGCGGCGTCCGCCCGGCTCGGCCCCCCTTCCGCCGTGGCC
>NZ_NCTE01000050.1 GCF_002114215.1 Streptomyces sp. 13-12-16 | reverse complement strand
CCCGGGCCCTGCACCGCGGGACGGCGGCGGGAGCCGGGGCGCGTGTGCCCCGGCGGGGATTCCGGCCACGTGCCCGGCGGCACGGATCGACGGGACGGTCGGAGCGTGGCCGACGCGGAACCGGGAGCCCCGGGTCCGGCGCGGTCCGGACGAGAGGCCCTGGGCACCTTCCGCCTCGGACCGGTCCGCCCCGGCGAGCGACGCCCGTGAACGCTCCTGCCCGGGTCCGGGCCCGGCCACCGGGACCGGCGTGACACACCCGTGTGAACGGTCGCACACGCACCGCGCCCGAGCGAAGCCCGCCGGCCACGAGGTTCAGCGCCCTGATGGGACGTGGTTCCGGCGGGGCACGGAACCTGCGGCCGCACGGGGTGCGCGGTGCGCTCCCGGTGGCGGTGGGTATGCGGGCGGTGGCTCCGGGCGGCGTGCTCTTCGGTATGCGGATCGTGACTCCGCGCGAGGAGCTCCCGGCGGACCTGGGATGCGCAAGCCCTCGTCATCGGCCGGGCCCGGGGTGCGGGTATGCCTGTCGTCCGCCGTGCGGGGGTGTGGAACCCCTGCCGTCGGCCGTGCTGGGGCGCGGGTGTGCCCGTCGCCCGTCGCGCGGAGGCGTGGAAGCCCCGTCGTCCGCCGCGCCCGGGGTGCGAGAACCCCGTCCACCAGCGCCTCGGCGGCAGCCGCCAGGTGCCCACTGCTCGTTTCGCCGCGGATGCCGCATCCTTGAGTTGTGGAGTTCCTCGGGGACGAGTCGGTCGAGCGGAAGGGGAGGGCGCAAGGGATGAGTTCCGGCGCACCTGCTCATAACGCTTCGGTGCACAACCAGGGACACGGTGCCGCGGACCAGACGTCCGCAAGGCACCATGGACCGATGCGCGACGACGAGGCGGGCACTGCCCAAGGGGCGATCGGTGCGCTCGTCCATCGCGCGGTCGACGGAGACGAGCAGGCCACGCACGATCTGCTCGCCCACGTCCACCCCCTGGCGCTGCGCTACTGCCGCACCCGGCTGTCGCGGCTGCCCGGCGACGCCCGGCACTTCGTCGAGGACCTCGCCCAGGAAGTCTGCGTCGCGGTGCTCCTCGCGCTGCCCCGCTACAAGGACACCGGCCGGCCCTTCGAGGCGTTCATCTTCGCCATCGCCTCCCACAAGGTCGCCGACCTGCAGCGCGCGGCGATGCGGCACCCCGGCTCGACGGCCGTGCCCTCCGACGAGATGCCCGAACGCCCCGACGACTCCCTCGGCCCCGAGGAGCGCGCCCTGCTCAGCAGCGACGCGGAATGGGCCAAGAAACTGCTGGCCAACCTGCCCGAGAACCAGCGCGAGCTGCTTCTGCTGCGGATCGCCGTGGGCCTCACGGCGGAGGAGACTGGACAGATGTTGGGAATGTCACCCGGTGCCGTCCGGGTGGCCCAGCACCGCGCGCTGAGCAGGCTGCGCGCCCTGGCGGAGCAATAACCCCCGCCACCGCGCCGCCCCTTCGGCATACGAACGGAATATGAACGGAAGATCAGCCGTTCCCGTACGAACATACGAAGCCCGGAGCCGTGCGAAGCCGTGGAATGAGACACCCGCGCTTCCCGTTAGCATGGACATCCGCACCGATCAAGGCCATTTGGGGAAGGTGTCATGACTGCCAACGTCGACGGAGTGCCCGGTAAATTCGCGACACTCGGGCTGACCTACGACGACGTGCTGCTGCTGCCGGGCGCGTCGGACATGGCGCCCGACCAGATCGACACCGCCTCGTACGTCTCCAAGAACGTGCGGGTCAACATCCCGCTGCTGTCCGCCGCCATGGACAAGGTCACCGAGTCGCGCATGGCGATCGCGATGGCCCGCCAGGGCGGCGTCGGCGTCCTGCACCGGAACCTGTCCATCGAGGGCCAGGCCAACCAGGTCGACCTGGTGAAGCGCTCCGAGTCCGGCATGGTGACCGACCCGATCACCATCCACCCGGACGCCACGCTCGCCGAGGCCGACGCCCTGTGCGCCAAGTTCCGCATCAGCGGCGTCCCGGTCACCGACGGCAACAAGAAGCTGCTCGGCATCGTCACCAACCGCGACATGGCCTTCGAGACCGACCGCTCCCGTCAGGTGCGCGAGGTCATGACGCCGATGCCGCTGGTCACCGGCAAGGTCGGCATCTCCGGCCCGGACGCCATGGAGCTGCTGCGCCGCCACAAGATCGAGAAGCTTCCGCTGGTCGACGACGGCGGTGTCCTCAAGGGCCTGATCACGGTCAAGGACTTCGTGAAGGCCGAGAAGTACCCCAACGCCGCCAAGGACGCCGAGGGCCGGCTGCTGGTCGGTGCCGCGGTCGGTGTCGCCGGTGACGCGTTCGAGCGCGCCCAGGCCCTGATCGAGGCCGGCGTCGACTTCATCGTCGTCGACACCGCGCACGGCCACTCCCGCCTGGTCGGCGACATGGTCGCCAAGATCAAGTCGAACTCCTCCGGCGTCGACGTCATCGGCGGCAACATCGCCACGCGCGACGGCGCCAAGGCCCTCGTCGACGCGGGCTGCGACGGCATCAAGGTCGGTGTCGGCCCCGGTTCCATCTGCACCACGCGTGTCGTCGCCGGCGTCGGCGTCCCGCAGGTCACGGCGATCTACGAGGCCGCGCTGGCCGCCAAGGAGGCCGGTGTCCCGGTCATCGGCGACGGCGGCCTGCAGTACTCCGGTGACATCGCCAAGGCCCTCGTCGCGGGCGCCGACACGGTGATGCTGGGCTCGCTGCTCGCGGGCTGCGAGGAGTCCCCGGGCGAGCTGATGTTCATCAACGGCAAGCAGTTCAAGTCGTACCGCGGCATGGGCTCGCTCGGCGCCATGCAGACCCGCGGCGACCGCAAGTCGTTCTCCAAGGACCGCTACTTCCAGGAGGGCGTCGCCTCCGACGAGCAGCTCGTGCCCGAGGGCATCGAGGGCCAGGTGCCCTACCGCGGCCCGCTCTCCTCGGTCGTCCACCAGCTCGTCGGCGGCCTGCGCCAGTCGATGTTCTACGTCGGCGGACGCACCGTGCCCGAGCTCCAGGACAACGGCCGCTTCGTACGGATCACCTCCGCGGGCCTCAAGGAGAGCCACCCGCACGACATCCAGATGACGGTCGAGGCTCCGAACTACAGCCGCAAGTAGGCGGCGGGCTTCCCGAGGGCGGCTCCGGAACATCCGGGGCCGCCCTCGCGTGACGTCCGGGGCGGTGGGCGCCGCGGCCGTACGGGATACTGGAAGGCGCTGCAACGCATCAGGGAAAGGCCACAGACGTGACTGAGATCGAGATCGGGCGCGGCAAGCGCGGCCGCCGGGCGTACGCCTTCGACGACATCGCCGTCGTCCCCAGCCGCCGTACGCGGGACCCGAAGGAGGTCTCGATCGCCTGGCAGATCGACGCCTACCGCTTCGAGCTGCCGTTCCTGGCCGCTCCCATGGACTCCGTCGTCTCCCCGGCCACCGCGATCCGCATCGGCGAGCTCGGCGGCCTCGGCGTGCTGAACCTCGAGGGCCTGTGGACGCGCTACGAGGACCCGCAGCCGCTGCTGGACGAGATCGTCGGCCTGCCCGCCGAGGCGGCCACCCGCCGCCTCCAGGAGATCTACGCCGCTCCCATCAAGGAGGAGCTGATCGGGCAGCGCATCAAGGAGGTGCGCGACTCGGGTGTGGTCACCGCCGCCGCGCTCTCCCCGCAGCGCACCGCCCAGTTCTCCAAGGCCGTCGTCGACGCGGGTGTGGACATCTTCGTCATCCGCGGTACGACGGTGTCGGCGGAGCACGTCTCCGGCGCGCACGAGCCGCTCAACCTGAAGCAGTTCATCTACGAGCTCGACGTCCCGGTGATCGTCGGCGGCTGCGCCACGTACACGGCCGCCCTGCACCTGATGCGCACCGGTGCGGCGGGCGTCCTCGTCGGCTTCGGCGGCGGCGCCGCGCACACCACGCGCAACGTGCTCGGCATCCAGGTGCCCATGGCCACCGCGGTCGCCGACGTGGCCGCCGCCCGCCGCGACTACATGGACGAGTCCGGCGGCCGGTACGTGCACGTCATCGCGGACGGCGGTGTCGGCTGGTCCGGCGACCTGCCCAAGGCGATCGCCTGCGGCGCCGACTCCGTGATGATGGGCTCCCCGCTGGCCCGCGCGACGGACGCGCCGGGCCGGGGCAACCACTGGGGCATGGAGGCCGTCAACGAGGAGCTGCCGCGCGGCCAGAAGGTCGACCTCGGCACGGTGGGCACGCTGGAGGAGATCCTCACCGGCCCGTCCCACACCCCCGACGGCTCGATGAACCTCTTCGGCGCCCTGCGCCGCGCGATGGCCACGACCGGCTACAGCGAGCTGAAGGAGTTCCAGCGCGTCGAGGTGACGGTGGCGGACTCGCAGCACCGGCGGTAGTCGTTCGACGGCTTTGAGGAGGCCGGTCGCCCTGAGGGGGTGACCGGCCTCTCCTGCGTGTTCAGGGGCGTGTGCGGGGACGCGTGGCGCGGTGCGGGGCGCACGGTGGCTTTATTCAGGGCGAATACACGAGGGAAGGCCCTGCGCGAGTCGGTGACGTCCCTGTCCGGCGACCCCGTCAACCCCCGTGGCACGGCAACCCTCCGCGCGCCCCCACCTCACAACCGGTGCGCCGCCCCCGTAGGCGTGGCTCCCCGCGTGTCCAGCATCAGCTGGGCCTTCACCGACAGGCCCTGGAGGTCGTACGTGCGGTGATGCTGGAGGAGGATCGTCAGGTCGGCGTCGGCGGCGGCCTCGTAGAGGGAGTCCGCGCGGGGGACGGGGTGGTCGAGGACGTTCCAGGACGGTACGTGCGGGTCGTGGTAGCTGACGGACGCGCCCAGCTCCATCAGCCGGACCGCGATCTCCTGGGCCGGGGAGCCCTGCCGGTCGGCGAGGTCGGGCTTGTAGGTGACGCCGAGGAGGAGTACCCGCGCGCCGCGCGCGGACTTGCCGTGCTCGTTGAGGAGGGCGGCGGCGCGCTGCACGACGTAGCGCGGCATGCGGTTGTTGACCTCCTGGGCCAGTTCCGCCATGCGCAGGGTGCGGCCCGCGTGGGCGGTCAGGTCCTGGGGGACGGCGTGACCGCCGACACCGGGGCCGGGGCGGAACGCCTGGAAGCCGAAGGGCTTGGTCTCCGCGCATCTGAGGACGTCCCACAGGTCGATGCCCAGGTCGTGGCAGAGGGCGGCCATCTCGTTGACGAGGGCGATGTTGACGTGCCGGAAGTTGGTCTCCAGGAGCTGTACGGTCTCCGCCTCGCGCAGGCCACGCGCGCGTACCACCTTGTCGGTGATGCGTCCGTAGAAGGCGGCGGCCGACTCCGTGCAGGCGGGAGTGAGGCCGCCGATGACCTTCGGGGTGTTGGCGGGGGTGTGGTCGCGGTTGCCGGGGTCGACCCGGCTCGGGGAGTAGGCGAGGTGGAAATCGCGCCCCGCGCGCAGGCCCGAACCCGATTCGAGCAGGCGCAGCAGGTGCCCCTCCGTCGTTCCGGGGGGTACCGGGGACTCGAGGATCACCGTGGTGTGCGGACGCAGCCGCGCGGCGAGGGTGCGGGCGGCCGTCTCCACCTGGCCCAGGTCCAGCCCGCCGTCCGCACCGCGCGGAGTGGGTGCGCAGATGACGGCGGTGCGCACCCGGCCGAGCTCGGTGGCGTTGGCGGTCGTACGGAAGCCCTGTGCGAGCATGCGGCGCTGTTCGGCGGCGCTGAGGGAGCCCTGCTCGGGGCCGGTCCGGTAACCGATGGTGGAGATGCCGGCGGCGACGGCGGCCTGGGCCAGGGGCAGGCCGTACGGGCCGAGTCCGATGACGGCGAGGTCTGCGGGCATGGCGTGGACCGTCCTTCCCAATAACCGGAGTGCGACAGGTGCGCAAGCCCTGTGGACTGGACAGGCGAGCGCAATGTCAGACTAGGAGTAAATATGACCGATATGCGGGATTGGTCGGCTGAGTTTCGGTGAGTCGTCCCGCACGGGTTGTCCACAGGCTGAGGGGTCCGTGGTGGCTGAAGTCGGGCAAGCCGGTCAGAATTTGGGCATGAGGGTGGGGGACCGGGCTTCGCCCGACGGGTGCGGCCGATGCGACCGATGAGCGGGAGGCAGCGGTGAGGACAGCGACACTGGGGCCGGCGCAGCGCGCCGAATCACTCGCGTACATGGCCGAGCACGAGCTGGACGTGCTGGTGGTGGGCGGCGGCGTGGTCGGCGCGGGCACGGCGCTCGACGCCGCGACGCGCGGCCTGTCCACGGGCCTGGTCGAGGCGCGTGACTGGGCGTCGGGCACCTCCAGCCGGTCCAGCAAGCTGATCCACGGTGGCCTGCGCTATCTGGAGATGCTCGACTTCGTGCTCGTACGGGAGGCGTTGAAGGAGCGCGGCCTGCTGCTGGAGCGGCTCGCTCCGCATCTGGTGCGCCCGGTGCCGTTCCTGTACCCGCTGCAGCACAAGGGCTGGGAGCGGTGGTACGCCGGATCGGGCGTCGCGCTGTACGACACCATGGCGATGGCCCGGGGACACGGGCGCGGTCTGCCCGTGCACCGCCACCTGACCCGTCGTCACGCGCTGCGGGTGGCCCCCTGTCTGAAGAAGGACGCGCTGGTCGGGGCCCTGCAGTACTACGACGCCCAGATGGACGACGCCCGGTTCGTGGCGACGCTGGTGCGCACGGCGGCGGCGTACGGCGCGAAAGCCGCCAACCGTGCGCGGGTCACGGGCTTCCTGCGCGAGGGCGAACGCGTCGTGGGCGCCCGGGTGCAGGACGTCGAGGGCGGCGGCGAGTACGAGATCCGCGCCAAGCAGATCGTCAACGCCACCGGGGTGTGGACCGACGACACCCAGGCGATGGTCGGGGAACGCGGACAGTTCCACGTACGGGCCTCGAAGGGCATCCACCTGGTCGTCCCCAAGGACCGCATCCACTCCACGACCGGGCTCATCCTGCGCACCGAGAAGTCCGTGCTGTTCGTCATACCCTGGGGCCGGCACTGGATCGTGGGCACCACGGACACCGACTGGGACCTCGACAAGGCGCACCCGGCCGCGTCCAGCGCGGACATCGACTACCTGCTGGAGCACGTGAACTCGGTGCTCGCGGTGCCGCTGACGCGGGACGACGTGGAGGGCGTGTACGCCGGTCTGCGGCCGCTGCTCGCCGGTGAGTCGGACGCCACGAGCAAGCTGTCCCGCGAGCACACCGTGGCGCATCCGGTACCCGGGCTCGTCGTGGTGGCGGGCGGCAAGTACACGACGTACCGGGTCATGGCCAAGGACGCGGTGGACGCGGCGGTGCACGGACTCGACGTGCGCGTCGCCGACTGCGTCACCGAGGACACGCCGCTGGTCGGCGCCGAGGGCTACCACGCGCTGTGGAACGCGCGGGCGCGGACGGCCGCGCGCACCGGCCTGCACACGGTACGGGTGGAGCACCTGCTGCACCGGTACGGAGCGCTGGCGGAGGAGGTCCTGGACCTCATCGCCTCGGACCCCTCACTGGGCGAGCCGCTCCGGGCCGCCGACGACTATCTGCGTGCCGAGATCACCTACGCCGCCTCGCACGAGGGCGCGCGGCACCTGGACGACGTGCTGACCCGGCGCACCCGCATCTCGATCGAGACGTTCGACCGGGGGACGCGCAGCGCCCGCGAGGCGGCCGAGCTGATGGCGCCGGTGCTGGGCTGGGACAAGGATCAGACCGAGCGCGAGGTGCGGCACTACGAGAAGCGGGTGGAGGCCGAGCGGGAGTCGCAGCGGCAGCCCGACGACCTGACGGCGGACGCGGCACGGCTGGGGGCCCCGGACATCGTGCCGTTGTAGCCGCGATCCGCGATCCGCGATCCGCGATCCGCGAGCCGAGAGCCGCAGGCCACGAGTCGTGGGCTGCGATCCGCGCTCCGCGAGCTGCGAGTCGTGGGCCGTGAGCCGCCGGTCACCGGCCCGAATCACTCGAACGGGTGGCGGGATCCGGGATCTTCGTTCGGAACCCGGTCGTTCTAGGAGGTGCGAGGGCAGAACTCGGCCGCGAGCACCGCGGGTTCGAGACCGGGATCAGCCATCGACTCCGTGTTCACGCGGAAGGTGAGGACACGCCGGCCGTCGACCGTGGCCGCGGTGCGCACGTAGCTGCCGGAGATGCGCCCGTTGTGCCCCCACACCGTGGTGCCGCACGGAAGCGTCACAGGAAACAGGCCCATGCCGTACGAGCCGTGTGCGGTGCGGGTGTCGAGCATCTCGCGCAGCCGGCGCGGGGGCAGCAGTTCACCGCCGAGCAGGGCCGCGTAGAAGCGGTCCAGGTCGGCGAGCGTGGTCACCAACTCACCCGCGGCACCGGCCACCTGCGGATCGAGCCGGGTGACGTCGGTTCCGTCGGCCGCGTAGGAGCGGCCGTGCGGCGAGGGCAGAGAGGTCAGGGAACCCGGGAAGGAGGTGCCCGTCAGACGCAGCGGAGCGATGATGCGGTGCTCGGCCTCGGCGGCGTACGAGCGGCCGGTGACCCGTTCGACGACCAGGCCGAGCAGGACGTAGTTGGTGTTCGAGTAGGAGAAGCGGCCGGGGTCGGCCGGGGGGTGGGTGAGGGCGATGCGTACGGCCTGAAGAGGGGTGACCGGCACGGTGCCCCGCGTGTCCGCGGAGAAGTCGTACAGGCCGCTGGTGTGGGAGAGCAGGGAACGCAGGGTCAGCGTGCGGCCGTCGTTGCCCGCTCCACGCACCAGGCCGGGCAGATGCTTCTCCACGGTGTCGGACAGCGACAGGCGGCCTTCGTCGGCCAGTTGCAGGACGACCGTGGCGACGAACGTCTTGGTGATGCTGCCGGCGCGGAAGTGGTCGGCGCGCTCGATGTCCGGGCCGGCGTCGGCGTAGCGGGTGCCGGTCCCCTCCAGGGCGAGCAGGGCCGCGGCGGGGGCGTCCCCCCGTGTGACCAGCAGCGGAAGGAGCACGTCCGTAGGCGGGACGGCCGGGGCCGAGGAGGCGGTCGGGGCCAGGGCGAGCAGGGCCAGGGACACAGGAACGGCCAGTAGTGTCCGTAGCGGCGGCATCCCGGATCCTCCCATGTCGGAGGCCCATCATGCAGGGCGGGGGGACGCGTCCGTCACCCGGGTGCCGGGCGCGCCGGGCCCGGTGTGCGGCCAGAGGCACCCTGGGCGTCGACCACTTGTCGGGTGAGGGACAATGAAGGCTCTGTCAGGGCGGGTTGCATGAGGGGACGCATGTCGGAGGCGGAGCGGGCGGGGACATCCCGTCAGGACAAGAGCGCACGTCTCCTCGCCGGGCGGTACCGGCTGGGAGATGTGCTCGGCCGCGGCGGCATGGGCACGGTGTGGCGGGCCCAGGACGAGACCCTGGGGAGGACCGTCGCCGTCAAGGAGCTCCGCTTCCCGTCGAACATCGACGAGGACGAGAAGCGGCGGCTGATCACCCGGACCCTGCGCGAGGCCAAGGCGATCGCGCGGATCCGCAACAACAGCGCCGTGACGGTCTTCGACGTGGTCGAGGAGGACGACCGGCCCTGGATCGTGATGGAACTCGTCGAGGGCAAGTCGCTCGCCGAGGCCATCCGGGAGGACGGCCTGCTGGAACCGCGGCGCGCGGCGGAGGTCGGCCTCGCCATCCTGGACGTCCTGCGCTCCGCGCACCGCGAGGGCATCCTGCACCGTGACGTGAAGCCGTCGAACGTGCTGATCGCCGAGGACGGCCGGGTCGTGCTCACGGACTTCGGCATCGCCCAGGTCGAGGGCGACCCGTCCATCACCTCGACCGGCATGCTGGTCGGCGCCCCCTCCTACATCTCCCCGGAGCGGGCCCGCGGGCACAAGCCGGGGCCGGCGGCCGACCTGTGGTCGCTCGGCGGGCTGCTGTACGCGGCGGTGGAGGGCACTCCGCCGTACGACAAGGGGTCCGCGATCGCGACGCTCACGGCGGTGATGACCGAGCCGCTCGACGAGCCGAAGAACGCGGGACCGCTCAGGGACGTCATCTACGGTCTGCTCAACAAGGACCCCGCCCAGCGGCTCGACGACAGCGGCGCCCGGGCCATGCTGAACGCGGTCCTTGCCGCGCCCGCGTCCAAGGAGCCCGGGGAACCGGCGGACGCGACGAAGGTCGTGCCGCTGCCCGAGCAGCCGGACGAGCGGGCGGGCGCCGGGGGCAGGCGCGGCGAGGAGGCCGGGGAGAAGCTGCGGGGCGCGCTGCGTTCCGTGCGGAAGGCGGCGGTGGCGGCCGGCTCGGCCGGTG
>NZ_NCTE01000507.1 GCF_002114215.1 Streptomyces sp. 13-12-16 | reverse complement strand
CTCGGCGCCGGCACGGACGAGGCCCCCGACGGGCCGGTCGACCTGGCGATCGTCGCCGCCCCGCCCGCCCACGTGGCCGACGTGCTCGCCGACGCGATGCGGCGCGGCGCGGCACGCGGCTACATCGACGTCGCCAGCGTCAAGGGCGGACCGCGCCGCGAGCTCCAGGAACGCGGGCTCGACCTGGCCCCGTACATCGGCACCCACCCGATGTCCGGCCGCGAGCGGTCCGGCCCGCTGGCCGCCACCGGGGACCTCTTCGAGGGGCGCCCCTGGGTGCTCACCCCGACCCGGGACACCGACACCGAGGTGCTGAACCTCGCCCTGGAGCTGGTCTCGCACTGCAGGGCCGTGCCCGTCGTCATGGACGCCGACGCCCACGACCGGGCCGTGGCCCTCGTCTCCCACATGCCCCACCTGGTGTCCAGCATGGTCGCCGCGCGCCTGGAGCACGCCGAGGAGGCCGCCGTACGACTGTGCGGGCAGGGCATCAGGGACGTGACCCGGATCGCCGCCTCCGACCCCCGGATGTGGATCGACATCCTCTCCGCGAACCCCGGCCCGGTCGCCGACCTGCTCACGGACGTCGCCGCCGACCTGGAGGAGACCGTGCGCGCCCTGCGCGCGCTGCAGTCCTCCGACGAGGACGAGCGCCGCGAGGGCAGCACCGGCATCGAGAACGTGCTGCGCCGCGGCAACGCGGGTCAGGTCCGCGTCCCCGGCAAGCACGGCTCCGCGCCGCGCGTCTACGAGACCGTGACGGTGCTCATCGACGACCAGCCCGGCCAGCTCGCCCGCATCTTCGCGGACGCCGAGCGCGCCGGCGCCAACATCGAGGACGTCCGCATCGAGCACGCCACCGGGCAGCAGGCCGGTCTGGTCCAGCTCATGGTGGAGCCCAAGGCGGCCCCGGCCCTCACCACGGGGCTGCGGGAGCGGGGCTGGGCGATCCGCCAGTGACGGATCCGCCGGTGACGGTCCGGGGCCGGGGCGGCCCGTCCCCCGGAGGGCCGGATCGTCCGCTTGTCGGAAGGGTTCCGGGCGGCCGGTAATCTGGTGCGGGGCGTGTCCGCGCCCCGCACACACCACTCCACCGCACCAGGAAGGTGTTCCTCCGTGGAAAACGGCGCCGCCCAGCCCGTGATTGTCGCCATCGACGGCCCCTCCGGCACGGGCAAGTCGAGCACCTCGAAGGCCGTGGCGGCGCAGCTCGGCCTGAGCTACCTGGACACCGGCGCCCAGTACCGGGCGATCACCTGGTGGATGGTGACCAACGGCATCGACATAGACGACCCGTCCGCGATCGCCGCCGTCGCCGGGAAGCCCGAGATCGTCTCCGGTACGGACCCGCAGGACCCGACGATCACCGTCGACGGCGTCGACGTGGCCGGCCCGATCCGCGGACAGGACGTCACCTCCAAGGTCTCCGCGGTCTCCGCGGTCCCCGAGGTGCGGGCCCGGATCACCGAGCTGCAGCGGTCCATCGCCGCCTCCGCCGTCACCGGCATCGTCGTCGAGGGCCGCGACATCGGCACCACCGTGCTGCCCGACGCCGACCTGAAGATCTTCCTCACCGCCAGCGCGGAGGCCCGTGCCGCCCGCCGCAGCGGCGAGCTCAAGGGCGCCGACCTGAACACCACCCGCGAGGCCCTGATCAAGCGGGACGCGGCCGACGCCGGCCGCAAGACCTCCCCGTTGGCCAAGGCCGGCGACGCGGTCGAGGTGGACACCACCGAGCTGACGCTGGCGCAGGTCATCGAGTGTGTCGTCACCCTCGTCGAGGAGAAGCGGGCCGGGAAGTGACCGAGGTCCCATCGGAGCGCGGCGCCGAGGTCGGCCGGCGCATCGGCGTCGGCCTGATGTACGGGTTGTGGAAGCCGCGTGTGCTGGGAGCCTGGCGGGTGCCCACGGCCGGTCCGCTGATCTTCGCCGTGAACCACTCCCACAACATCGACGGCCCCATGGTCATGGGCGTGGCACCCCGGCCGACGCACTTCCTGATCAAGAAGGAGGCGTTCGTCGGCCCGCTCGACCCGTTCCTGACCGGCATCGGCCAGCTCAAGGTGGACCGCGACACCACCGACCGCACGGCGATCTCCCGGGCGCTGGGCGTGCTGGAGCAGGGCGGTGTCCTCGGCATCTTCCCGGAGGGCACGCGCGGCGAGGGCGACTTCGCCTCGCTCCGCGCGGGGCTCGCCTACTTCGCCGTACGCGGCGGAGCGCCGATCGTGCCGGTGGCCGTCCTGGGAAGTTCCGAGCGCCGCGGACGGTTGATAAAGGGACTGCCCCCGCTGCGCTCCCGCGTGGACGTCGTCTTCGGCGACCCCTTCGACGCGGGAGACGGAAGCGGCAGACGTACGCGCAAGGCGCTGGACGAGGCGACCGAACGCATCCAGAAGCAGCTCACCGCCCACCTGGAAAACGCCAGGCGCCTCACCGGGCGCTAGGCGACACTCGAGTAGTGGATCACCCCTCGAACAGGGTGTTCCACCGATCACCACGATGAACGACGAGGTACCGACTTCATGAACGACCACATCCAGCCCGACGGCTCGGACGCGTACGAGGGTGCGCACGAGCATGATCACGGGGCGCTGGGCGATGCCGAGTTCGCGGAGTTCATGGAGCTCGCCGCGGAGGAGGGCTTCGACCTCGAGGACGTCGAGGGCGCCATCGAGGCGGCGGGCCACGGTCCGCTGCCCGTGCTCGCCGTCGTCGGCCGTCCCAATGTCGGCAAGTCGACCCTGGTGAACCGCATCATCGGCCGCCGTGAGGCGGTCGTCGAGGACAAGCCGGGCGTCACCCGCGACCGCGTCACCTACGAGGCCGAGTGGGCCGGCCGCCGTTTCAAGGTCGTCGACACCGGCGGCTGGGAGCAGGACGTCCTCGGCATCGACGCCTCCGTGGCCGCCCAGGCCGAGTACGCGATCGAGGCCGCCGACGCGGTCGTCTTCGTCGTGGACGCCAAGGTCGGCGCGACCGACACCGACGAGGCCGTCGTCCGGCTGCTGCGCAAGGCCGGCAAGCCGGTCGTGCTGTGCGCCAACAAGGTGGACGGCCCGAGCGGCGAGGCCGACGCGTCCTACCTGTGGTCCCTGGGCCTCGGCGAGCCGCACCCGGTCTCCGCGCTGCACGGCCGCGGCACCGGCGACATGCTGGACCAGGTCCTGGAGGCCCTGCCCGAGGCCCCGGCGCAGACCTTCGGCACCACCGTCGGCGGCCCGCGCCGGGTCGCCCTGATCGGCAGGCCCAACGTCGGCAAGTCCTCGCTGCTGAACAAGGTCGCGGGCGAGGACCGGGTGGTCGTCAACGAACTCGCCGGAACCACCCGTGACCCGGTCGACGAGATGATCGAACTCGGCGGCAAGACGTGGAAGTTCGTCGACACGGCGGGCATCCGCAAGCGCGTCCACCTCCAGCAGGGCGCCGACTACTACGCCTCGCTGCGCACCGCCGCCGCCGTCGAGAAGGCGGAGGTGGCCGTCGTCCTCATCGACGCCGCCGACTCCATCTCGGTGCAGGACCAGCGGATCGTCACCATGGCCGTGGAGGCGGGCCGCGCGATCGTCCTCGCCTTCAACAAGTGGGACACCCTCGACGAGGAGCGCCGCTACTACCTGGAGCGGGAGATCGAGACCGAGCTCGGCCAGGTGGTGTGGGCGCCGCGGGTGAACGTCTCGGCGCGCACCGGACGGCACATGGAGAAGCTGGTCCCGGCCATCGAGACGGCCCTGGAGGGCTGGGAGACGCGGGTCCCGACGGGCAGGCTGAACGCCTTCCTCGGCGAGCTGGTCGCCGCCCACCCGCACCCCGTGCGGGGTGGCAAGCAGCCGCGCATCCTGTTCGGCACCCAGGCCGGCACCAAGCCGCCGCGGTTCGTGCTGTTCGCCTCAGGCTTCATCGAGGCGGGCTACCGGCGGTTCATCGAGCGCCGGCTGCGGGAGGAGTTCGGTTTCGAGGGGACGCCGATCCACATCTCCGTGCGGGTGCGGGAGAAGCGCGGCAAGAAGAAGTAGCCGACGGCGGACATGACGAAGGGGCGGTCCCGGTGGGGCCGCCCCTTCGCCGCGCCCCGGGTCAGGCGCCCCTGCGCGGGGCCGGCGGCAGTCCGGCCGGCACGTGGTGCATCCCTGAGGCGGGCCTGCCGACCGTGCCGACCCGCTGCCACTGCGGCCCGGCGCCCTGCCG
>NZ_NCTE01000506.1 GCF_002114215.1 Streptomyces sp. 13-12-16 | reverse complement strand
GGCGGTGCTGCGCGCCGCGGCCCGGAACACCGGCCCCGAGCCGCGCGTCCTCGTCCACCGCACCGGGCTGCTCCTCGCGCGCACCACGGAGGGCGCCACCCGCTTCGACCGCTGCCTGGCCGACCTGGGCAGCCATGTGCCGGGCTTCGCCGCCGCCGTGGCCGGCTGGCTGGCGGACGCCCCACGCGAGTGGTCCGCGCTGATCGGGCCCGCCACCCGCCGGACCATCGGGAACCCGGCCGGAGCGGTCGTCCCCGCCTGACCCCGCCCGGCCGGCACGTGCACCCCGTCACACAGCCCCCATGCCGATGCGGGCCCCCGGCACGCGGCATGGCACCCTTAGAGCTGCGCAGAGAAGTCCACGGACTCGGGTTCGTTCGACGAGGTTTCGACAAGGAGCAGGCACAGTGCAGCGCTGGCGTGGCTTGGAGGACATCCCCCAGGACTGGGGGCGCAGCGTCGTCACCATCGGCTCCTACGACGGAGTGCACCGCGGGCACCAGCTGATCATCCGGCATGCCGTGGACCGCGCCCGGGACCTCGGCGTCCCCGCCGTCGTCGTCACCTTCGACCCGCACCCCAGCGAGGTCGTCCGCCCCGGCAGCCACCCCCCGCTGCTCGCCCCGCACCACCGGCGCGCCGAACTCATGGCCGGCCTCGGCGTCGACGCGGTCCTGATCCTCCCCTTCACCACCGAGTTCTCGAAGCTGTCCGCCGCCGACTTCGTCGTCAAGGTGCTGGTCGACAAGCTGCACGCCAAGGCGGTCGTCGAGGGCCCCAACTTCCGCTTCGGCCACAGGGCCGCGGGCAACGTGGAGTTCCTCGCCGAGCAGGGCCGGATCTACGACTTCGACGTCGAGGTCGTCGACCTGTACGTGAGCGGTGAGGCGGGCGGCGGCGAGCCGTTCTCCTCCACGCTCACCCGCCGCCTGGTCGCCGAGGGCGAGGTCGAGGGCGCCGCCGAGATCCTGGGCCGCCCGCACCGGGTGGAGGGCGTCGTCGTCCGGGGCGCTCAGCGCGGCCGCGACCTGGGCTTCCCCACGGCCAACGTCGAGACCCTCCCGCACACCGCGATCCCCGCCGACGGCGTCTACGCCGGCTGGCTGCACGCCCAGGGCGAGGCCATGCCGGCCGCGATCTCCGTCGGCACCAACCCCCAGTTCGACGGCACCGAGCGCACGGTCGAGGCGTACGCCATCGACCGTGTCGGCCTCGACCTGTACGGCCTCCATGTCGCCGTCGACTTCCTGGCCTTCGTGCGCGGCCAGGCGAAGTTCGACACGCTGGAGGCGCTGCTGGAGCAGATGGCCGAGGACGTCGAGCGCTGCAAGGCCCTCGTGGCCGCGGCCGAGAAGCCGTAGGGCCTGTCCGGCGGATCACGCCGGAGACGTGGGGCCGGCACGCACCCCCCAGAGGGGCCCGGCGGCGTTGTCGTCGGTTGCCGACTCCCCACGCTCGCTCCCGCTCGCGCGGAGGCCCCGTCGCCCCCGCTCACCCGGGCTGCAAGGCGCCACCGGCCTCCTCCGACTCGACCCGCCGCCCCCGCCCGGTCCGATCAGCTCTTCCGGGCGTGCGCCCAGTGGCACGCCACCTGGGCCGTGCCGCCCCCGTCGAGGATCTCCGGGTCCCGGCCCCGGCACGCCTCCGCCACCCCCGCCCGGTCCGCCTCGCCGCCCGCCAGGATCTGGCAGCGGGCGTGGAACCGGCACCCGGACGGGATGCGGGACGGGTCCGGGGGCTCGCCCGTGAGGACCACCGGCTCACCCGGCGCCTCGGGGAGGACCGACAGCAGGGCCCGGGTGTACGGGTGCCGGGGGGACGTCAGGACCCGCTCCACCGCCCCGGTCTCCACGATCCGGCCCAGGTACATCACCGCGACCCGGTCGGCGATGTTCCAGGCCAGTCCGAGGTCGTGCGTGACGACCAGCGCGGACAGGCCCAGTTCGGCGCGCAGCCGTAGCAGCAGGGCCAGGATCTCCCCGCGCACGGACGCGTCCAGCGAGGCCACCGGCTCGTCGGCGACGAGGAGTTCGGGCTCCAGCACCAGCGCGCCCGCGATCACCACGCGCTGCCGCTGACCGCCGGACAGCTCGTGCGGATAGCGCAGGAAGAAGCGCTCCGGCGGGCGCAGCCCGGCCTGGGACAGGGCGTCGGCGACCGCGGCCCGCTCGTCACCGCCGTGGCCGTGGATGCGCAGCCCCTCGGCCACCGCGTCGTACACCGTGTGCCGGGGGTTGAGCGAGCCGCTCGGGTCCTGCAGCACCAGCTGCACGCGCCTGCGGTACGCCTTCAGGGAGCGGCCGGAGTACTCCAGCGGCCGTCCGCCGAAGGCGATTCGGCCCGCGGTCGGCTCGACCAGACCCAGCAGGGCGCGGGCCAGCGTCGTCTTGCCGCAGCCCGACTCGCCGACCAGGGCGACGATCTCACCGGGACGGATGTCCAGGTCGACACCGTCCACGGCACGGGCGTCCGGTGCGCCGTGCCGTCCCGGGAAGGCGATGCGCACACCCTGGGCGCTGAGGAGGGGGGTGGTGGAGGTGGTCATGGGGTACTGGGCCTCGCTTCCTCCAGGGATCCCGGATCACCGTCCGCCGCGTTCCGCTGGGGGGCCGGTGTGTCGGCTGTCGTGTTCGGCCGGGGGGAGGGCTCGTCGGTTGTCGTGCCGCGCCGGGTGTCGGAGTCGTCGGTTGCCTTGTCCGGCCGGGGGGCCGGGCCGTCGGCTGCCGTCTTCCGTCGGGGGTCAGGATCGTCGGCTGCCGTCTTCCGTCGGGGATCCTGATCGTCGTCCGCCGTGTCCCGCCGCGCACCCGGGCCGTCGGCCGGAGTGTCCCGCGGGGAATCCGGTTCGGCCGGTTCGGCCGGTTCGGCCGCCGCGGCGACCCGTACGCACGCCGCCCGCCGG
>NZ_NCTE01000505.1 GCF_002114215.1 Streptomyces sp. 13-12-16 | reverse complement strand
CGGGGCACCGGACCGGCCCCGACGGCCGCGCGCGCGGCCGGCTCACCGCGCCGCGGCGAACGCCTCGTAGACCTTCTTGGGGATCCGCCCGCGCGCGGGCACGTCCATCCGGTTCGCCTGCGCCCAGGCGCGGACCGCCGCCGGGTCCGGGGCGACCTCCGTCTGCCGGTACGCCTTGCCGGAGCGCGACCGCTTGCGGCCGGCGTCCACGTAGGGCTCGAGGGCCGCACGCAGTTTCCTGGCATTGGTTTCATTGAGGTCGATCTCGTACGACCTGCCGTCCAGTCCGAAGGCGATCGTTTCCGCCGCTTCCGAGCCGTCGATGTCGTCAAAGAGAGTGACCACGACCTTCTGCGCCACGAATATCGGTCCCTTCGTGCGGCATCTCTCGTCCGGACGTCCGTGATGACGTGCCGGTACATCGTCGAGATGTCGGCTGTTCGCCTGTAATCGGGCAAAGTATCTGCTAATGACAATTCATTTGTACAGTGCCCGGCATTGCATTGTGAAGCCCGACTAAATCTGTCCGCGTGTCCGGTGCGCAATAGAGATGTGCGGGCGAACGGAGATCTTTCCCGGAACTTTTCCCTGGCGTCTGCCCGTGATGCCGAATCGTGACGGTGCTCACGTAGATTCCTACAACTCTACTCGCGTAGAAATTTTGTGCGGGTAGTCTGAAGGAACCTGCTCAGCACCACACACCGGGAGTGCCAGTGGCACGCGTCGTAGTCGACGTCATGCTCAAGCCGGAGATCCTCGACCCCCAGGGCCAGGCGGTGCAGCGCGCACTGCCGCGACTGGGTTTCGAAGGGATCTCGGACGTCCGTCAGGGAAAGCGATTCGAACTGGAAGTTGACGGGCCGGTCGACGAGGCCGCGCTCGCCCGTATCCACGATCTTGCGGAATCCTTCCTCGCCAACACCGTGATCGAGGACTTCACCGTACGGGTCGAGGAAGTCGCGGAGGCCGCGAAGTGACCGCTCGTATTGGCGTCGTCACTTTCCCGGGCAGCCTCGACGACCGGGACACCCGGCGCGCGATCCGCGTCGCCGGTGCCGAACCCGTCGCCCTCTGGCACAAGGACAAGGACCTCAAGCAGGTCGACGCCGTGGTGCTCTGCGGCGGTTTCAGTTACGGCGACTATCTGCGCGCCGGCGCCATCGCGCGCTTCTCGCCGGTGATGGACACCGTCATCGACCAGGCCAAGGCCGGCCTCCCGGTGCTGGGCATCTGCAACGGCTTCCAGATCCTCACGGAGGCCCACCTGCTGCCCGGCGGGATGCTCGGCAACGACCACCTGCACTTCATCTGCCGCGACCAGAAGCTGCGGGTGGAGAACGCGGACACCGCCTGGACCACCGACTACTCGGCCGGCCAGGAGATCCACATCCCGCTGAAGAACATGGACGGCCGCTACGTGGCCGACCGGCGGACGCTGGACGAGCTGGAGGCGGAGGGCCGCGTCGCCTTCCGCTACCTGGACGTCAACCCCAACGGCTCGCTCAACGACATCGCCGGCATCACCAACGCGGCGGGCAACGTCGTCGGCCTGATGCCGCACCCCGAGCACGCCGTCGAGCCGCTGATCGGCACCGGCCGCACCGACGGCCTCCCGTTCTTCACCTCGATCCTCAAGAAGCTGGTCAACGCATGAGCCGGACGCCTCTGGACACGGTCGAGCACGCGGCCGCGACCCCCGACGTCGAGCTGCCCTGGGCCGAGCTGGGCCTGAAGAAGGACGAGTACGAGCGGGTGGTGGAGATCCTCGGCCGCCGCCCGACCGGCGCCGAACTCGCCATGTACTCCGTCATGTGGTCCGAGCACTGCTCGTACAAGTCCTCCAAGGTCCACCTCCGCCAGTTCGGCGAGAAGGCCCCCGAGAACGACGCCCTGCTCGTCGGCATCGGCGAGAACGCCGGTGTCGTCGACGTCGGCCAGGGCTACGCGGTCACCTTCAAGGTCGAGTCGCACAACCACCCGTCGTACGTCGAGCCCTACCAGGGCGCGGCCACGGGCGTCGGCGGCATCGTCCGCGACATCATCGCCATGGGCGCCCGCCCGGTCGCCGTGGTCGACCCGCTGCGCTTCGGCGCCGCGGACCACCCCGACACCAAGCGCGTCCTGCCGGGCGTCGTCGCCGGCATCGGCGGCTACGGCAACTGCCTGGGCCTGCCCAACATCGGCGGCGAGGTCGTCTTCGACGCCTGCTACCAGGGCAACCCGCTGGTCAACGCCGGTGCCATCGGCGTCATGCGGCACGAGGACATCCACCTCGCCAAGGCCTCCGGCGCCGGCAACAAGGTCATCCTGTACGGCGCCCGCACCGGCGGTGACGGCATCGGCGGCGCGTCGATCCTCGCCTCCGAGACCTTCGACGACGCCAAGCCGTCGAAGCGCCCCGCCGTCCAGGTCGGCGACCCCTTCCAGGAGAAGCTCCTCATCGAGTGCACCCTGGAGGCGTTCAAGGAGAAGCTGGTCGTCGGCATCCAGGACCTCGGCGCGGCCGGTCTGTCCTGCGCCACCTCCGAGCTGGCCTCCAACGGCTCCGGCGGCATGCGCGTCACCCTCGACGACGTGCCGCTGCGCGACTCGACGCTCTCCCCCGAGGAGATCCTGATGAGCGAGTCGCAGGAGCGCATGTGCGCGGTCGTCGAGCCCGACAAGGTCGACCGCTTCCTCGAGATCTGCGACAAGTGGGACGTCATCGCCACCGTCATCGGCGAGGTGACCGACGGCGACCGCCTGGAGATCTTCTGGCACGGCGGCAAGATCGTCGACGTCGACCCGCGCACGGTCGCCCACGAGGGCCCGACGTACGAGCGCCCGTACGCCCGCCCGTCCTGGCAGGACGAGCTCCAGGCGGACGACGCGAACAAGCTGCCGCGCCCGGGGACGAGCGAGGAGCTGAAGGACCAGGTCCTGAAGCTGGTCGGCTCGCCCAACCAGGCCTCCAAGCAGTGGATCACCCAGCAGTACGACCACTTCGTGCAGGGCAACACCGTCCTGGCCCAGCCCGAGGACTCCGGCATGATCCGCATCGACGAGGCGTCCGGCCTCGGCGTCGCGATCGCCACCGACGGCAACGGCCGCTACGCCAAGCTCGACCCGTACACGGGCGCGCAGCTCGCCCTCGCGGAGGCGTACCGCAACGTCGCCACGACCGGCGCCAAGCCCCTCGCGGTCTCCGACTGCCTGAACTTCGGCTCGCCCGAGGACCCGGCCGTCATGTGGCAGTTCGCGGAGGCCGTACGCGGTCTGGCGGACGGCTGTCAGCAGCTCGGCACCCCGGTGACCGGCGGCAACGTCTCGCTCTACAACCAGACGGGCGAGGCCGCCATCCACCCGACCCCGGTGGTCGCGGTCCTCGGCGTCATCGACGACGTGGCCCGCCGCACGCCGGTCGCCTTCCAGGAGGAGGGCCAGCTGCTGTACCTCCTCGGCGACACGCGTGAGGAGTTCGGCGGCTCGGCCTGGTCCCAGGTCGTCCACGACCACCTCGGTGGCCTGCCCCCGAAGGTGGACCTGGAGCGTGAGCGCCTGCTCGCCGAGATCCTGATCTCCGCCTCCCGCGACGGCATGATCGACTCCGCGCACGACCTGTCCGACGGCGGTCTGATCCAGGCGGTCGTCGAGTCGGCGCTGCTGGGGGAGAAGGGCGCGCGCCTGGTCGTACCGGACGGGCTCGACGCCTTCACCTTCCTGTTCTCCGAGTCGGCGGGGCGCGCGATCGTCGCCGTGCCGCGCTCGGAGGAGGTCCGCTTCAACGACATGTGCGGTGCGCGCGGCCTCCCGGCCACCCGCGTCGGCGTCGTCGACGGCGACACGGTGGAGCTCCAGGGCGAGTTCGCGCTCCCCCTGGCCGAGCTGCGCGAGATCCACGAGGGCACGATCCCGGCCCTGCTGGCCTGATCCTCCCGCCCCTTTCGCACGCGGCCCCCGCCCGGTCCACCGGGCGGGGGCCGCGGCGCAGGGCACGGCCCCGCCGGACTCCCGCCGTCCCGCACACGCCTCGGGCGTTCCCCGCGCCGG
>NZ_NCTE01000504.1:56646-123469 GCF_002114215.1 Streptomyces sp. 13-12-16 | reverse complement strand
CGGGAGGCCGCCCCCGCCCCGCCGACGACCGCGTGCGAACGCGCCGGCCGGGGCCCGGCCCCTCAGCACTCGATGATGTTCACCGCCAGCCCGCCCCGGGCCGTCTCCTTGTACTTGACCTTCATGCTGGCCCCGGATGCGATCAGTTCCCTGACCTGCGGGTTCGGGATGATCTTCTTGGTCCAACCGGCCGGCAGGGACTTCTCAGGGAGAATCGGCTGTCGTTCTCGCTCCAGCCAGGCGTCCATCGCGTCCAGGCCGCGCTTCCCGGCGCCGGGCATGAAGTGGGCGTAGTGGTCGAGCGTGATCTTCGGTGAGGAGTGCCCGAGCCACGTGGACAGGCTCACGACGGATTCGCCGGCCTCCAGTTGCACGCTGGCGTACGTGTGCCGGAGCACATGGAACATGTCCTCGCGTTGCGCCGAGTAGACCGGAACCCGCCGGATGCGGCCGCCGTCCCGGCGGACCTTCTCGCCCACAGCAGTGATGAGGCCGGCCACCGCCAGGGCGCGCTTCCAGCTCCGGTCGTTCCACGTCCGGTAGTAGATGCGGTTGCCGTGCGAGGTCGTCAGCACCAGCCGCACGGTGATCGGCTTCCGCTGCCGAGCTTCGAGTGCGTTGGCCGGGGGCTCCGGATTCCGCCAGGGCAACGTACACGCCGTGGACGGGAAACGCCGGAAGTGGTGACGGGCTCGGGCAGCGAGGTTCGGGGACAGCGGCACCTCGCGCGTCTTGCCACCCTTGGGGAGGCAGAAGTACGGCCTCCCCCTGGTGTCCCACCTGAGCTGACGCCGGACGTGTACGACACCGGCCTCGAAGTCGAAGTCCTCTTCCCCCAGCCCGAAGGCTTCTCCCTGGCGCAGGCCGAGTCCGAGTCCGAGGTCGACCGCGAACCTGTAGCGGTCCTGGAGGCCGCGGCGGACCGCGTCGACGACGGACCGGTTCCAAGCCCTGGCCTTCTTCTCCGTACGCCGCGGAGGCTTGACACTGCGGTGCTCCTTGATGGGATTCCTCAACAGCCGCTTGTCGTCGACCGCGCTGTTGAGGATGGACGAGAGGTGTCCCCAGGTCACTTCTGCCGTCGAGCCCTCGACCCGGGTGAGCAGAGCAGCCGCGAACGAGCGCAGCGCCGAGGCGTCGATCTCCCGGAGAGGGAGTTCGCCCAGGAGCGGAATGACGTGGTTCCAGATACGACTGCGCATCGGTCCCTCGGTCGAGGGCTCGTCGGTTCGACTCGGCCACCAGTGGTCGACGATGTAGTCGGTGAGGCAGATGTCGCCGTCTCGCGGGTCGACGAACTCCCCACGCCTGGTGTCCGTCTTCGCTGTGGCGAGCCAGTGCTTGGCGTCCACGCTGGTGTCGAAAGAGCGGTCCTGGACGCCAGGGATTCCCTTGACTCGGTAGCGCTTGCCTTTCCCGTAGAGGGTGGTGCGCTCCCTCTTACCGGTCTGCTTGTCCGGCCGCTTCTTGAGCCAGCGGTCTTCTATGTAACCGGCCAACGTGTGGTCTCCTTCGGATGGTGCGGGGTCATGGGTTGTTGTTCGTAACGCATGTCGCCGACGCTTCTTATCCCGGTTGCTGGAGGTCGTTTCCTCCAGTGCGACGTGCGGGGACACCTGCCTACCTGGAAGCCTTCGAACGGCGCTGCGGCTTCTGTGCCTGCGGGTTGAGCGCGGGGTTGGAACGCGAGTCCGCGTTCTCCTGAGCGCGTACCCATGCGTCGAGAGCGGTGATGCGGTACATCACCCGCCGCCCCATACGGAAACTAGGGGGCCCCTGACGACGATGACGCCAGACGTAAAGGGTGTTCGGAGAGATCCCCAAGTACTCGGCAGCCTTTGGCAGGTTCAAGAAGGCGGTTTCGGGCGCACGACTGGGCTGCGGCATGGCGTACTCCTGTCATGGTTGGTGCGATGACAGGACGAGACTGCAGGGAAAGGGCGACTTGGCCGGGCCGGGACTTCCTGGTATTGGCGGCATACAGGGGCGGTGAGTTCCGGTTCGGGTCCGCCCCGTGACCGGGCCCCTGCCCGGGCTCTCAGGTATCAGAGCCCGCCAGACCGAAGTGATAACGGGTGGCCGTCCCGCTCGGCGCTGGCTGCAGCGCACGCTGTTCGGCGCCCGCACTACCCCTATGCTCATTCTCACTTTGAGTCTTGGGGGTGGATGAAGCCGATGTCCGTCAGTCCGTTCGGCCCGGCAGCAGACAGGGCCCGCAACGAGGAATCTCGCGCCAAAGTGGATCGTGTGCTGGATGAGGCCGTCGAAGCAGCCAAGAAGCTGGTCGAGCTGTACAAGAAGGAAGCAGACAAGTACAAGCGGCTCGCCGAGATGGAGCGCGATCGGCGTCGTGAGGTCGAGGCGCGGTTGAGGACGTGCTCCAAGCTGCTCGATGAAGGGCCGGACCTCGAAGCGAAGATCGACTCCATGATTCCTGACCTGGTACGAGCAGCAGCGAGCCTTCCGCCGCCGCCTGAGGTGTCCGAACTCCAGGCGCGGCTCGAGGCAACGGAGAAGGATCGGGACGCGTTCGCTGAGTTGCTGGACATTGCAACGAAGGAGCGGGACGCGGCGTTGCGGGCACGCGATGCCGTTACTGCCCGGTTGGAGTCCCGCCGGAGGGAGGACGAGCAGTTGCCAGGGGACGCGGATGCGTTGAAGGCACGGCTGCATGCACCCACCCTCCGAGGCGTGCTCGAGCAAGCGCAGCGGCACTGCTCCTCGCTCGTCATCACTGCAGATATGGATGAGACCAAGAAGCTGGAGCACCACAAGAAGGCCCCGCACTGGTGTGACCGTCTGGCGGCAACGCTGGCCACCATGCAGCTCTACGCCGAGACCAAGGATCTTGCTCAGGCGCGTGGTGGCAGAGGAGGCCCCGATCTGGCCAACCTCAAGGCGTACTGTACGAGCCGGTCGTTTCCGCTACTGGCTGATGACAAGGTGGTTCTCAGCGAGGGGCAGACCGCCAGCAGCAGCCCCCGAGGCAAGGCGCAAAGAACCCTCCGCGTCCCTGAGTACATCGACTCCTCGGGTAGGGCCCTGATGCTCGAGCACGTCCGCATCGGCGACGGTGCTCCTCCTGCGCCGCGACTGCACTATCTTGACGACACCGACAGGAGCGGTCAGCTCGTCATCGGATTCTTCGGCGACCACCGATACAACGCTGGGACCAACTGACCCCGGCGTACAGCCTGACTCGTCTGCTGTCACCTGCAGCTTTGCCTGGGGAAGGGCCTCCGGTCTGGGACGGAGGCCCTTATTAGCCCCACCTTTCGCACGATTGGCGGGGCTGATCTACGTCTACCAACCAATCCTTAAGCTACGGCATTTATGAATGACTCTTGCCAACCAGTAACCGGAAGGAGGCCTGAATGAACGAACAAGCGCCAGAATTACCAGCACAGGAGGCGGGGCCTGAAGAAGAGCGCAAGCCAGTTGTGCTTGCGGTACGCATTGATCCGGTTCTGCAGGAGCAGACTGAGGGGCTGCGCGGCATAACCGGACAGAGCGTGAACGACGTTGGTGTGGAAACGCTCAACAACTGGGTCGGAAAGACGCTGGCCGACGAAGCGATCAGCCAAAAGGTCATGGCCGAGCTTGAGCGCCTTCAGGCGGGAAGCCTCGGCCCGAGTCATAGCCGACTGGGCATCATTCTGCTGGAGCCTGGTCACCTTCGTGGTGGCCACGATCTTCTTCGGCGTGAGGCCCTGCGTCGGTTATTCTGTCTGCTCCGCTTCCTCCGCAGCAAGCCACTCGTTAAGACCAGTCAACATTGCCAGTGCGGACACGAAGAGCGTCTCAACGGCTGCTGGTCCTCGGAGGTCGCCGAACACCTTCGTGAGCATCTTCTCATATTCCCTACTCTTTCGGTGTGCCGTCGCCTTGGACCTAACCTCTTGCAGGTTACGGAGAAACTGGACGTCTCGCTCAGCGTGCGGGTACCCGGCCAGCTTCAGCCAACGTTCGAGCTTTGAGATTCCCTTCTCGTTCTCGACCTTGTCCGGCAGTTGCGCCTGTACTTGCTTTTCGTTGATCGCGTCAACAAAGAGCTGGGTCATGATGCGAATGCTTGACTCGAACTCAGCTTGAGAGTCGTTCAGGGGAAGGCGAAGACGCTGCAAAAGTCCAGCGTCCGCCTCCTCGGGCTTGCGGAAGAAATCCCACCCGTAACGCTCGTTCCATGCACGCCCAAACGTCACGTAGTTAGACCTTACGAGCAGGTCTTCTGCTGTTGGCTCAGCAAACTGAGCGAAGAAGGCTCGACGGATAAGCGTTTCACTGGGGCGACCATCTGCCGGAACGTTGAAGCTCCTCCAGTAGTCACGCTCCTGGCGAGGCAGGTCACGACCGAGGTCACCAAGGAAAACAACAACATGGTCTTTGGCGCTGTTGTCGATCTGGACGCCCCAAAGGGAAGCGCAACGAAGACGACCGTCAGATACTTCGTAGAGCTCGGGCTTGTCGTAGTACTTCTGCAAAACTTCTCGACGGAAGAAGACCGGCGTCAGGTAGTGAGGCGCGTCTGGGTTAGCCCCGAAGTAGTTCGCCAGGGCTTCCGGGTTGCATGTATAGCGGACCTCGTCACCATCATCATCGGTCCCGATGATGAACTCGGGGAAGTAGGTGTCCTCTTCCTCGTATGGCCAGATGCCACTTTTCTCGACAGGCGGCGGCGACACTACTCGAGTTCCTAGGTAGCGAGTGAAGTCGCGCCCCATGATGCCGTCACCTGAATACAGGCCGGCACGCAGATCGTCAGTTGTCCACTCAACGTCATCGGGCGCAGCAGCGCCCCCCTCTGTCCCGTACCTAACTGAGTCGATATAGAGAATGAGGTCGAGTTGCCGTGCAGCCTGGAACTGTCGCAGAAGTTTTGTGCGTACCTCAACCTTTTTGCCGGTGATTTTGACGGCAATCGACGAGGTGCCGTCGTCATGCGGCTGCATGAACTGAGACGTCAAATCGTCCCAGTAGAGGTTGTGGTACAGCCGGAAATGCTGGGTCAGCTCAAGCGTCGATGGTACTACTCCGTAGTATTCGCGGAGAAGAACCAACGGCTCGATGCCGTTCGGGGTCCCGTCTTGGAAGTAGGTCGCTACCGGTTTACCGTTCTCATAGTGCTGTGAGAAACCGGGGCCGAAGTCACCTTTCGAGATGTCCCATCCAGGATCACTCAAGATGCGCTCTCGCTTCGAGGGCAGCGCAAAGGCGCAATAGATACCACCGTTGGCGTCGTCATCGTGCCAACTGTCGCAAACGACCGTCCATGCACCACGCTCAAGCGAAGCGAAGCGGCGCATGACATCTTCTTGCTTCAAGTCCATTTCGGCATTGTAAGGTAAATTCCTCATGTCGGCAACAACTTTTCCAGCGATTCCATGGGGCGCTAACATCCAGAGGCTAACCCTTGATCTGCGCAATCAGCTTTTTGCGATCACATATGGCGCCAGCAGTGACACCGATGGCCATAATCAGGAGACCAATACCTGTTTCCTGCTGGTCGCTGCTGAAGCGGATAGCTACGGCGATGAGCCACAGAGTAATAACCGGAACGATAAGAGGGCATGTGCGCGTAGGGGTTGCCAGAATTGTCGATACGGAAATGAAGACGCTTAACCTTGATCTTTCGTGAGGGCCAAGGTTAAGCGGCATAAAGTCCCTGGAGCGGAGGGGCGGACGATGCCTCTGGGTTGGGCGTTCGCGTCAGCCGTTGGAGCATGAGGTGGGAGGGCGCAATCCTCGGGGTGGTCTTGGGCCAGCGGGATTACGTGGCCTCGGCGCCGGTGGTCGGGTGGGGCCGTGCGGCCCATTCGGCGCGGGCTGCGGCGAGCCGGGGGTGCATCGCGCGAAGCTCTTCCAGCTGTCCGGCCACCGTCTCGATGAACTCGGCCAGCTGGTCGGGATCCATCGGGCGGGTGTACGTGTCGGCGGCCACTTCCACCAGAACGTGCGGGACTCGGTAGGCCAGGCTGGTTGGTGAGTCCGGACTCACGGCGAGGTGCGCGCAGAGCAGTTGCCAGGACTTGTAGTCCTCGTAGCCCTCGGTGTATTCGGCGTGGGCCACAGTGCCGTACATCTGGTGGTGGACGTCGGCCGGTTGGCGCGTTCCGTCCATGCAGTCGGTGTGGTCCACCGTGCACCAGGACGGGCACGTGACGGTGTGCCGGGTGCCGTACCTGTCGTCGTACGTCCAAGTGCGGCCGGCCGTTGCCGCGGTCTCGATGGCCTGCCCGGGCGTCAGGCCGGCGATCTGCGTACGTGCTGCCCGGAGCCTCGCCAGGTGCACGCTCATGTCACTGATCAGTTCGTCCACCTCCCCGAGGCTGAGCGTCGGCCAGTCGCCGCCGGCCACGAAGTCCAGCCCGGGCGCTTCGTCGTTGACCTGGGACAGGTGGAACGTCATGATGCCGTCCCCGTGCCGTGCGGCGTACGGGCGGTGAGCGCCCATGGCGGTGAGCGGGCCGTGGTGAAGGTGCTCGTTCGGGTCCTCGTGGTCCGCCGGGTCTCCCGTACAGAAAGAGACGCCGTCGGGGCAGGAGATCGTGTCCGAGCTACTTGGCGGCTCGCCATTGGTGAAGGTATCCATCGTGTCCGCGAGGGCTTCAAGGGCATCGGCGAACCTGCGGAGCTCCGTCGCCTTCGCGCGGGCCTCGATCGAGTCCGTGTCCGTCTCACCCAGACCTATGACCGGGTCCGAACCGGAGAAGTCCAGCAAACGTGCGTCCAGAAGTTCGCGGTTGTCATTGCCCATGACGACATGCCTGGCTCCGAGGTGGGCGTCGTGGACACCGGTCTCAGTGCACCAGTCCGGGTGGACGGTGCAGAGCTGCCCGTCATTCTTGAAGGCAGTGAACTCCTTGGTGCTGCTGTCCGTCGTCGATACGGCGAGGCTCACGTTGTCTCTCCTTGTCGTAGGTGGGGCGGGTGCGGATGCCCGGGTAGGGCGCGGTGCGGCCAACGGCTTCTTGCCCTCTGCCCTGGCTCCTCGTCGCTCAGCCTTGCTCAGCCCGAGCACGCGTGCTCCGACCGAGCAGGATCTGTCCCCGGAGACGCTGTACGCCTGTAGACTGCGCATTTTGAGGAATGGGCGGGATTTACGCTCCTCGAGTCCACACCGGCATTGCCGCAGCCCTACGCCACACCGCCCGCGATTGCCACAGGCCCCTGACTATTCTCGGCCTCACCGGATGAATCCGGACAGACCTCGATCATGCAAGGAATCCTGAGGTCAGAGCCAGCCGCCAGTTAGGAAGTGCACGGTCAGCCAGGTCATGTAGGCGAGCAGCGAGAAACGTCGCAGCCGTACCCGGCCGGAGGGCTGGCCAACCGTGGGTCGCGCCGGGCCGAACCAACGCCGGACATGCTCGCTGTGGGTGTAGCTCTCGGTCTTCCTGAAGACGGCGACTGACATGCAGTGGCTTGCGGTCACTGCCTTCGGGCAGGATCGCCGCCATGAGAATCCTCGTGCTTGGCGGAAGTTGGTTTCTGGGTCGCGCAGTTGCACGTGCTGCGTTGGACCGCAGGTGGGAGGTGACGGTCTTCAACCGGGGCCGATCCGGAGCGGTTCCGGAAGGAGCCCGGACGGTCCGTGGTGACCGCACCGTCGCCGCCGACCTGGCGCGGCTCGCCGGTGAGGGACCGTGGGACGCCGTGGTGGACACATCCGCCTCCGAGATGGCACCGCGTGATGTCCTCGCCGGCGCCCGCCTCCTGGAGCCGGTCGCCGGCCGGTACGTCTACATCTCCACCGTGAACGCCTACCGCGGATGGCCGAACGAACCGCTGACGGAAGACTCGGAAGTCCTGGACGGGCCGCCGGACGCTGACGCCGAGTACGGCCGACTTCCCGAGGACTGGGATGGGCCGGATTGGTACTACGGGAGGCAGAAGGCGGGTGCTGAGCGGGCAGTCACCGCGGCGTTCGGCGAGGACCGAGCGGTCGTCCTTCGGCCAGGCGTCATTCTCGGACCGGGCGAGTACGTCGGCCGGCTTCCGTGGTGGCTGAACCGAGCGGCCCGCGGCGGTCGGATGCTCGCTCCGGGCGCCCCGGACAAGCCCATCCAGCCGATCGACGTCCGCGATGTGGCCACGTTCGCACTCGACCAGGGCGCGGCCGATCGGGGCGGTGCGTACAACTGTGTCGCACCGATCGGCCGAGAGACGATGAGCGACCTCCTCACGGCCTGCGTGCTCACCACGGGCGGTGACGCGCAACTGGTCTGGGCGCCGGACAAGCTGCTCCTGGACAACGACGTGAAGCAGTGGACAGAGCTGCCGTTGTGGCGGACCCACGCGGGCGTGTGGAAGATCGATTCGACACGGGCGCAGGCCGCAGGGCTGGTGTGCCGCCCTCTGTCGGAGACGGTGACGGACACCTGGGCGTGGCTCAGCGACGGCGGGACGCCGGTGCAGCACCCGCGCTGGGCCGAGCACGGGATCTCCCGGGAGAAGGAGGCCGTGATCCTGGCCACGCTCGGTCGGTAGGGGTCAGGCTTCGATCGCCAGCGGGCTTTGGGCACCGAGCCTGCGTGCCGGGGACAGAGCACTGAAGTCCTCGATCTGCTCGGCGAGGGAGAGGGCCGCCGGCGAGCCCCGGAACTGGGGACGGGTGAGCTCGATCCGGGCGGCGACCAGTCGCTCCATCATGCCCGAGCCGCGCCAGCCCGGCGGCACCTGGAAGACGGGTGTCAGGGCTTCCTGGGCGCCCTCGACCTCGTCGCGCATCAGACGTGCACGAGCCAGGTCGATGGCGGCCGGCCCCGAGACGACGATGGGCACCTCGTCCTGCGGCTGGCTGCTGAGCAGGGCAAGGGCCGCTGAGGCGAATTCCTCCGCGCCTGTGGGATCTCGCAGGAGCAGGCAGGTCGTGGCGTTGCTCATGGCCGTGCGGGCGGCGTCGAACCCGAACTCCCCGCCGATGTCGTCGTGCAGTTCGTCGCGTTGGCCACCCGTCTGCTCCAGAGCAGAGCGGATGGCCCGCTGCGCCTGGTCGTCGGCGCGCAGGTGCCCATGTGCGCGGGCCTCGATGGCGTAGAGGCGGCGGCGAGCGGTGTCCCCCAGTCCGCCGAACTGCTGGCCGGCCTTGGCCAGCCGGACGGATTCGCTGGGGCGGCCGTCCCAGAACGCCATGAACGCCAGCATTCCGTAGGCGTACGCCTGCACCGGGCCGTTGTCGATCGTCTTGCCGTACTGCGCGGCGGACCGTGCGAAGGACACCGCTGGTGTCAGTGCCCCGAGGTCGAAGGAGACGGCAGCGAGCAACGCGCTGGCCTGAGCGGCGGCGTAGTAGAGGCGGGTGTGCTGCTCGGGGGCCCGGGTGCGTTCGAGGTTCACCTGCACCTGCTGAAGCAGGTTGTCCGCCTCCTGGAAGACTTCGGACGGCGCCGTGCAGCCGTACTTGCGGCTGAGTGTCAGCAGGTCGTCGTGGAGTTGGTCGAGGGTCAGCTCGTCCAGGCGCAGAGCGGCGGCTTCCCCGGCGTGAGAGGCGGCGTCCCGAGCGGTCATCAGCAGTTCACTTTCGTTGAGCACAGGCGGAGAGGGAGCCCAGTCGGAGTCCGCACGCTCGTCCGTAGGCTCTTCGGCAGCCGAACGCAGCAGGTTCCCGACAGGCCGCTGGAACATCCGCTCCAGGACACGGGCCGTGGGGGTGTGTGGCGTCGTCCTCACGCCTCCGACGACCAGCAGACGCTCGTAGTGGCGAGCCCCCGGGGGTGGGGCTACGTCGTAGCCCTCGTCCCGTAACTGCTGTGCGACGCGCGCGTACTCCTCGCTGAACGCCCTGTGGGCACGGATGCCCTTAGCGGTCGTCAGCCGAAACAGGACCGTGCGCCGACCCTCGTCCATGTCCCCTCCGGAATCGGTTCTTCTCCATGGGATACCGCTTCGGTGTCCTGTTGGAACTGTCCACCGCCAGAAGGCGGCAAGAAGTCATAGCGGCGTCATCGTGTCACTCGAAAGGTCAGCCAGAAGTCATACCCGCGACATAGTCACAACCTGCCTCCTCGCACAACGCTAAGTGCTCGATCCGCGACGAGGAGGAGTCAATGGGTACGGCTACGGCGCCGAGCACGACCCTTACGGCGAGGGAGGCACCAGCCGACCACACCGGGCTCCCGCTCGGCCTGGGTGACAGGCCTCGGCCGGGGGGACTGATGCAGACCTCCTTCGAGATCGCCCGGCGCGCACAGGGCGAGGAGATTCCCTTACGGGATGCCCTCCGGGTGGGCGCGACGAGGCGCATCGCTCGCGCCTACCTCTCCTTTCACCGGTTGTCCAGCCTGGCTTTCCCCGTGTCGCTCGTCCTTTCCGAGCTGGTGACCAACGCCATCCAGCACAGCGGCGGTACCGAAGTCACCGTCACGATGCAACACGAGGACGACCTGCTGTACGCCGGCGTGACGAGCGACGTGCCCGGCAACCTGACCTTCCGGGAGACCAGCGAGGACGCGGAGAACGGCCGAGGACTGCTCCTCGTGATGGTCACGGTCAACGGACTGGACGGCACATGGGGCGTCAGCGACGACCAAAGGACCGTCTGGTGCCTTCTTCCGACGGAGGGGGGAGCGCAGTGAGCAGCACAGTCGCCCCCTTACGAACGGTCGAGCAGTGGACACCGCCGCTGGATGCGGACTGCTTGCGGAACGTCCTGGAGCGGGTCAGGGCCTGGAGACCGCTCGACGTGGAGGAAGTGTTCGACGATCTGGATGCGGCGATCGGCAACCAGCCGCCGCCCGCGGCTACGACTGCGGAACTGGTCGCACGCCTCCGCGGCCACCTGAAGCACCTCAGCGACATCGCCGTCGCGGATGTGAGCTTCCCACCCACCGCTGAGATGAGCCGGCTCGTCAAATGCGGACGGCCCCTGCGGGAGGAGCCCCTGCCGGCCGACCGGCAGCGAGCGGTCGGGCTCGCCCGCCGCTTGGCCTTCGTCACTGCCGATCTGGTCGAGGAGCTGATCGAGGCTCGCTACCTCAAGGGGGCCGACGAATGAGGCACGATCCCGGACACCCGCCGGTAGCCGCCTCCGTAGCTGCGAGCCCACGCGACGCGTACGAATTCGACTACCACGCACAGCGAACCGCCGAACCCTGGGCGCTGGAGAGAAGCGTCGCGGTGCGCACCATACGCATGCTGTTCCTCGCTGTTCCCGTCGGGAACGCGAGACAGGGAGGGCGCTTCCCCGTCTCGTGCTTCTGCTTCGGCGCCAAGGTCCGCGACCTTCTCCTGGACCAGCCCGGCTTCCCCACCCGCGAATGCGGTGGTCGCCCTACCCGGACGCCTGTCCTGTTGTCGAGCGGGGAGAGAGGCCACCGTCCCTCCGGGGATTCACGACAGCATCGCCCTCGGCCGTTTCCACGGACACAGCGAAGCAGCGATCGACCGCTTCGTACAGCGGCGCCCACAGACTCCCTCTTCGGCTGTGCCCACACCGTGTTCCCCCACGGCACCACAGCTCGCCGGAGAGGGCCCCATCCCACGATCCGGAAGGACCAACTCCATGTGCCAGCACCAACCCCCGTGCCCGTCGGCCGACGAGTCCGACCGGGCTGCGGCGCGAGCCGTGGCCCGGGACGAGGTGCTGGGTTGGACCCTTCTCTGCAATGGCACGGTGCTGTTCGAGGACACCGGCGAACTGCTCCCCGACGGCCGTACGGTGGCCCCGCACCGGTCCCTCGGCACTGTGCGGGCAGCCGCGTGAAGCGGACCAGCGCAGCGCCGAAGCTCGTGCCGTACGTCACCTCGCGAGAGGGCGAGTACGGCGGGCTGGAGTCGGAACTCACCCTGAGCATGGACGTCTTCGGTTCCGTGCGCCTCGCCTACCAGGACGAGACCCCCGTCGACCGTGGGCCGCGCGGTGAGCTGTGGGCACGGTGCTCCCAGTCTCTCAACGCCTCCGGGAAGCCGGTCGGCAAGCCGCAGTGGCGCTTGGTCAACCCCACCCGGCAGCGAAGGACGATGGAGGAGCTTCGGTGCCAGGTCGGGTTCTGCCCGGCCGAGACCGACCGGGGATACGTGTTCCTGGCCGGAAGCGCGGAAGACCCGTCGCACCGCTCCGGTGAGCCGGTGAGGACAGCCCAGCCACCAGTGTGCCTGGAGCATCTGCGGCCGGCCGTCGAGCTGTGCCCGTACCTGCGAAAGGGGCACGTCGCGTTCCTCACGCGGGCGACATCGGTCTGGGGCGTCATCGGCTCCCGGTACCGCCTCACCGCGACTGGACTGGAGCCGCTTCCTTCTGAGGACGACGACGCACCGGTGGCGTACGGACACCCCCAGTTGAGCTGGTTCCTGGCAAGCCAACTCGTACGCGAACTGCGGGACTACGAGGTCGTCGACTTGGACGATCTCGTACCCGCCGCATAGACGGCCGCCCGCGGCCCTGAGTGGTTCGGACAGGACCGTCGGGCGGCTCACCACCGGCGCCGGAGCCTTCTCGCGCCGTCCATCACGACACCGCCGAGCTCGGGTGGTCCGACAAGAACGAGGAGCGTTCGCCCATAACCTCCCGGTCACCGGCATCGCCGTGTCGGCCTGCATCCCCCAACACGTACGACCGAAGGAAGTCCATGACGAACACGATCGTCGAGCCCGACGAGGCGACCCGCCTGCGGAACAAGGTGGTGGACGAGCTGTGCGCGGACGGCAACCTCTCCTCCCCGGAGATCGAAGCCGTGATGCGCAAGGTGCCCCGGCACGCGTTCATTCCCGACACCCCGCTGGACAAGGCGTACGACACGTACGCCGCCGTGATCACCAAGACCGACGAGCACGGCGTGCAACTCAGCTCCGTCTCGGCGCCGCAGATCCAGGCGATGATGCTGGAGCAGGCCCAGGTGAAGCCCGGGATGAGGGTGTTGGAGATCGGTTCGGGAGGGCTGAACGCGGCCTACCTCGCCGAGCTCGTGGGTGAGCACGGTGAGGTCGTCACCGTGGACATCGACCCCGTCGTCACCGACCGGGCACGCCGGCTCCTGGACGAGCACGGCTACGGCAGGGTGCGCGTCGTCACCGCCGACGCCGCCGAGCCCGTTCCGGACCTCGGCGAGGTCGACGTCGTGATGGTGACCGCCGGGGCCTGGGACATCTCCCCGGCGTGGACCGCGCAGCTCAGGCAGGGCGGCCGGCTCGTGGTGCCGCTGCGGATGCGCGGCTTGACCCGGTCAGTCTCCTTTGTCCAGGTCGCGGGCGAACACGGCCCCTACCTGGAGAGCGAGTCGGGGCGGATCTGCGGCTTCGTCCCGATGCAGGGTTCGACCGCCCACCGGGAAGAACTCCTCCTCGTCAACGGCACTCCGGAGATCGGGCTGAAGTTCGACGACGGTCTGCCGGCCGACCCGCACCGACTCGACAACGCCGTCACGACACCGCGCCACGAGCTGTGGACCGGGGTCACCGTTCGTATCCAGGAACTCATCGACACCCTCCAGATGGCGATGGCGATCAGCCTGCCGGGCTTCTGCACGATGGCCGTCGACGAGGACTTGGACACGGGGCTGGTCGCCCCTGTGAACAAGCGGTTCTCCCTCGCAGCCGTCGAGGACGACACCTTCGCCTACCTCGTCACCCGCCGCACCGAGGACGACAAGCACATCGAGTACGGCGTGCACGCCCTCGGCCCGAACGCCGAGCAGTTCGCCGACAAGGTCGCCGACGTGCTGCGCGACTGGGAGGCCAACCGGCGCGGTGGCCCCAGCCCGGTCATCCGGGTCCATCCGGCCGACACCCCTGACGACCAGATCCCGGCCGACCGGGTCATCGACAAGGTGCACAGCCGGGTCTCGCTCTCCTGGCCCTCGGCGTGACGCCGGGAGCCAGGTCGTTCCGCACCATCCGAACACCAAGAGGAAGGGCACCATCATGACGAGCGCCCCCCTGGCCCCGCCCGCCCCGCCGACGGGCCTGGACGACGACTTCGCGCCCCTGGACGTGAAGGTCGTCATCGCCGAGCACGCGTACGGCAAGCTCATGTGCTCCACGGGCGACGGCTGCGGCACCACCTGCGCGACCGGCGCCTCCGCCTGCGGTTCCTTCACGGAGGACCCGGCCTGATCCAGGCCGCTCCCCGCCGGTGGGTCCGCGAAGCACTTCGCCCGGCCCACCGGCTCCCTGTCCCCTTCTCCACGCAGCCTGACGGAAGGGCCTCATGGCTTCCCGAGCAGTCGCCGGCTACCAGTGGCAGGGCGTCGCGATGCTGCGCGCCACCACCAGCCCCGGGCCGGCAGACATCCCCCGTACCCTCGACCTGGACGACGTGACCGTCACCCGCGGATGGCTGAACCGCATCTGGCAGCGCGAGGACTTCCGCAGCGCGCTGGAACTGGCCACCCCGGTCCTGTCCGACGCCGTCGGGGCAGTCGTCCGAGGCCGGCAGACAGAGCCCCGTCATGTCCGCCGCACCGCGTTGTCGACTGTTTCCTATCTCCTGCGGTGGCAGCACCGGCCGACCCCGCTGGGCCTGTTCGCCGGTACCGCCCCGGTGACTGTCGGGCCCCGGGCTGACACACGGTGGCGCGACAAGCACCGTACGCTGATCCGGCCGGACGCCGAGTGGGTCACCGACCTGGTTCTACGGCTCCAGCGCACCCCCGCGTTACTGAAGCGGCTACCGCTGGTCGCCAACAACGCCGCGCACACGCGCGGAGACCGGCTCGTGGCGCCGGGCCCGCCCTCCGACGGTCACGCCGTCCTCCTGGCCCCCGTGGAGGTGTCCGTCCGTAACGCCCGGCCGGTGGCCGCCGCCATGGACGCGGCCCGCACTCCCATCTCCTACGGCGACCTCCACGGCCACCTGCGCGACAGCTTCCCGCAGGCCACACCGGAGAAGATCGACGCCCTTCTCACCAGCCTGGTCGAGCAGCAGTTCCTCATCACCAGCCTGTGGGCGCCCATGACCACGGTGGACGCCTTCCAGCACCTGTGCCACGAACTGGACCGGCACGGCGCTGACAGTGTTCCCGAGGTACGGGACCTGGTCCATGAGCTGTTCGCGTTACGCGACGACGTGTCCGCCCACCAGCCGACGCTGTCCGACAACAGCGTGAGCGCCATCGCCGCGCGGATGCGCGGTCTCACCCCCGTCACCCCGACACCGCTGCTCGTCGACACCGCCCTCGACTGCGAGACCCAGCTCCCGCACGCCGTGATCGCGGAAGTGCAGGCAGCCGTGTCGGCCTTGTACCGGACCACCCCACAGCCCTACGGCTACCAGCACTGGCGCGACTACCACCGCCGGTTCCGGGCCCGGTACGGCGTCGGCACCCTGGTGCCGGTGACGGACCTGGTCTCCGACAGCGGCCTGGGCCTGCCCGCCGGATACATCGGCTCCGAACGCGGCGCGACCCCGAAACCGCGAACCGACCGCGACGAACTACTGCTCGCTCTGATGCAGCAAGTCCTCCTGGACGGCCGCGACGAACTCCGGCTGACAGACGACATGATCGACGCCTTGGAGAAGGCCGCCGGAACGGACGAGCGACTGTTCGTGTCCAGGGTGGAGGCCGCCTTCGAGATCCACTCGCCCAGCACCACGGCTCTGTCCGGCGGCACCTTCGACGTCCTGCTCACTGCGGCCCCCCGCCCCGGCAGCAGCATGGCGGGCAGGTTCGCCCACGTCCTGCCGCCCGAGCATCAGGACGCGCTCGCCGCCACATACCGCGGGGCGCCGGACGGGCTCACGGCGCAGCTCGTGTTTCCGCCGCGCCGACACCGCAACGAGAACGTCACCCGCACACCGCGGATGCTGCCGCACATCATCGAACTGTCCGGCCACCAGAAGACGGACGAGACGACCATCCGGCTCTCCGACATCGCCGTCACCGCCGACCCGCGCAGCTTCCACCTCGTGCAGCGCTCCACCGGCCGGCGCATCGACGTGCGGGTCCTGCACGCCCTGGAAGGCGGGACCCAGACCCCGCCACTGGCCCGGTTCCTCGCCGAAGTGGCCAACGGGCGGTACGCCGCCTACAAGCCGTTCGACTTCGGCGTCGGCTCCCGGCTCCCGTTCCTCCCGCGAGTGCGCTACCGCCGCACCATCCTCACGCAGGCCCGATGGCTGCTGACGGCCGACGACCTGCCCGGCCGCAAAGCACCGAGGCAGGAGTGGGAGAACGCCTTCACCACCTGGCGGGGCCGGCTGAGGGTCCCGAAGCAGGTCGCCGTCATCGAGTACGACCAGCGCCTCCCCCTCGACCTGTCCCACCCGGTCCACCTCCGGGTCCTGCGCGCACACCTCGACAACGCCCGGCGCGCGGAGCTGCGCGAGGTCCCGGACGGAGACGCCCACGGGTGGATCGGACGGGCACACGAGATCTGGCTCTCCCTGGGCCGGTCCGAGCCGGACACCGCCCATGCGCCCCGGCCGCGCCCCGTCACGTCGCCGGGGGCCGGACGACACCTCCCGGGCTCCGGCGGTGTCCTCCATGCGCAACTCCACGCTCATCCGCGCCGCTACGACGAGATCCTGCGCCACCACCTTCCCCACCTGCTCGCCGCGTTCGGGGAGAAGCCGCCGACCTGGTGGTTCACCCGGCACCGGGAGACGGCTCGTCCGGAGGCCGACCAGCACCTCGACGTCACGCTGCACCTGTCGCAAGGCGCCTACGGGGTCGCCGCACAGCACGTCGGTGCCTGGGCGGACAGCCTGCACAGAATGGGATTGGTGTCCGGGCTCGTCCTGGCTCCCTACCAGCCGCAGACCGGGCGCTTCGGCGGCGAGGCAGCCATGGACGCCGCGCACCAGGTATTCGCAGCGGACTCCGCCGCCGCCCTCGCGCAGATCCAGCTCACCGAGCGCACCGAGACCATCGCCCCGCAGGCCCTTACTGCGGCCAGCGCGCTGAACCTCGTCGCCCACCTCGCGCCGAGCACCGCCGAGGCCGAACAGTGGCTGGTCCACAACCTCCCCCAGGGCACCGGACGCCTGGACCGGACCCTGCGCAGCCAGACCCTCGGACTCGCCGGACCTGACGCCGTCACGGTTCTCGGTCCTCTCCCCGGCGGCTCCCAGGTCGCCGCAGCCTGGCAGGCCCGCGCCGCCGCGATGGCCGCCTACCGGAACACCGTGGCCGGTGAGCGTGACCCGCTCACCGTCGCCCGATCCCTGCTCCACCAGCATCACGTACGGGCCCTGGGCGTCAGCCCGACCGCCGAGGTCACCACGCTGCGACTCGTCCGCACCGTGGCTCTCCAGCACCGGAAGGCGAACCGATGACCGCCCCGGCCACCACGGTGCCGGCCATCCTCGACCAGTACACCGTCCGCCTGGCAGAACCCGACCCGCCGCCGGAGAACGAGCCCTGGGCGGTGCAGTCCCTCGCCGAGGGTGCCGCCGGAATCGCTCTCCTGCACACCGAGACCGTCAGCCGGTACGGCGGCTCCTGGCGTTCCGCCCACCGATGGATCACGAGCGCGGCCTCCGGGCCCATCAGCGCGGCCGATCAGACGGGCCTCTTCCTCGGCGCCCCGGCCGTCGGCTTCCTCCTCACCACCGTCCCCCCCGGCCTACCAGCATCTGTACGCCTCGGCGCGCACGACACTCCACCGGCACATCGCCGACCTCACGAACCGCCGCGTGGACGCCGCGCTCGCCCGCATCGACAGGGGAGACCTGCCGACCTTCGCGGAGTACGACCTCTTCCACGGCCTCACGGGGATCGGCGCCTACCTCCTGCGCACAGAGCCCGAGGGCGCAGGCCTGGAGAGGATCCTGCACTACCTCGTCGCCCTGACGCGGCCGCTCGCCCCCGCCGGCCGCGGGCTCCCCGGCTGGTGGGTCCGCCACGACCCCGCCCGCGGCGAGTCCCCCTACTTCCCCGGCGGACACGGCAACTTCGGCGCCGCACACGGCATCACCGGCCCGCTCCTCCTCCTGGCCCAGGCCCTTCGCCACGGCATCACCGTCAACGGTCACCAGGACGCGATGTTCACGATCTGCGCCCACCTCGACGCCTGGTGCCAGCACGGTGACTCCGGCCCGTGGTGGCCCGAGCACGTCTCGCGTCGCGACCTCGACCGCGGACGCCCCCACCACACCGCACCCACCCGTCCGAGCTGGTGCTACGGCACGACGGGCATCGCACGGGCCGGCCAACTCGCGGGAATCGCCCTGCGCTCTCCCGCACTCCAGAAGTTCTACGAGGACGCCATGTACCGGGCCTTGACCGATCCTGCGCAAATCGCACAGGTCGTCGACAGCGGCCTCTGCCACGGATGGGCGGGCATCTACCAGACCGCTCACCGCGCCGCCGCGGACGCGCTCGACCCGCGGCTGCGCACCCTCCCGGAACGTCTTGGTGACGCCCTCACCGCGCAGGACAAGCCCGACGCCCTGTCGACTCCCGGCCTGATCAACGGCGCCGCCGGTACCGCGCTCGCCCTCACCACCTTCGCCTCTCAGCAGGCACCGAGCACTGGATGGGACGCATGTCTCCTGATCAACTGACTCAGGCAACCGAGGCGAGCCCGACGCAGCACGCCGTCCTCGCCGTCCTCACCGGCCTGTCGATCGCCGACGCAGCGCAGCAGTACCGGATGGACCCCGTGGTCCTCTCCGACGCGGTCGCGGTCTACGACCAGGCCGGCCGGGAAGCGCTGGCCCGTCACGCGGCCACCACCGACTGGTGGCAGGCGTACCTCCACTTCACCGACTGGTCGAACGCCGACACCACCTTCACCGCACACGTCCTGCCCGTACTGCGCGAGGCGGAGTCCGTCGGCGCGATCGACGGCTGGTGGTACACCCGAAAGCACCCATGCTGGCGTCTGCGCCTCCGCGTCCAGCCCGCGGGCGGCGCCAAGCCGACCATCGGGGACGGCTTCGACCGCCTCGTCTCCGAAGGTCACCTTCGACGCTGGTGGCCCGGCATCTACGAGCCGGAGGCTCCGGCGTTCGGCGGGAGGACCAGCATGAGGGCCGCACACACCTTGTTCGTCACCGACAGCCGCGAGGCCCAGCAGTTACGCCGGCGCGGCGACCTCGCCGTAGGGCCCAGGGAGCTGTCCGTCCTCCTGTGCACGATCATGATGCGCGCCGCGGGATTGGAGTGGTACGAGCAGGGGGATGTCTGGGACCGCGTCATCACGACGGAGCACCGCTCGGCCGTCAGCGACGTTCCGGTGGAACGGCTCAACGCCCGAGCCCGGGAGATCCGTCCCCTGCTTCTCGTGGACAGCAACGTCCTGCTGCGGACCGGTGGTCCGCTGGAGCCTGTCGCAGAGTGGGCCGCCGCCTTCCGCAGCACCGGCCGAGCACTCGCCGAAGGCGTCCAGGACGGAACTCTTGACCGCGGGTTGCGGCAGGTGCTCAGCTACCACGTGATCTTCCACTGGAACAGGCTCGGGCTGTCCATGCGAGGGCAGAGCATCCTGGCCTGGGCAGCCAGGGCAGCGATCCTGCATAGGCAGCCTGCGCCGGCCTATGAGGAGCTGTTGTCTTCTCGGACGTGAGGATCGCGTTTCCGCTGGTGGACATAGGGGCAGCGGTCGGGTAGAAGTGACGGCTCGTCATGTCGTCGCTGCTGTGGGGGTCGCGGATGCCATCGGTGGTTGGGCTGCTGGAAGCGCGGGAGCCGGGTGCTCGCCGTGGTGCCGCCACTGCGTCGGATGCCACCTGGCAGGTCGTGGAGGTGGGCAGCCAGACCGCAGGACAGCGAGGGTCGGCCTGGGGAACTAGACCGAGCGAGGCGCATCTGGGCAGCGGGTGGGAGATCCAGATGTCTCCGTCACCGCTTGATGCCTTCGGATCCCGAGAGGGCTGATCCGGACGAGTCAGCGCAGCCCCGCGAACACCACAGCTGCCGCTGTGCCGCCCAGAACGGTGCCTACGATCACCTGCGCCGTCGTGTGGTCGCGGAGGGAGACCCGGGACCAGCCGACGGCGGCGACGCCGAGGAAGAGGAGGGCGGCCCACCAGCCGTAGGCGACGGTGATGACGACGGCGACGCCGGAGGCGACGGCGGTGTGGACGCTGACCTTCCACCAGACGGTGACCGCCATGGTCAGCACCAGGCCGGCGATCATGGCGGCGACCAGGGCGACGACCTCGCGAGGCGCGTCGAGTGCCAGGAGCAGGCCCGTGCCGACGAGGACGGAACCGAGGGTGACGAAGAGCGGTGTCCACCGCTGGGAGCGGACCTTGAGATGCTTGTCCGTCCAGCGGCCACGGCGGACGCCTGCGACGATGTAGGCGATCGGCAGACCGCCGCAGAAGGCGCCGGCCAGCAGGCCCCAGCCCGCACCCGCAAGGGAGTCGGTGGAGTGCCAGCCGATGACCAGCAGGACGCCGATGACCAGGTTGGCTGGCGCCAGGACCTCGGTGACGAGTCGTGCGGAGCGCCTCTCGGCAGGAGCGGCGGCAGTGGGTGGAATCTGGGTGACGGTGGTCATGCCGGTGTCTCCTCGATGTGGGCGCGGAGGAAGTCCTGCGTGGCGCGGGAGCGGTAGGCGGTGCTGAGGGTGGCGAGGGCGCGGATCTCGGTGGCGAGGTCGCGACCTCCGCTGGCCGGGGGCATCGGCTCACCGGAGCCGGTGGCCGCGCCGCGGAGCCGTTCCTCGCGGGCGACGGCGAGCCAGCAGGCCTCGGCGGTGATGTCGGCGTGGGCGCCGATGAAGCCGAGGGAGGTGGCGTGGTCGTAGGCGCGTCCACGCAGTTCAGCCGGTGCGTGGTCGGCGAGAGTGAGGATCGAGTCGCGGATCTCGATGGTGCGCCGGTACAGCCGGTCGTGCGTACGCAGTGGATTGGTGACGTCGGCGGCGCGGCTCGGCGGTGTGTCGAGCCGGGTCTCCGGGACGGCGTCGGTGAGGGTGCGCCACAGGGGGTAGAGGCTGACGAGCTGCCAGTGGGCCCGGCTGCGGACGAGGACGCGTGGGGCGGCGGGGAGGGTACTGCCCAGCACGATCAGCAGCAGGGCCAGGAAGAGCAGGCCCGTGCTGAGCGCGTGGTTGACGTTCTCACCGAGCGGGCTGCTGCCGACGTAGTCGATGAACAGCACGGCGACGCGGTGGAGGGCGTACACGAGGCCGACGGCGGTGCCGGTGCCGGTGAGGATCAGCCCTCGGCCGACGAGTCCGCTGTCGGGGCGGCGCCCCCAGCGGAAGCAGAGCAGCGTGGCGCTCAGCAGGGCGGCGCCGAGGTAGGAGGTCCACACGACGCCGTACGCGAGGATCGTGGCGTGGTCGGCGTAGTCCGCCAGGAGATTCTCCGCCTCGCGAGGCTGGGGCGTGGCGAAGAAGCAGGCGGCCAGCAGGGCGACCGTGACGACAGGCACGGCCTTGTGCAGCCTGGACACGCGCATCCCGGTCTTCGACTCGGCCATGTCGGCGACGAAGGTGAGGACCGCCGCCGCCGCGACGGTCCCGCAGACGTGCTTGACCAGGAACGACAGGTTGGTGACGTGCAGGTGCTCGTCGACCGCCGACGCGATGGCGACCGGCCGGACCGTCATGGCCACGGCGAGTGCCGCGAAGGCCAGCCAGAGACTGAGTCGTTCGGGTCTCCGGAAGGCGGAGCGGGCACGCCAGAGGGTGACGGCCCAGAGCAGGACGGCGGGTATCGCGTCGATCATGTGTGGGGGAGTCTCAGGAGTCGCTGAGCGCGGCATTGAGCCGGCGCAAGGTGCTGGGGGTGGTCCGGTCGCCGTTTCCACGCAGAGCGGCACGGGTCGCGATGAGGCCGGCGAGCGTCTCCGCGCTCCGCTCTTCCTCGGTCTCGTAGCTCGTGCGGCCGAGGACACCCGTCACGAGGTCGACGTCGAGGTGGTGGAAGGCGCGGCCGAGGGTTTGGCGAGGGGTGTGTCCGAGGAGCATGTGGCTGACCTCGTGCAGCACGATGTGGTCCCGGTGGAGGGGGCTGGTGGCGTCCTCCACGAGGATGTGGTCCGCGTTCTCCGTGGCGAGCCAGGCCCCGCAGGGCAGTTCGTCACCGGTGATCGCCGGGAACGTGTGCAGGTGGATAGGACGGCCGCGCTTCCTGGACACGCGGGCGAGCAGTTCCTCGATCCTGAAGGGATCCGGAAGATCGAGATCGTCCAGGACGGATTCGAGCCGGATCCCCTGATCTTGGGCAGGCCCCGAACGGCCGGACTTCATCTGCCCTCCGACTCCAGAACTTCTCGAACGTGCGACTACTGCCGCGATGCCGTGCCGAGTATATGGATCATTTCCGGTCGCACATCTGGAGGGTCGACGATTGTGCCGGGTGAATGCGGACAATCGTGTGTAGATGGAGTGGAGAATTCTTGCTAATGGGGCATCAGTTCACGCCGTCGTGATGTTTGCCACTGGAATTCACGTCGGCGATCGAGACCTCGTCAGGGACCCCGAGACCTTCGAGTTCGCGGGCGCGTTCGATGAATTCGGAAATGATCTTGAGGCTCTTGTCGGAGAGTCCGGACGCGCGGAGGGCCACTGATCTCACGCCTGCATCGCGCATGGCGGCGAGCGCGTCGAGTTCGGCGGCGATCTTCTCCGATTCGTCGTCGTCGAAGAAGTAGGCGGGCTTCACGCCGAAGAAGGTGGAGAGGGCCTCGAGGTGGCGCTTGGTCGGGTTGTCCTTGGCGCCGGTCCTCAGTTGCCAGATGTAGCTCGCGGAGATGGTCGGGCCGCCCTGTCGGCGGATGCCCGACGCCACCTCCTCGTAGCTGTACGGGCCGCGGCCCTTCGGATGGACGGTGGAGAACAGCCGGTCCAGGCGACCGGCGAGTGTGGCTCCTCCGCCCGCCTGCGTCGCAGGTGGGTTGTCCTGGTGGTCCATCGTGGCCGTCCTCCGGTCGCGTCGCCTTCACTGGGGTGGATGGCTTCCCTGTCTCCATTTTCGCTGGTTGACAGCAGTGCCCCGTCTCAGTCTAGTGTGATCATCGTGCCATCCACCCATGAAAACGGTCCAGGCCGGGGTGGGGCCGAACAGCGATGCCCGGGAGCGCCAACTCCCGGGCATCCGTCGGCTGCCCTCGCCGAGGGCATCCAATGATCCGGGGCCGCGTGGCCAAGCTTGCAGGCGGCAACCACGCAGCCCCGTCCACGAGGACGGAGTATCACATGCGCCCACCCAGCAGGGGAATCCCGGCATCCTCGGAGCGGAGCCGGTGCCGGCGGCTCCAGCGGCGTCGAGCCCACCGGGAGCGCTGATGGCCCGCATCCGGACGGTCAAGCCCGACCTGTTCGTCAACGAACGGGTCGCGGCCTGCTCGGTCACCGCGGTCGTCACCTACGTCGGCCTGTTCACCCAGTCCGACGACCACGGGCGGCACCGGGACAACCCGGCGATCATCGCCGGCCTCCTGTGGCCGCTGCGCGCCGAGCACACCCCCGTGCACGTGGAGGAGGACCTCCAGCAGCTCGCCGACGTCGGACTGATCTGTCGGTACACCGGCTGCGACGGCAAGCGCTACCTCCACATCACCGGCTGGTACGAGCACCAGAAGATCGACCGGCCCAGCCAGTCCCGGTTCCCGGTCTGCGTCTCCCACAACAGAGACAAGAAGTGCGGCCCGTGCAAGGGAGCCTGCGTCGAGGCCGAGGCGAACACCCGGGGAGCACCGGACGAGCCCTCGGCGAACCCTCACCGAGCCGTCGACCCGCACCCCGCACAGCTCGCACGTCCGCACAGCGACCGCACCACGGCGCCGGGCACTGGCGACGACACGCATCCCGACACCAGCGGGACGGCCTTCCCAACGGGAGGGGAACCCGCAGGTCAAGGACGGTTCGCAGAGGCTTCGACGAACCCTCCCCGCAACCTCGCCGAAGCCTCGACGCCCGGATCCAGGATCATGGATCCTGGATCGTCCTCACCTACGGGGCGCACAGCGCCCGACGGCACGGTCACCGCCGGGAACCTCCTCGCCGAATACGTGGGCTCCTGCACCCAGCGCCCGCCCGGTGACGTCCTCGGACACCTCGGGCGCCTGCTGAAGAAACTGCTCGCCGAAGGCGTCGACGTGGACCACATCCGCGCCGGCCTCGCTCGCTACGCCGAGATCCAGGGCCACCCCTCGCGGCTGCCGAGCCTGGTGAACGACGCCATGAACGCCCGCGTCCCCGCCCAGACGGGATCCCGACCCGGTGCGACGCACCGAGCGTGGACCAACCCGGTCGACGCGGCCGCCGCCTACGCGGAGGAGCTGTGATGAGCCGCGAGCCCGAGCTCCTCGGCGCCGGAGCCCTCCAGCGACTGCAGCGGATCCTCACCGCCCGGGGCATGAACCCACAGCACCTCCCCGACGCCCCGGACGAGGACCGGCCCTACACCCCGCTGGGCCTGCTGGACGCCCGGATGCCCCCGCGCTACCGGACCGCCCGCGCCGACCACCCCGAGGTACTGGCCTGGACCCGCGACGTGATCGCGCGGGCCGAAGCACCCAACCCCGGCGCGCGACGAGAGATCACCACCGGCCCCAGCCTGCTCCTCGCCGGCGTCACCGGCGCGGGCAAGACCCACCAGGTGTACGGCGCGGTCCGAACCCTCGTCGAAGCGGGCATCGCAGCCAGGTGGCGGGCCACCACGGCCGCCGACCTTTACGCGGACCTGCGCCCGCGCCCCGGACACGACACCGAACGCGGACTCGAGACGGTCAGCCGCTGCCCGCTGCTGATCCTGGACGACCTCGGCGCGGCCAAGACCTCCGAGTGGGTCGAGGAGATCACCTACCGGCTGGTCAACCGCCGGTACAACCTGATGCTCCCCACGCTGATCACCAGCAACCTCGCCATGCGCGACCTCCGCGGACACCTCGGGGACCGGGTCGCCTCCCGTCTCGCCGAGATGACCACCCGCGTCACCTTCGAGCCCGTCGACCGCAGACGCCGGCCCCACGCCGCCTGAGCCGCCGCAGGCCGCCACGCCGGGCTGCGCACCCGGCGAGCCACCCCATGTACTTCCCGACCCAGCAACATCTCTCCGCCGACGCCCACCGCGCGCGGAGAGCGATCGGAGCAACCGCATGACACCCACGACGATCAGCCCTGCCCGCCACCGGTCGCTCGGCGACCACACCTGGCAGGAGCAGGCCGTCTGCCAGAGCACCGAGTACAACCCGGTGGACCCCGAACTCTTCTTCCCCGAGCCCGACGAGACCGCCAAGATCACCGCAGCGAAGTCGCTCTGTGCCCAGTGCCCGGTCCGCCGCACCTGCCTGGACGCCGCCCTCGAAGGCGGCGACACCCACGGCATCCGTGGCGGGATGACCGAGGAGGAGCGTGCGCCGCTGCACGAGAAGCTCGCCAACCGTCTCGACTACAGCCGCGTCAACGCGACCGTCGCCGGGCGCGACGTCCACCTCACCAAGGCCGAGCGTCGCGCGGTCGTCCGCGCCGCCTACCGCCACGGCCTCACCGAACAGCGCCTGGCCCGGCTCCTGAAGATCAGCGAGGAACACGCCCAGAAGCTCTACCGCGAAACCCGCCGAGCCCTGCGCAACCGAGACCTGGAGCAGACCACGAAGAGCACCCCACCATCCGAGACCGACGGCAGGCATCTGGGCCGCGACGACTTCGGAGCGGCTGCGTGAGCACCGCCGGCGCGCCGGGCACAGCGCACGTCACCCGGTGGGACCGAGCGGTCGTCATCGCCCTCGGCGGTGCGGGATGCGCCCTGTCCTACGACGCCCTGCAGCAGATGGCCGTCGCCGTCCACGTCCGAGGGCTGCTGACCTACCTCTTCCCCTTGGTGATCGACGGGTTCATCGCGTACGGCGTCCGGGCCCTGCTGGTCCTGCGCGACGCACCGCTGCGCGCCCGGCTCTACGTCTGGACGCTCTTCGGCACGGCCACCGCCGCCAGCATCTGGGCCAACGCGCTGCACGCGGTCAGGCTCAACGAAGAGAGCACCTCGGCCACCGGGCTGCGGCTCGGAGACACGGTGGTCGCGGTGCTGTCCACCATCGCCCCGCTGGCCCTGGCCGGAGCGGTGCACCTGTACATCCTCATCGCCCGGGGGCCGGTCAAGGGCAGTGACCGAAGTGACCGCGATGACCTCGGTCAGGCCGGCCACCCCGAGCGTGTCCCGGTCACTCGGACTGACCGGGCCGGTCGGCCGCAGCCGCAGCCCGGTCAGGTCGGCGCCGGACAGCCGGTCACCGCCCTGACCGACCGGCCCCGCCTGTCCCTGGACGAGCAGGCACCAGAGGCCCGGACACTGACCGGGGGCAGTACCCCAGCGGACAGCAGCAGCCCGGACACCGGTCACTCTGACCGGGAGCCCAAGGCCGCTGACCTGGGCGGACAGTCGGACACCACCCCGGCGGTCAGTGCCCGAGAGGCCGTCACCGAGCCGGTCACCGGTCACTTGGCCGACCTCCCGCCGGTCACTCCGCCACCGGTTACTGCCCGCGGCCCTCGGACAACGGGTGGCCGGCGACCTGACCCAGACACCGAGGAACTGCTGGAGATCGCCCGGTCAGCGGTCAGGGCCGAGGACAAACTGACCCGCAAGGTGGTCGCCCAGGCGATCCGCGGTCAGCAGATCCCGCTGTCCAGCGACACGCTGACCGCCCTGATGGTCCAGCTCCGCCAGCAGCACGGACAGTCGGTCACCACCGCCCGGAACTGACCGCACACCCCAGGGGTGGGTGACCGAGCCGGACACTGCGGCCGGTCACCCGCCCCGGGCACCCCGCCCCACGACCCCCTCCCGCGAACCGGAGAGCACCGCCATGCGCACGAACCCCGCCACCCCTGCCGAGGTGGACACCTGGCTGACCGTCCTGCACCAGCGCGGTCACCTCCACCGTGCCGAATCCGGTCCCGACAACACCTGGACCGTGCAACGGTGCCGACACAGCCGCCCCTGGACCCTGCACCACCCGGTCCTGGCCATGGACTGGATCGAGGACATCGTCCGCGACGTCCACCAGCAGGACGCGGAGACGGGCCGGTGACCGCCAACGACCCGGCGGCCACCACGTCCGGACCGCAGCGTGACCCCAACTCGGCTCCAGGCGGAGCAAGTTGTCGCGTACGACGGTCCTACGGCCCGTCGTACGCACTTGCCCCCGCCCAGGAGGGCAGGGGAGGCCCGGCAGGCCCCCGAGCGAGGGCGCACGGGGACCATCCGGGCAACCGGCACCAGGGAACACCGGTCACGGGAGGAGAAGCCGACCGCGACGACCACCGCGAGCAGCCGCGCCCCAGCACGCCCGCCTTTCCCGACCGCACACCGCGCCGTCGTCGCCGCAACCCGAGCGAGCGCACTCGTAAGACGACCACCCGCCTCTCCGACACCGAGCACGCCGAGATCGTCGTCGCCGCCACGCAGCGCGGCATCACCGTCGCCCGATTCCTCGCCACCGCCGGCCTCGTCGCCGCCCGCGGTTCGACCGCCCTGCACACCGACGAACGTCTCGACACCGCCATCGACGAACTCGCCGCCCTGCGAACCGCCCTGGCCCGGATCGGCAACAACATCAACCAGATCGCCCACGTCCACAACGCCGGCGGACAGTCCCGCCCCGGCGAACTCGACCACGCCCTCGCGACCCTGACCCGGCTCCTGGCCCGTGTCGACGACACTGCCGACGCCCTGGTAAGGAGGCGAACCTGATGGTCCCCAAGGTCCGGCGCGGCTCGCGAACCCACGGCCTGCTCGTCTACCTGTACGGCCCCGGCAAACGCGACGAGCACGTCGACCCCCACCTCGTCGGGAGCTGGGACGGCTTCGCCCCCGACCCCGGCCGCGACACCAGCTCCGATCCCGATCCGAAGGTCACCCTCGCCCGCCTCACCGCCGCTCTGGACCTGCGGGTCAAGCAAGCCGGCGACAGCGCGCCCACCCAGCACGTCTGGCATTGCTCGGTCCGCACCGACCCCGGCGACCGGACCCTGAGCGACGCCGAATGGAACACCGTCGCCCGCCGCCTGGTCCACGCCGTCAACCTCGCCCCCGAAGGCGACCCGGACGGCTGCCGGTGGGTCGCCGTACGCCACGCCGACGACCACATCCACATCCTGGCCACCATGGTCCGAGGCGACCTGCGCCGCCCGAGGATGAACTACGACTTCAAGAAGGCCCAGGCGGAATGCCGACGCATCGAGAAGGACATGGGTCTGCGCCGCCTCAAGCCCGGCGACGGGACCGGAGCCAAGACCCCCACCAGCGCCGAACGCTTCAAGGCCGAGCGCACCGGCCGCTCCGAAGCCCCCCGTGAGACGCTCCGCGAAGCCGTCCGCCAGGCCTTCGCCGGCGCGGCCACCGAAGAGGAGTTCTTCACCCGGCTCCGGGAGGCGGGCCTGCGCGTGAAGACGCGGACCGCTCCGTCCGGCGACGCCATCGGCTACAACGTCGCCCTGCCCGGCGACCGCAACCGCCACGGCGAACCGGTCTGGTACCCCGGCTACAAGCTGGCCCCTGACCTCTCCTTGCCGAAGATCCGTCTTCGGCTGACCGACGGCGCCGCCGAGCGGATCACGCCCTCGGCCACCGGCGGCCGGACGGACTGGTCTCCGCCCGCCTGTGCACGCCGGAGCGCCACCGGCATCGCCGAACGCTCCGCCGTTCTTCTGGACCGCGACGACGGCGAAGCCGCCGCCCAGCTCGTCGGCGTCGGAGAACTCCTGGACGCGGTCGCCCAGACCTCCCCGGCCGCCACCCGCGCCGAGTTGGCTGCCGCCGCTCGCGCGTTCGAGCGGGCGACCCGTAGCCACGTCCGCGCCGAACTCGCCGACACCCGGGCTCTCCGCTCGGCCGCCCGGGGCATCGTCCAGGCCGGTGGTGCGCTCGGCAGGGGCGAGGACGGTGGCACCACCGCCATGCTCGTCTCCTCCCTGGTCCTGGTCACCCTCGCCGCCGCCCGCTGGCACTCCGCCCGCGGACACGCCCAGCAGGCCCACGCCTCCCGACAGGCCGCCGAGCACCTGCGCACCGCCTACAGCCAGGCCACCGCCACACCGATGCGGGTGCTGCACGCCCAAGGCCGCGCCCTCCCCGAGTCCCAACGCCGGTCGCACGAAGCCACCCTTCGCGCGGTTCTGCCAGAGCAGGACGTACGAGCGGGCGGCATGGCGACGAGGACCGATGCCCTGGTCGCCACCCTCGCCCAGGCCGAGCAGGCGGGCCACAACCCCGAAGCCCTCCTGCGACAGGCCATCGACATGCGCGAACTCGATACCGCCGAGGACGTCAACGACGTGCTGGTCTGGCGCCTTCGCCGCATAGCGCAGCTGCCCGCACACCCCGGCGAAGCTCCGCCCCGCCCACAGGCCGGCACCCGCCAGGCCAAGCCCTCGACCAGCCGCACCATCGAACGGAACGCCCCAGCAGCGGCACCGCGCCCGGCTGTCCCGGACCACGACCGCCGCCCGCCACGTCGCTGACCAGCTCGTCCGGACAGCCGGCCACTGGCCGACCGGACGCCACGAAATGCCTGGACAGCCGATTCCACCGGCTGTTAGGGATGAAAACAGGACTCACGACCGGAAGATGACGCTCGTGCTCAGAAGCACCGACCGCACCACGGAGCCGGCACCCGCGCTGCCCGTCCTCCCCACCGACACCGATCCTCTGCTGCAGCTCCAGTACGAGACGCGGCCGACCGACGGCCCCGGCGCGATTCGCTGCGTCGGCCACTCACGCGAACTCGCTCTCGGCGGCATCCCCGTGATGTGCTCCGCCTGCCAGGCCCGACGTGACTGGCTGCTCATCAGCCACGGCCGCAACGTCTGGATCCGCTGCCGATGCGGCGACCAGTGGCTCGAACCCGAGATCAGCCGCGCCGACTTCGACGCCCTGATCGGCGGCCCGAACGGGACGACCTACCCGAGCGTCGAAGCGGGCCTTGTCGCGCTCGGCTTCGACGGCGTCTTCGCTGGCATCTATCTGGAGTAGTGAGCGCTATTGCAGCCCATGCAACGGCAGCATCCGCTTGCCGCCCGCTCTGTTGACCCGAGGGGCGGCTCCACTTCCCTGGGAGACCCCCGATGTTCGCGAAGCCGGTAGGGGATGCGGCGGCTAGTCTCAAGCGAGCCGAAGGCGCTGGTCGGGGGCGTCTCGGCGCATAGGGTCGGGGAATTCGTTGATGCGCAACAACCAGTCGTAGGTGCGTACCATCGTGCCGAATCCGGTCGTTACGTCCCAAGTGCCTAGAGAATCGGTGGCGGAAACTGGCCCGATCGGATCCCCTGAGAACGTCTGATGGGTCATCATGAAATGGTGAATAACTGGCAGTTGCTGCGTTTGGTCGGTGGGATCGCTGGTGTCATCGCTCTGGCCGTGTTCATGACACTTCTGGGCCTTGACCGTGCTGACAAGCTGAGCAGTGTGCTGAGCCTGTTCGTCACCGTCGCTGGTTTCGTTCTGTCGCTGGTGGCGCACTTGCGGCAGAAGCCGGTCGATACGGCGGTGGCGCGCGGTGGGGCGATTGCTGCGGCCGGGAGTGTGCGAAATGCCCGGGCTCAGAGCGCTGGCGGCACGTGGCAGCCGGATTCGGCGCCGGCGACTGGGATCCGGGCGGAAGGCGGGTCGATCGCTGCCGGTGGTGATGTCGATGGTTCGTCGGCGTACGAGGGGCCCCGGTGAGCGCCGGGTGGTGGCGTCGTGGTTCGGGCCGTGACAAGGAGCAGGGCCACGGGGGGCTGAGCGCAGAGCAGGGCTCGATCGCCGCAGGTGGGAACATCGCCCACGCAGTTGCCCTGCAGGTGGGCCAGCTGGTCGTGCAGGCTCCGGCAACCGATCCCCAGCAGTTGGCCTCTGCGGCGCCACCGCCTCGCGAACTTCCCACCAGGGAAACGCTGGCCGGCGAGACCACCATCCTGGACGGTCTGTGTGCCTATCTCCGAGACGTGCCAGTGCCCGACAGCCGCACGCTCCCGTCGAGTGCCGCTGCGGGCCAGTCGAAACTCGTTGTCGTGCATGGCCAACCCGGGGTGGGAAAGACGGCCCTGGCAGTCAACGCCGCGCACGAGGTGAAGGACGCCTACCCGGACGGTCAGGTCTACCTCGATCTCCATGGTGACAAGACGACTCCGAGGAGCAGTTCCGATGCCCTCGGTCGCATGCTCCGCAGTCTGCATGTGGACCCGAAGGATGTGCCGAACTCCGCCGACGACCGGGCGGCGATGTTCCGGACGCTCACTGCAGATCTGCGACTGCTCGTTGTCCTGGACAACGCGCACAGCACGGATCAGACCGAGCTTCTGCTCCCCACCGGACCCGGTTGCTCGGTACTGATCACCTCTCGACGCGCGCTCTCTTTCAACAGCATCACCCAGCGGGAGCCGCTACCGATGCGTCTGCCAAGCGACCAGAACGCACTTGCCGTGCTCGCGCACTACGCGGGGAAGGAACGCGTTGCCGCCGAGATGGCGGCGGCAGTGGACATTCTTCGTTTCTGCGGCAACCTCCCGCTGGCCTTGCGGCTGGTCGGCTGCAAACTGAGGGAATCAGGCCACAGTCTTGGCCGCATGCGCCAGGCCTTGGTTGTCGAAACAGACCGTCTGGAGAGCCTGGGACGTCTCGACAACAGCAGGCTGACTGCCTGCTTCACCTTGAGTTTTCAGGGCCTCACGCCGACTACCCGTTCCTCCTTCGCTGTGCTCGCCTCATTGCCTCCAGGCCGGTTGACGGACTGGCATCTCACCCGGCTCGCGACCACCCGCGGGGCCGGACTTGCGGCTGGTGACGAACTGCTCGAGGTCGCGTTGATGGAGAGGCTGGACGGGGAAGGAAACGGCGGAGACTCCGAAAGCAGCTACCGCATGCACGACTTGACTCGTCTCTTCCTCACCCGTCAGCACGAGCAGATGCCTCCGGAGGAACGGAACGCTCTGGAGGAACGTCTAGTCCGGGCCTACAGGGACACTGTTGTTTTTTGGGCAGCCCAGCGCGCCCCGGAACTGCGCACCGAGGTGGACCCTAAGCGCATGTCCGACCTCTCTGGAGCGTCGATGACAGCCGCCGAGTGGGTCGCCGACGAGCAGGAGCGTCTCTTTTGGGCACTCGACCACGCACGGACCCTCGGGTTGAACGCGGTTGCGGGGGAGATCGGAGAGGCGTTGTCATACTTCCTTGACGACATCACCCTGGCTCCGAACTCCGCCGAGTGGATCTTCGAGGTTCCTGGGGAGACTCGGTCGCGGGTGCTGGCCGGTCTCCGCAGAGCACGCGCGATAGCTTCCCTCGCCGAAGGTAACCCGGACCGGGTGCTTTCGCTTCTGCCCTTGAGTAGCGACGATGCAGTGGAGAGGTCTCGGGACCAGGCCCTATGGGCCCGGGATGCAATGGTGGTTGCCCGGGCGCACTCCATGAAGGGCGACTACCGCACCGCTCTTGACCGTATGACGACCGCAGTGGACGAGCTGCGCGTGGTTGGCGATTCCTGGCATACCCTCAGTTCCCTCGAGCTGCTGGGGGAGCTACAACGCTGGCGTGGAAAACCCGAGCTGGGCGAGCAGAGCCAGCGGGAGGCCTTGCGTCTCGCCGAACAGGCGGGTGACCTCAGGGCGCGGGCACGTCTGCGGCGCACCCTCGCCGAGACGCTTGGTTACCTACGCCGCCCGTCGGAGGCAGCACCCCTGCTCGAATCGGCCAGGGACGACTTTAGACTCCTCCGCGATCGCCGTTGGGAAGGTGCCACGGAGTACGCTCTCGGCAAGATCTATCGGCTTCTTGGAGAACGCCAGAAGGCACTCGACTGCTACAGCCGGGCGGAGGGCATCTTCGGCCCGATGGGTGAGCGGCTGTGGCTTGGGCGGGTGAACAACGCCCGTATCCGTGTCTTTGCAGGCATGGGACGGATTGAAGACGCTGCCGCCACCGCCCGCCAGGCGATCTCGATGTTCGAGCAGTTGGGCAACCACATGTGGGTGGCGCACACTCAGCGGGACCTCGGTTGGCTGCAGTTGCGAGCTCGACGGCCTCAGGACGCCGAGGCACCGCTCACACATGCCGTGGACGCCTGTGCTGCAGCCGGCGACTCCTATGCGGGTGCCATGGCACGTCACCTGCGAGGCGTGGCCTATCGCGAACTCGGCCGGTATACGGAGGCGCACGCGGATTTTGACGCCGCCCTGGCGATCTACAGGTCCGGCTCGTACGAGTGGAACGAGGCCGCGATTGCCCATGACGTGATCCGCACCCTCCGAATGGAAGGTCGCGCGGAGGAGGCGGACATCATGGAACGGGACATGTCCGTCGAAAACCCGATCTTTGAGCGGATGCACGGCCGGGACGGAGCGGTCGTGGTGCCGGATGAGGACTGACCGGACCTGCCGAAGACTGGCATCCGCTTGATGTTCAGGATCACCCTCCGCCCAGATGGTCTTGTTAGGCCTGCCACCAGCGCGGGATGAACGGCCTCCGATGGTCAGCCAAGGCCCTCGACCAGGAGCAGCCGCGCCTGCCCTCGCCGCAATCCTGGCTCGACGCCCCGCGCCCGCTGGTGATCACCGCAGCGCAACGGCGCCCAGTCCACGAGCTGCTCGCCCGGCCTGGCCAAGACCTCGCCTTCGTCACCGAGAACAGGTCCCGACGGAGGACATCGTCTGCATCCTTGTCGACGGGCTTATCGCCAGGCAGGAATGCGAGGTCAACATCCTCACAGGGGTCCTCCCCAGCCCTCAGATCTCGTCAGGTGACAGGCGAGTCGGCAAGCAGATGGTCGAGGGCTTGGCGCCACGTACCGACGTGCACCGGCAGGGCCTGAAGGGTGTCCGCCAGCGAGCAAACGGAATCGGGCGTGGCAGGACGATGGACCCAGTTGACGATCTGAGCCAGCAACTGGGCACGCGTCCACGATCCGGTCGAAGCTGACTGAGACAGGATGCTGCTGACCGGAATATCCCGCTCCCGACCTGCGGGCGAGCCGGTCAACACCGGTCTTCCTCCCGACGGCGGAAGGCGCAGGGTGGTAAACGGCCTTGGACAGAGGCGCCAGCCGGCACGCTCAAGCCTCGTTGAGTGCACGACCAGATCCGACAGCCAGTTCCGCGGCAGCAGTACTGCATGTCCAGCCCGGTGCACGGCCGCCGCGCACAGCAGCGTCGTTTCGCTGGGGTTGGGAACTCCGTAACCCGTCAGCACTTGGGCCAAGGTATGTCTCAAAGCGTCTGCCGTCCGGGCGCGGGTGAGTAGTTCGCCGCCCCGATAGAGCAGGTAGAGCGATTGTGGCCGTTCCACGGTCAGTGTGACGGGCGTGTAGACACCCTGGTACCCCTCACCGGTCACCGATCGGACCAACTCGATTATGTCGTTGCTGCCCCGGACCGCAATGCCCACGGCGCGGCCGCCGTCTACCCGAGCGGTCACCAACGCGTCTACTGGCGCTTCGGCGACCTTGAGGGAGCAACTGGTAGGAGCTTCGATCACCGTTGTCACTGCGTCACCGCCGCTGAGCTGTACCAACTCGGCGCTGACCTCGGGGAACCCCACCACGAACCGGGCGGGACTGCCGGGTGACAGAAGCCACCCACTCGGAGTCCCGAGATGTGCCGTCTCGCGTCCGAGTGCCACAAGTCGTGCTCGGACCTGTGGTGGGACAGGCAAGCCCAGCAAATCGTCCCGCACGTCTTCGAGTAGAAGCACGGCAGCGTTCAAGCGGGTCATGACGGAGGCATTCGCGGCGAGGTCGGCCGACAGTTGCGTGCAGAATCCGCACTCCGATGACATGGCCACCACCAACACACGATGCGGCACCGCAACATCGTCAGCCAGCGCCCGCATTCGAGTCGGAGCGAGCGTGAGAGCCGGCTGGGTGTTGCCGACATGGACGAGCCCGGCAGCGCTCCACCTCTCAAGGCACTGCCGGTAGGCGGCGTGGTCTTCCGCGGCCGGCTCCTTGCCCTGCAGCCACGCCATGGCCGTCGGGGCGATGAAAGCAGCCACAGGCCGGGCGGTATCCAGCAATACGCCGCCGCGTCCGAGATCAGCGGTGATTACACCATCGGCCAGTCTCAGGCCTGGGCGCATTTGAACCACGAGCAGATCATGCCCGGGCAGCACTCGGAGTCCCACCAGCAGGCACCCCCGGCTTTGGTGCAAGCAGTCGGGGCCGTGTAGACCTCGGTGAAGATTTCTTCGATATCTGTGACCGTCTCGGCGTCGAGGGACACCAAGTCTTCCGCGAAGGTGACCATGACTCGTCCTTCTCGTGAGGAGGGCAGCCACTTCCCTTTCCCGGGCAAGCGGATGCATTCCGCTCAATCCGAAGGTTCGCCCGGAAGAATGAAGGGCACGTACGGGATCGTAGCGTGCAGTCGCCGTTGGCTGAGGCATCTTCAGCCAGGGTTCACGCCCGGCCCGATGGCAGGGGCCACGGCCTGCGGTCATGCGACGCTTCGCGGGTCCGGTATCGGGCCGTACTCGTCACCGTGGTCCTATTCGACGCCGCCCGGAAGTGGGATGGAGGCTGCCGCGAAAGGAGTTGAACTCGGCCCAGACGGTTCCTTCGAGTCCGCCGCAGGCGCAGGGTGAGCAGCCCCAGCGGTCGGCCAGCGCCTCGACGAGCATCCGGCTGCGGGCTGCGCCGACGCTGATACCCAGGTGGGCGGCGATCTCCGGGTATCCCCAGAGCTGCTGGTCGTCGGCCATGGTGTCCTCGTCGTTCGCCGGGTCGAGGGTACGCAATGCACGGATGGGCGCATGGCAAGGCCGCCCTTGCCTGATCGGCGTGGGGCGGCCTTCTGCGGTCCTCGGTCAGACCCCGGAGAGGCGGCTCAAGAGGTCGAGGGCGTCGGTGGCGAAGGTGAGGGCGGCGCACAGGCCGGTCACCTCGTGGACGGTCGGGCGGACCAGGTGCGGCCAGTCGTCCGGGGCGGCGGGCCAAGAGGCGAGGTGCACTTCGGCGGTGGCCAGGCCCAGGTGGGCGGTGACGTCCCAGCCCGCGAGGGGCGCGGGTTCCCAGCGCAGACGGATACGGCCGAGGGGGAGTCGGGGAGTTCCGGCGGCGAGCCACGTGACATCGAGCGGGCCGTCGGGTCGGGCGGAGACGCGCCGGACCAGCGCGCCGCGCACGCCGTCCGGTATGGGGCGTACGGCGAGGTCGTGCAGCGGAAGGAGAGGCGAGGGGTGAGACCGCGACGAGATAGGAGCCTCCGTGGTGTTGAAGGAATTGGTCAGGCCCAGGCGAGGGCGTCGCGTGCCCCCACCGGGAGGTAGTCCTCCTGTCCGTCGTCGGCGATGTACGCCGTTCCGCCGCGGACGATGACGTCGGCTCCCACGTAGTGGGCGAAGGGGAAGTCGGGGTTGACGGCGAGGCGGACCGGCAGGTCGGGGTCGAGTTCCTGGAGCTGGCGGAGCAGGTGGTCGACGGTCAGGTACTGGGGCAAGAGAATCTCCGAGAGCGGTGGGAAGTGACGGAGCTGGTCGGCCCGACGACATCGGAGTCGGCGGGGCAGCCGGTAAGAAAGGCGAAGGGGCCTGACCGGCGGTCAGCGCGAGGAATGGGCGACCAAGGCGGCGAGGAACCCGGCGACGGCCTCGGACGGGGTGTGGAGACCGAACTCCTGGACCCAGGAGTCGCCGTCGGCGGGCTGCACCCGGATGTGCCAGACGATGTCGCGCTTCCACGCAGCTGGGTCTTCGGGGAGCCAGCCGACGTAGACACGGCCGTCGGGACTGGTCGCGTGGACGTTGGCCTCTGGGGTGTCGACGATCGCCCACCCGAGAGCGCCCAGGAGATCGAGCACCGGACCGGCGCAGTGGTCGGAGGAGAGCCAGTGGTGGTCGTTCGCTGCGGGGCGGACGACGGCGGGCAGGAGGGTGGCGGAGATGCTCACGGTTGGACGATCCCTTCGTTGACCTGCGGTTTTCCCGACACCCGTACGTTGGCATGCAGCGTGCCGAAGTACGTAGTCGTTTCCCTGGGGACGACGTCTGCCATGGGCGAACTCGAGGTTGCCAGCAGGTGACTGGAGGCCGGGAATGGATAGGCGACCACGGTTGTCGTACCGGGGTTGCGGCGACGGGCCGCACGGGACCGAAGGGGGAGCAGGAATGGCCGAGGCGAGCAGACACCGGGACGGCGCCGGGCTGGAGCGCAAGATCCGCGCAGCCGGGCGGCCGTGGACCGTGGGTGACATCGTGATGGTCGCTGACGGCCAGTGGGGCGTCGGGGCGCAGCCCGACCGGTGGCCGGACGAGGAGCTGGTGGAGCGCCGGATCGCGGAAGGCCGGAGTGTCGAGCTGACGATGGAGGAGCTGGCCCGCGCGGTGGGCCTCCGCGCCGAGGACGCCCACCGCGACGAGGGCCCGCGCTGACCGTTCAGCGACGTGGCCCCGTGGTGGGTACCGGTGGCCCGACGACGGCCGACGGAGAGGACGGTTCGGGTACGCGGCCCGAGGCGTGCGGTGCCTGCCCGGAGCGGGCGACAGCGGCCTGGGCCAGCCGGACCGCCGGGGCCTCGGCCACGGGCACGGCGGCCTCACGAGCCTCGACCACACGCCTGATCGCCTGGAGGTACGCACGGCTCTCCGCGTGGGCGACGCGGAGGCTGGTTGCCGATTCGGTGATCCGGTCCAGCTCGTAGAAGTCCGGCACGTACCCGCGTCGGGTCAGAGCGTGCAGACGGTCCTGGTGGGCGGTCACCGCGTTGTCGGTGATGGCCAGGGCCGTACGGGTGTGCATGGCCGAGCGCAGGAGCGGGTCCTCGCTGGGGCGGCGGACTGCGAGGATCTCCAGAGCCTCGATGGGCCGTCCCCAGGCTTCCTCGATCATGGCTGTCGCGTGGTCGAGCATGGTGGTGGGCATGACGGAACTCCCGTTGTGCAGGGACGGTTTCGGGTGGTGCGGTATCCCGGGGCGGCCGGAGTCAGCGGCCGTGCCGTGAAGCCGACGACCCGGTCGGCAGTCGGGCGGTGGTTGTGGGTGCGAGGCTGCCCGAGTGGTTCTGCACCGCACCCGCGGAGCGGCTCCGGGCGGCCATCACCCGGAGATCGGTTGCCGTGCGCGGGGCCCGCGCGACACGGTGGACGGCCTGGGTGACCGCCGTACGTCGTACGTCCAGCGGAGTCGGAGCACGGGAGGCCTGAGCGTCGGTGGTCGGCATGACCGAGGCCACCGGGGTCATCATGACCAGGTGCTGCATCCGCCGGTCGATCTGGTGCCGTTCACGGATCACCGGGGCCGACTCCGCCATCACGGCCGCTGTCGCGGCGATCAGGTGGGACGGGGTGCGAGCGGTGAACACGGCCTCCGCCCGAGTGCCCCACCCCGGTGGACCAGCCCACAGGGTGATGGTCTCGTCGTCCGGGCCGTGGTCGCGCCTGTCGATAACGGCGCCAGCCTGGCCGTCGGGGGCGACGATCTCGATCGTGCCGGGCGAGTCGGGGACGCCGCGCGTCCAGCCGGCATCCGTCAGTGGCCGGACGGCGTCAGCCCAGTAGACCGAAGGGTGCGCCAGGAAGCGTCCGTTGCTCTCGTAGGCGTCGGCCTCGGCGTAGTCGTGGGCCAGCGCGGTGGTGAGGCCGGCGACGATCTCGGCCGGGGTGACGTGGTTGAAGGTGGCGGTCCAGCGGGTGGCGGAGGCAGCCTCGGTAGCCGCGCTGATCTTCCACAGCTCGAAGTCGTCGCCGAACCAGCCGATCCTGATCCGCTGGTCGGGCGAGGTGACGAGGAGCTGACAGGGCCCCTCGTCGAGGTAGTGGTGTGGCCAGTGGGCGACGGGGGCGAAGCCGGCCTCGCCGGTCCCGTTGGAGCCGGCCAGATACATGGGGCTGACCAGCACCTCTTGGTACCGGTTCGGGTCATCAGGGGCGTGCATGGTCGAGGCTCCGGAAGCGAAGGAGGGGAACACGCCCGCGTGCGCGGCAGGACGAGCGGCTGAGTGCACGTGGACGCCGTGGCAGTGACGAGTGGTTTCTGGTTCTCACGACCGTCACCGACCCCGGCCCGGTGTCGGCTGGGCGGTCACGGCCGCCGGCACCCGCGGTTGCGGTTGGGGCGCGTGGCTGAACATGACGTTCGGCGCGGCGGCGCTCCCCCGCAGGGCCGCCGCGGTCCGGGCACCGTCCGTCCCCGCCCCCAGCGGGACGCCGGCGTGGGAGCGCGTGGCCGTCGCTGCCGGACGTGGGACCGACGCGGCCCTCCGCAGGGCGACGGGCTCGCTCCAGTGCTCGACACTTGCGTAGACGGCCCCCAGCGCCTGGCCGGCATCGGCCAGCACGTAGGGGTCACCGTGTCGAGGGCCCGTCCGGGCGACCAGGCCGTCGGCCTGAAGCCGGAGGAGCCGCTGCCGCGCGAGGCCATTGTCCAGACCGGCCTTCTCGGCGATGTGCACGAACCGCATCGGGCCGCCGCCCGAGTCGAGGACCTGGATCACGGCGGTCGAGTGCCGAGGACGCAGCCGGCGCAGGGCGTCCTCGACACGTTCGGCTTCGGCCATCCGGTGCGGCAGGTGGGCGCGGGACCAGTCCGACACCGTGCGCAGTACGGGAGCCAGAGACGTGCCGAGCGCGCTGAGCCGGTACGGCGCCCCGCGACGGTCGTCGTCTCGCGTCACCAGTCCGTCAGCGTGCATCGTGGCCAGCCGCTTGCCGACGAACTGCTCGCTGAGGAAGGGGAGCTGGGCGGCGACGTCGCGCACGCGCATGGGACGGTTCTCCTGGGCCAGGGTCATCGCCGCCCAGGTGGTCCACTTCGGCCCGATCCGGGCAAGCGCATCCTCGACGCGCTGAGCGTCGATCGCAGCTATGGAGAAGGCGGAGGGCTGTGCGGGGGCGGGCATAGTGGCGTCCTGTCGGGGTGGGGTCAGCGGGAGCGGGAGGACATGGGGGGCGTCCTGGCGACGGGTGCGGCGGCTGAGTGAGCAAGGGCGCCGGAGCTGGTCGGGGTGGTGCTGCGGCCGAGGGCGGCGGACACACGGGTCGTCGTCGCGAGAGCGTCACGCAGGGCGGCTTCGCCCTGCGGTGTGAGCGAGAGGAGCTGGCCGGGCCGGTACAGGCCCTCGCTGGTGTCCTGGTGCAACAGCCCCTCTGCGACCAGACGTTGCACGGTCTCTGGCCAGATCGTTGGGGCCTGTCGCTGGATCTTCTCCCGCGAGACGTACGCGTCCTCGCCGATCGCGGTCCGGCGGAACCGGACGTCGCCGGCCTCAACGGCTTCGAGAGCCACGAGTCGGCGCTCCCTCGCGACGGCCCAGTCGTCATCCCGGTCAGAAGTCGTCCTCTGGGCCGGCCCTGGGCCCTTGTTCGTCGAGCGTTGAGCCGAATCCGGCGCGGGTAGAAGACGCCGGTAGGCGGAGATGGACTCGACGAGCTGGCCGTAGGCCCGGTCCTGCTGCGCGAGAAGGTCTCCGAGTCCGGGGACCGCGGTCCGCAGCAGCGCGTATGACACCCGTGCGCCGTCGAGTTCACCGCGACCGACGGGTTCGAGTAGCCGGAGAGCGTCCTTGGCCGCGTGCGTCACCCGGCTGTGCAGTTCGTCCAACTCGTACGCAGCGCCGATCACCTGTGTCGCAGCCTGGTACAGCGGATCATCGAGGTGGTACGTGGTGTTGAGTGTGCTGACTTCGGTGACGCCGAGCGTCTCGGCGACGAGGTGGGTTCCGGGGTGCGTGGTCGCGTCGTACGGGTTCACTCCGCCGCCTCCATCCGGGCGAGCAAAGAGCGGACCAGCGTGGGGAGGCCCTTGGGCCCGTCGCCGAGCCAGATCTGGTCGCCTGCCTCGTCGAGCACGTACGCGGCGTCTTCGAGCAGGCCACTGGAGATCTCCATGCAGGCGTCGGTGATCCGGGAAGCGGCGAGCAGCGACTGGGAGAGGACCTCGACGTAGTCGTCCGGCGCGAGACCGGCGGCCTCGGCCGCGGTGCGGATCGCCTGCAGCTCCAGTGCGCTGAATGCGAAGTCGAACTCGTCGTCCCGCTCGGTGTCGCCGGACGTGGCGACGGCCGGGTCGCTGGGCTCCGTGGGGATGCCTACGCGGGTGCAGATCTCGTCGACCGAGGCGGTCAGCTCGGCGAGGGACTCTGTGAGCCACCCCAGCGCGGAGGCGTAGGAGGCCAGGGCGAACAGGCCCGCCGACGTGGCGGGGCGCGGCTCGGCAGCCACGAACTCTTCGAGTCGGTCGTTCAGCTCGCCGACCACCCGGGGTCCGGCGGCCAGTGCGCCCAGCACGGGGTGAAGGTAGGAGCGGGTGGCGGCCGTCGGGTACACGGCGGTGAGGATGAGGGAGACGCTCTGCGCGGCATCGGTGAGGAGGTCCGCCAGCTCTGTACGGGTCAGCGGGGTGCGGTCGGTGGTCATCGCTGGGGAACCTTTCGGGGCGCAGCAGCCGGGAGAGGCGCCGTTGTCGGAGGGTTTGCTTGGCTTGCCGTCAGCCGGCCGGGGGTTGCGGACGACCGGGACCGGGCGGCCTGCACGCGGGCCTCCGTGGCGGAATCCGTCTCGACGTTCTGTCGGGGACCGGTGCGCAGGTGGGCCGCGCGGTAGACCGCGTAGTCCTTGCGGCTGCCGGCGGCGACGAGGTAGATCTCGCGCCTGTGGGTCGAGGTCGGCGGGGCCGGGCGGAACTGGATGACTATCCGGTAGGCGACGGAGGGGTCGACGTAGACCTTGTGGAAGCCGGCGAGACGGCCCTTCAACGGCAGGCAGTCGTCGCTGCCATGGACCAGGTTCTGTAGCTCCAGCAGCGCCAGGTCGCGAATTTCGTCGGGGAGTTGCCGCAGGTCGGCGATGGCGTCGGGGTGCGCGGCGAAGGCGAAGCGGGCGTGGCTCACAGCAGCCTCCCCCGTACCGGACGCTGGACCGGTCCCGCCGGGGTCGTGTGGGGTGCGTCGAGGCCGGTCCGCGGCGTCGCGGAGGCACCGGCCGACCGGACGAGGGCGATGCGGGCGATGCGGGCCCGGACGACGGCGCCGTCGTGATCGCTGTACTCCGGTGGCTCGGGCAGCGGCCCGCTGCGCTCGTCCAGCCAGGTCTGGGCGGCACCGACGTCGGCGAAGGCGCCCTCGCGCACCGTGTACGTGCCGGCGTCGTGGTCCCACTCCTCGTGGAAGAGACGAACCGGTGCCTGGGCGGCGCGGGAGTCGCGGACAAGCGTCCACGCCTCGCTGGGGTCGTGGTCGGAGGTATGGGTGTCGAGGACCTCGTAGCGCGTGCCCGACCTCTGGATCTGCTGTTCCACCTGGACCGTGAGGTCGTCGGCGGGCTCGGCGTGGTCGCCACCTCGCAGAGCGGTTCGATCGAGCGGGCAGCCTCGTTCTGCAAGCCAGTTCTGGGCGAAGGACGCCGTGGCGTGGCGGCTCGTCTCGAACGTGAACATGGACCGGCTGAGATCCCGTGCGACCGCGATCGCAACGAGCTGCGGCTCGCCGGGCACCCCCCACGTGACCGACCGGTCGTGGGCGAGGACGAAGCTGTGGGAGCCGTTGGGCGCGGTGTGGTGCTGGGACAGCGCCGTCAGGTCGCCGGCCCGGAAAGCCTCCATCGCGTCCTCGGAGGTTTCGTCTGCGGGCACGAGGTCGGCGAGGTCGAAGTCGAAGGCGTTCACGCCGTCACCACCGTCTGCTCGGGTGCCGGGGTGGCCAGCACACGATGGTTGGGGCGGCTCGCGCTCGTCGTGCAGGCCGCGAAGGGCCCGTCTGGGGCACGCAGGTGCGCCAGCGTCTGGTCCAGGTGGTCGCGGTGCCAGGTCGACGGGCCGGACAGGCCGGCCTCCGTGTCGGTGAACTGCTGCCAGGCGAGCCAGAGCGCGTGGAGCCGGGCGACGGCCTCGGGGTGCTCGTGCCACTGCGCGCACCACGGACGGCTCGTACTGATCTCCCGGCCGTACACCGGGAGGAAGAGGTGGTTCACCCAGTCGCTGAGGGCGGCGAGCTCGACGGCGTACGCCTCCCCGCCCAGGGCGAGGATGAACACCGAGGCGGGACCGTCGGCCTGCCTGTCGTCGACCGCCTCGGCTTCCGGGGCCTCGTCCGCCGGCTGGCCGGCAGCGGATTCGGGCTCGGAGCCGAGGCGGTCGAGGAGGACGCCGTGCTGCCTGACCTCGGCCATGGTCTTGGCGAGGGTGCTGGCGAGGTCGTCGAGGTCTCCGTCGGAGACGCGGAACGGCTCGGGGCCGGGGGTGGTCGGGCTGGTGTCGGGCATGGGGGTGTGCTCCATCTGTCGGACGGCGACATGCCCGAGAGGATCCGGAGAAACCGCGGGTTGGTCCGGCCGGAGAAACGCGGTAGTAGAGCGCTACTCGCCCGCGCAGCGGGGACAGCGAGGGAAGGCTGGTGCCAGCAACTGCAACGCCCGAGCGGCTTGTTGCGGGACAACGCCGTTCCCGAGCGCGGTGAGCTGTGCCGGACGCCCGAGCCCCGGGGTGGCGGTGACCCAGCCGGCGTCGAGGCCCTGCATCCACTCCACGAAGTCCGCGCGGAGCCGACCAGCCGCGTCCGTGGGGGCCGGGGCGGGACGGGTGAGCCTCTCCCATCGGGTGATGGCGGCTCCGTACGCTCCCCATCGCCGGTCCGTTCCCCGGCCTCCGGCGACTCCTCCGCCCAGAGCGGCAGGACCACCGCCGACAGGGGAGGGCGCCACTCCTTCCCGGGGCGACGGCCCGGTGTGCCCGTGTCGCCGGCCCTCGGCGTGGGCAGCAGTGACGCCGCCGCACTGGGCAGGGTCATGTCGCCGTTGCCGTGCCGCTGGTTCGGCGAGCCCTTGGTCCCGTCCGACGCCTTCGGGGTCGGCAGCAGCAGCCACTCGACCTCGTCGGCCAGGTTCGGCCCGTGACCCCCGCTCTTCCTCTTCGACGGATGCTGCGAACCGCCGTTCCTGCCGATGTTGCTGGTCGGCGTCTTCAGCAGGATGTCCGGCGGGCCAGGCGGCGAGGAAGACGCGCTCGCGGCGGTGCGGGGCCCCGACGTCGGAGGCGCGAAGCACGAGCCACTTCGCGTCGTACCCGATGTCGGCCAGGGATCCGAGTACGGCACCGAGTGCCCGCAGAGCAGGCTGACCTGTGTTGTCTCCCAGACACCACGGGCAGGGTTCCACGCCGCCAGGGGCACCGGCGGGTGAGGTGAGGAGGCCGCGCACATTCTCGATCACAACCAGGCAGGGTCGGAGGGCCTGGACCGCACGGGCGACGTGCAGCCAGAGCCCGGAGCGGGTCTGGGCGTTGAGTCCGGCCCGGCGGCCGGCGACCGAGACGTCTTTGACAGGGGAAGCCGGCCGTCAGGACACACACCCGCGGGACGGCGAACCAGTCGACGGTGGTGATGTCGCCCAGGTTGGGGACGCCGGGCCAGTGGCGGGCCAGGATGCGCGAGGCGTTCGGATCGACCTCGGCGTGCCAGGCCGGCGTGCCACCGAAGGCGGACTGCACGCCCAGGTCGAGGCCGCCGTACCCCGAGCAGAGCGACCCGATCAGCGGGGGACGCGCCGAGGCGACGAAGGCCGACGTCGTGGCGCGATGGGCCAGTGCAGCGGTGGGAGGGGTGTCAGTCAACGCGAAGTCCCTGAAGACGAAGGGGAGGTGTGCTGGGTGGTGAGGTGTGAGGGGTGGCCGTACGAGGGCGGCCGGGCGGCGGCCGGCGTGGGGACGGGGCCGGTCGGGGCCGGGGGTGATGCGGCTGGGTATGGCGTGCTGCGGGCGCGGGCGGCCTGCACCCGGGCGGGAGGCGGTCCGCCCGCTGACGGAGCGGAGGCCCTGGGCTTCGGAGCCGGGCTGCCGTTCGCGGTCGCCCAGCGGGCACGCGCCTCGTCGAGCGGGCCGAGCGCGTGCAGGGCGTGGTTGATCAGTCGGCCGGGGCTTAGGGCCTCGTTCTCAGCCAGGGCCCGGATGGCACGCGCGGAGGCGGCTGCGGTGCGGGTGAGGGAGGAGCGCATCACCCGGTGCCCGAACCAGTTGGCGCTGCCGGGGACCATCCCGTCGCAGACGGCGGTCAGCCGCTCGCTCGACAGGGTGCCGTCGGCCAGGAGGCCGCGCCGCTGGGCCTCCCAGAGCAGGGTGATCCGGTCGATGGGTTCGCCTCGGTGGTGCAGCGCGCTCAGGCACCGGTATAGCTGTCCGTGGGCCGGGTCGGCGAAGTCGCCCGGCCGTAGCCAGGCCACCACCTCGTCCATGGCCCTCGGCTGCTCGGTGAGGACGGCCAGGAGGAACCGCTCGTCCTCGGCGACCTGATCGGCCTGGACCGGCGGCGGGACAGCCGAGGCGACAGTGGGCGCACCGGTGGGCGCGGCCGGGCGGGGGTCGGTGCCCCAGCGGCGCGCAAGGTCGGTGAGCACTCCGTTCAGGACGTCCGCCGTACGCAGCGCTCCCTCGACCTCGCCCTGGACGGCGTCGGCCCGAGCCGCCTGGTGGAGACGGATCGCGTGCTGGGCGATGGTGCGGTGGATCGCCCCTTCCAGCACCATGCGGCCGTACACCGGGGCGTGTTCGGTGCGTGGACACGCCTGGACCAGGGTGTGGGCGTACGCCGCGGTGAGCCCTCGCACGTGCAGGCCGGCCTCGTCGACCGCGTCGGTCACCCACGACAGCGGCACCGGACCATCGGCCGAGAGCGCAGAGTGACCGTCGCTGCGGAGCTTGCGGAGCGCGCCGAACAGCGCCTGGTGGACGGGTCGGTAGAAGTGGTCCGGAGCGAGCCAGTCCAGGTGCGAGAGCTGGTCGGGGTCGAGGAGCACGGCGCCGAGGACCGCCTGCTCGGCGCTCATCAGCGGGTTCATCGACGGTTTCCCGGATCAGGTGCCGAGGACTCGCTCTGCCGGAGGCCGACGACTGCCCGGTCGGCAGCGGCCATCGCCTGGGCGAAGTCGTCCAGGACGGTGGTGAAGACGGGATCCGAGGCGGGGACCGAGCCGCTCCTTCCGATCAGCCACCACTGACCGCTGCGCAGAACGACCGGAGAGCGGGGCAACTGCCGGGGACGAGGTGTGGGCGCGCTCATGCCGACAGCCCGAGGTCGTCGTGGCCGATGTTCTTCGCGAGGGCCCGCTCGGTGATCGCCTTCGTGGCGCGGGCGGAGGCCGGGCCGACCACCTTGGCGGAGGGCTCCTTGTACCAGGGCTTGAGGTCGAGCATGGCGACCCGGATGCCGGTGGCCAGCAGCAGCACCTTGCCCTTGGGCAGGGCGCGGATCGCGTCCGGTGGCAGGATCCGCTCGGTGCGCATGCTCACCGAGGTGGACTTGCCGCCCTCGCTGGTGGACACCGAGGTGGTCTGGATGTCGTGGTCGCCTACCTGCCTGCTGAGGCGGTCGGCGAAGTCGGCGTCGTCGATACCCGATCCGATGATCTTGACGGTGGCGGCAGAGTACAGGGCGTCCATGCCGGCCTCGCCCCAGCACCGCTGGCCCTGCCGGTAGGACTGCAGGATCGTCATCGGGATCACGCCCCGGCTGCCCAGGTGGCTGTACAGGTCCGGGAGGTCCGAGATGCGGCACACGTTCGCCGCCTCGTCGAGGACGCACAGGGCGGGCGGGTCGAGCCGGCCGCCGGAGCGCTCGGCGACGATCACGGCCGCCCGCATCAAGGCATCGGCCGCCGCCGCGATGATCGCGCTGGCGCTGCCGCCGCCGTCCTTGCTGAGCAGATACAGGGTGTCGCGGGAGGTGGCGAAGGCGAACGGCTGGAACTCGGGGAGGTCCTCGTCCGGCGTGACCCAGGCCGCGACGCCGGGGTCGAGCAGGCAGCTCGCGTACTGCCGCGCTGTTTCGTAGATGCCGTCACGGGTCTCGGTCGCGCCGGAGACGGTGCCCTGGAGCTGGGCGGCGACCGCGTCGTGGCCGGCGTCGGTGAGCAGGTCCACCGGGGTGCGGTCGGCCGGCATGGCGAGCCAGGCCAGGACGTCGGTGATCGGCCGTCGCTGGCTGGCGGCGGCCAGGAACAGGGCGCCGAGGGTGTTGCTCGCGGCGGTGGACCAGAAGTCGGAGCCGCTGGACTCGTCCACGCTCGCGGTGACGAAGTGCCCGGCCAAGCGCTTCGCTCCGGCGAGGTCGCGGGCGTCGGCGAGGATGTCCCACCACATCTCGCGGGGATGGTGGGCGATCTGCTGGGGGTCGAGGGTCCAGATCGTGCCGACCTCGGCGCGGGCGTCCACGGTGGCGGTGAAGGCGTCGTTCGCGGCCTTGTTACTGGTGAGCAGGACCGGGCCGGGTGCCGAGAGGATTGCTGGGATCGCGAGCCCGGACGTCTTGCCGGAGCGCGGGGCCATGATCGCGACGATCACGTCCTCCCAGGACGCGCGGACCTCGGCACGACCGGGGCCGAGGGTGCCGAGCAGGATGCCGCGGTCAGCGGGGGCTACCTCTTTACCCTCCAGGCCGCCCAGAGACGGACGCAGGTTCTTCGCCTTGGCGACGATTTCCTTGTCCAGCAGGGGTGCCAGGTCGGCCTTGCGGGCGAGGCCGGACTTGGAGCCGCCGCACCAGCGCGTCCACAGCACCGCTCCGGTGGTGATCAGGGCCACGGTGAGCATGCCGGGAACGACGCGGGTGCCGACCAGCAGTGCGGTGGTGCTCAGGTTCGGCCACAGCACGTCAGGGTGCAGCAGGGCATCGGTGGCGTGGAACGGGGCCCACGGCCCGTTTCCTGTGGCGGTGTTGGTGAGGTTTCCGGTCAGCCAGGCGAGGGAGCCGAAGGCCACGGCGGTGCCGAGGACTCCGAACAGGAGGTAGAGGAGCGCGTCAGACCCGGTGGTGGTCGAGGGCGCGCTGGTGCGAGGGGAGGGCACGGCGGTTCCTTGGGTGTGCGAGCGTGCGGGGGCGGGGCGCGCTCGGCTCTCGTACAGCGCATGGGGCTACTCCTTGGGGCTTGAGCGGAAACGCTTCAGGACGACCGGCAGGCCGACGGTGACGAAGACGACCTGGGTCACCGCCGGGGGCCCGAGACGTGCGGCGAGTATCCGGTTGCGTTGGGCTGCGCCGTTTCGGAACCGGGCGCCGAGGAGACCTTGGCCTTGGCCGCTGCGGGCGACGTGGCCAGAGCGGCACCTCGGTGATCGCGCAGCGTCCGTGCCGCGATGTTCACCTCTGACACGGTGCCGACGCGGCGCAGCTCGGCCTCGGAGTCGATGAGTTCGGACTGCGCCGAGCTGACGAACTCCGAGGCGAAGCCGAACCGATCGGCGAGTGCATACGCCTCCTCGTCCAGGTCGTTGACCTGTTCCCCCACCGCCTCCAGCGCCTCCCGGACACGCTCCAGAGCACCGTGCTCGGGGTGAAGGAGGTGGCCGACCGCCTGCTGGAGGTCGGCCCCGTTCTCGGCCGCCCGGATCCGGTCCGTGATCCTGAGGAGTTCCGTTCCGGCGGCGTAGGGCCCGAGCGGGTGCACCGGAGAGCTCATCCAGGCCGTATCGAGAGAGGGCGGAAGATCGACTTCGTAGCGGGCGGCGCGAAGCATCTCGGCCGCGTGGGTGGCGATGGCGACCTTGTCGGCGAGCGGGGTGGTGGTGGGAAGGCGATGGCGTCGGCCGTGCCAGTCGTCGATCTGCTGAAAACCGGCGTGCCTGAGGAGCTGGGCTGAGAGGTCGTCGGTGGCGCCCTTGGCGACGACGCTGCCGCTGAGCTCGGACTTTATGGTGATCGAACGTGTGGGCAAGAGGGTTCCTGGGCTCGGGGGAAACAAGGGGCCCGGATGATCGGGGCAGCAGGGAGAGAATCCGGCGCATCCGGGATTTGGCCCGGCCGGGGATCGCTGGTAGAAGCCGCAGGCAGCTTGGGGCCCCGGCGCGCCAGCGGCGGAAGGAGACGGGTGCCTCGCCGCAGCGGGGCACCCGGTCGGTCAGAAGTAGGGGTTCTCGGCCGGCCGGTCGGCCCCAGTAGCGGCCTGGAGCAGCTCGGTGAGGTCGCCCGGTTGGGAGGAACGCTGATCGATCCACCACCCGGCGCGGGTGACGGTACGAGCGCTCTCCTCGATCCCCTCCCACTCCGCCTCGCTGGTTTCGCCCTCGGTGACCAGCGTGGTGTAGGCGGCGGTCAGGATCCGGTGACGACAGCGCACACCCCAGGCGACGGCCCGCTCGGTCCCCTCCAGGGGAGGCATCTGGTACTGCTCGGACCAGGCTTCGGACGCGGCCTGCTCCTCGGCGCGCTTGGCCTTGAGCCAGGCGGCCCTGTCCTGCTCGTCGCCCTCTTTGGAGGCACGCCAGCAGTCGGTGCACTCCTGCCTGGCGAGCCATTCGACGAAGCCCGCCCGGCGGTCGGCCGGTCGGTCGGACAGGTCGCGGTCGGCATGGTGACCGCAGGTGTGATCGATCGGCCAGATGGTCTTCACGGCCATGGGAAGCCCTTCTTACGGGAGTTGGATCAGCGGTCGCGTGAGAACGCGATGCGGGGGTCGACCGGCCGGACTGCCGCTGTGGGGACGACGGGGGCGGGGACCGGCGCCTTGCCCGGGAGGCCGGCGCGGGCCGGGCTGGCGGCGAGCGCGGCGGTGCTGATCGGAGATGCACGAGGTGGGACCTGGCCGCGTGCACGGGGCGTGGTCGGCGCGGCAGCAAGGCGGGGACGTGCTGCTACGTCCTGAGCGAGGCGGGGCTGCACTGCGACCCGTAGACCCGACCGGTGCAGGGCCAGCGTGGCGTCGACCACCTTCCCCAGGGCTTCGCCGCGACCGGTGGTGGAGGGCAGTGTGTAGATGTCCAGGTCCGAGTCGTGCCGCCAGCCGTGCTCCACCAGAGCCAGCCCGGTAAGGCCGGAGGCACGGTCGTCGAGGGCAGCGACGATGCCGAGCTGTGGGTGCTCGGCGATGGCGACGTCGGGCTCACCGAGCGGGCCGAGGTCGCGGACTGGTGCCGTGTCGGGTGTCAGCGCGGGGTCGAGTGTGGCGTCCACGTCAACCCGGTATCCGGCCTTGCGCAGCAGTTCGATCGCGCGGGCCGTACGGCCCTGCCCGTCACGGTTCTGGTTGGCCAGCGCATACAGAGTGGGCTGGTCTGGGACGGGGTGGAAGTCGAACCCCTTCAGCATCCACGTGCTGGCTGCGAGGTTCTTCGGGTTCGCGGCGACGATGCCGTAGACGGGGTGGTGGCCGAAGGCCAGATCGGGCAGCGCGTCGTAGTGGCTGGGCACGGCAGATCCATCCGGGGTGGGCGCGGTCGGAGGTGTGGGCGGCGAGGGGCGAATCGCTTCTGCCGGTGCGGTACACGAAGGACTCCAAGGCGGTGGGTGGTCAGCGACCGGGGACGGACGAGGGGCGTACGAGTGGCAGCGCGGCGCGCGCGGACGACTCCGCCGGCGGACCGGCCGGGAGCGCGTACTGCCCCGCTGACGGCGAAGGGGCGAGAGCAGCGCTCGCCTGGGACGAGGCATGGGTCGGTGGACCCGATGCCGGAGGGACAGGAGACGAAGCGGGCGGGACGCCACGGGCGCCAGGAGCGGACCGGGTGAGAGCCACACGCGCCCGTTCGGCCTGCGACGGCCGTTCGGCGTCCGCCCGGTCGGCCAGGTACTCGCCGGCCCGGACGAGCGCCGGGCCCTGGTAGGACAGCTCGTGCGCGTAGTGCCAACCCTCGGTGTTGCGGTGCTCCTCCGCGCGCTCCTGGTAGAGCTGGAGTGAGCCCGGTTGCGAGCCGTCCATGAGTGCCATGATCTGGTCCCACTCGTGTCGGAGCTGACTTGCTCGGACCAGGGTGGTGTCGATCCCGCGCAGCCGACGCAGGTCGTCGCTGATCGGCCCCTCGACGTAGTCGGGGCCGTCGGCTGCGGCGCGGACCCCGGTTAGCACCTCGGGTCCGTGGTCGAGGAACACCTCGGCGTGCTTCCACGCCTCGGCGTCGCGCCTGACCTTGCCGTCCGCGTAGGCGTCCTCGTCGAGGGGCCAGCCGTCCGCGTCGCAGAGGGAGTCCGAGACCGCGTCCCAGGCGTCGGACGCCTCGTTGATGCCGGCGGCGGCCGAGGCCAGTGCCGGGAGGTGCCGCCGCCACGCCAGGGGGTCGGTGGCCACCGGTGGCTGGTTCTTGCCGGAGGCGGGAGAAGTGGAGGAAGCAGACATGATCGATCCCTGTGCCTGTGCCGGTCGTCTGGTTGGGCTATGTCTCTACTCCCGCGGGTTCGATTGCCGCGGGCACGTTGTTGCGACCTGCAGGTCCAGGTCGGCGGGGGTTCACTCGACGGGATGAAGAATCCGTCGTTCTGTCGGGAATCCTGAAGTCTCGGCTGTATCCCTGACGCATGCGCCAGTTCAATGAACCGAGCAGCCAATGACACTTGCCGTCGTCCGTAATCTGGCCTCGGCTCGCGCCTTGCGCACGGCTGAGGAGGCCGAGGTCTTCGAGCAGGAGATCGTTGACCAATACGCCTTGGCGATGGCTGCTGCCGGCCTGACCGATGACTACATCGGGGACTGCCGGACGGTGGTGATCGACTTCGCGCGTAGTCTGGCAAGGCCGCTGTGGACTGCTACCTGTGACGACGCGGATCGGTTCCTCGCCGGCCTTCGGCGGCTGGGGAACACTGCCAACACTCGAGCCGGCAAGGCCGGTACGGTGGCGCAGTTCTTCGACTTCGTGATCAGCCGCTACCAGGGCGACATCCATGCGCTGACGGGGTACGTCGTTGAGCAGCCGATCGACGAGTACAACCGGCCTCCGGGCCGGGCAGCGGGAGAGCTGCGAGTCCCTCCGTCCGAAACCGAGGTCGACGTGTTGTTCCGCCAGTGGCGCGCGAGCATTCCCGAGGCGCGCAAGTACCTGCCCGCGGCGCGGAACTACTTTGCCGCCTCGCTCTGGCGGCGCTTGGGCCTGCGGATCAACGAGACCGTCATGCTCGACATCAGAGACTGGCGTCCCGACCTGGGGGAGTTCGGGAAACTGCATGTCCGGTTCGGCAAAGGCAGCAGAGGTCGCGGTCCCAAGCCCAGGCTGGTCCCCGCCATCAACGGCGCGGATCAGTTGATCGACTGGTGGCTGGCAGAGGTCCGCCATCAATTCGGGACTGACTGGTCGGATCCGGATGCGCCGATGCTGCCCAGCGAGCGCCACGACGAACTGCTCGACCGGTGCGCGCGGGTCGGCGACGATGCCCTGCGTCAGGCATTGAAGGCCCAGACGAAACTGTGGCTGCCGGCGTGGGGCGGACGATTGACTCCCCATGTGCTTCGGCACTACTGCGCCTCCTCTCTGTACGGCGACGGGATGGATCTCAAGGCGCTTCAGGAGCTGCTCGGGCACGATTGGCTGTCCACCACGACCCGCTACATCCACGTGCGCAGCGAGCACATCGAGCGGGCGTGGACCCAGGCCAACCAGCGGCTCGAAGCTCGCTTCGGAATGGAGGTGTGACCTCGTGCGCTGGAATTTGCGGATGAAGGCCGCCGAGCGCGGTATCTGGAAGTCCACGGACATGCGCCGCCAACTCGCCTCGGCCGGACTAGAGATCAGCGCGGGAAAGATGTCGGCGCTGTGGACCGGCACCCCGACCACGATCCGCCTCGACGACCTCGACGTGATCTGTGACGTCCTTGACTGCGACCCCACTGCGCTGCTGATCCGAGAGCCTGACAAGGTCGCCGCCCGCCGCCCCCAGCCGCAGCAGGCAGCGTCCGCCACGTCAGACACCTCCGTCGTGGTCACGCCGCGGTTCGGGCGCCCCCGATCGGAACCGCCTCTGTGAGCACTCCGCCGCCTCCGAAGTGCGCGGTCTGCCAGGTCAACCGCATCGCGTGGACCAAGCCTCGGATGGAGTTCTGCTACGAGTGCCTGCCCGGCGGCCCGATCACGCCACCTCCGTGCCGAAGCTGCGGGTCCCGTGACCGGTACTTCAGCCAGGGTCAATGCGACTCGTGTCACCCTGGCGCTCCGATGCATCCCGGTTCGTGTCGTGGCTGCCTGGCCTGGGGTGTCCACCGCGCTCACAGCTGGTACTGCTGGAGCTGCCGCTGGTGGGCGACCCACTATCCGACGGCCGAATGCATGGTGTGCGGCCGCCACACCACGATCGGCGATGCCGGCACGTGCCGCCTGTGCAGTGTGGAAGGCCGCCGCGTGAAGGAACCAGGTCGGGCGGTCGACCTCGCAACGGTCAAGCGCAACGGCCAGCAGCTCTACCTGGCCAACCTGCATCACACCTACGTGCCACGCGGCAAGGGAAAACGCTTGCGAGGCAATCCGGCGGACGTCAAGCATCTCCAACACAACGGTGACGTAGCCGAGTTCACTCCGCTGCGATGGAGGCAGCTGCTGCTGTTCCGCATGCCACCAAACCAGGGAGCCCTGAAGCGACGCATCGCCGTTCCCGACACCGAGATGCTGACCTACTGCGACTCCGTCCTGCGTGACCACGCTGCTCGGCACGGATGGAGCAAGAAACTCACCAACGAGGTCAAACGCTCCCTCAAACTCCTGCACGCCCTCCAGGACACCCCCGGGGCGAAGATCCATGCCAGTGACGTTCTCGAGCTGCCGCGGCTCGGCGGCACCGCGCTGTCGACCCTGGAGATCCTGGCCGCAGCCGATCTGCTCATCGACGACCGCACGCTGGCCGTACGGCACTACTTCGCCAAACACACGGCCGACCTGCCGCCGGCCATGGTCAGCCAACTCCAGACGTGGCTCGACGTCATGATCGAAGGCAGCCGACAGGCACCCCGCAGGCGGGCACGGCACCCGCAGACCGCTCACCTGCACATCCTCGGCATGAGCCCGATCCTGCGAACGTGGGCGGAAGCGGGGTATCAGTCCCTGGCCGAGGTCAGCCGCAAGGACTTCGTCGCTGCTCTCCCGGCCAGAGGGGCGCATCGCAACTTCGCCGAGCAAGGATTCCGCTCGTTGTTCAGGGTTCTCAGGGCCCGAAAGATGATCTTCATAGACCCGACGCGCGGACTTTCCATCACTCCCGTCAGCGTCACGGTGCCCCTCCCGCTGGACAGCGAGGCCATCCGCAAGGCTCTCAACTCGCCCGACCCCGCTGTGGCCCTGGCCGTCGCGCTCGTCGCCTTCCATGCGGTGACAAGCCCGCAGCTGGCGGCGATGCAACTGACCGATATCCGGGACGGCCGCCTCGCCCTGCAGGACCGAACGATCCCGCTGGCCGGCCCCGTCCTGGCCCGCTTGTCCGCCTACCTCGACCACCGGTCGAAGACCTGGCCCGCGACGCTGAACGCCCACCTCTTCATCAACCGAAAGACCGCACCACGAACCACACCAGTCAGCCGCAACTTCCCATGGATCGCAGCACAGCTGAAACCGCAAGCTCTGCGCGAGGACCGCATTCTGCAGGAGATCCACGCCACCGGCGGGGACGTCCGACGCATCTGCGACCTGTTCGGACTCTCGATCACCGCCGCACTCCGCTACGCGAACACTCTCGAGCACCCCGACCTGGCCAACGGCCCCATCGACAACTCGGTGGCCCCTAGCGCTGATCATTGAGACCTTAGGGCGGAGCTGACCAGCTGCGTTGACCCCAACCAAACGGGAGGACACACCCGCATGACGAGCCCGCAGGCCGAGCGCACCCTCACCTACGCCGCTGACCTCACGCGCGAAGACGTCACAGCCTTGGAGACGTTTCTCAACGCGCAGCTCGGGCGGGTATCCGAGGTGGTGGGTGAAACTGGCGAGACCTCCTTCGCGATGCGGTCCTTGCTCATCCTGGTCAGTGACTCGGCCGGGTTCCTGCAGACTCTCCTTCGGTTGGAACAGCCCGATTCGTGGCAGCGGGCTGCGATCGTGCGTGAGTGGCAGCGGTTGCGCAGCACCGCGCACCCGTTCAACCACTGCGAGGGGTTCGACCACGACCGTTGGTGGAACCAAGTGCGGCACTATGACGCCACCGATGAGAAGGCGGAACAGGAGCGGATTCTGCGGTTCGCCGATGAGACTGTTCTCGACGAGGTGCCGGGGGTGACCGAATGAGGTGTCCCGCCAGTGGATGTGTGGTTCGCGTATCGCGCCTTGGCCCAGTTGAACCGACCCTTGGGTAAGGTGCGTCATCGGCTCATCACCCTTGGGTTCATGGGGATCAGCACATCGGTATTCGTGAACTCACGGACCTTGGCCGCCATGCGGGCGTCGGTGTCGAACAGCTCGCGCTCGGCCGGGTGCAGGATGTGCTGCGTGATGAAGGAGCGGCCAGCGACCTTCCACAGGCCCCGGCCCTTGCTCAGGGCGGACACCGCCTGGGTCTCGACGCCGGTCAGGCCGAGCAGGGACGCGGCGGCGGCGAGCTGGTCCGGCTCCTGGCGGTAGATGATGCGGGTGGAGCAGTCGGCCAGAAGCCCCTCGGCAAGTACCCGACCGCGCGAGCCGGCGTCGCCCGCCGAGAGCAGGTCCGACAACCGGTGGATGACCATCAGGTTCGCGATGCCCAGACCCCGTGAGAGCTTCCACTGGCTCTGCATCCGTTCCAGCAGGCCGACGTGCCGCATCAACCGCCAGGCTTCGTCGTAGATCACCCAGCGCCGGCCGCCGTCGGGGTCGGCGAGGGCGGACTCCATCCACGCGCTCGCGCAGGTCATCGCGAGGACCAGCGCGGTGTCGTCACCGCTTCCTCCGAGCCGGGAGAGGTCGATGGACAGCATCGGCGTGGTCGGGTCGAAGGCCACCGTCGACGGGGCGTCGAACATGCCGCTGAGGTCGCCGTGCACCAGGCGGCGCAGGGCGTGCGCGAGGTCCTGGGCGGCCGATCCGAGGTGTCCGGCCTGGTGACCGAGAGCGCGATCGAGGCGTTCGGGGGAGCCGAGGGCGTGCGCGATCTCGCCGAGCAGCGGCACCGTGCCACGGGCGGCGGCATCGGCGACGACCAGGTCCAGGCCGAGGTCCAGGGCGGTGTGCTCCATCGGCAGCAGATCGCGCTTCAGCACGGTGCGGGCGAGGCCGGCCAGGAGCAGGAGGCGGCGCTTGCGTACCTCCGTCGTCCAGTCGTCCTCGCTGACGGAGGCGGGCCGGGCGGGGGCGTCCAGTGGGTTCAACCTGCCCGGAAGCCCTGGGCCCAGAGCGATGCTGTAGCCGCCGAGGGCCTGTGCGACGCCGGTCCACTCGCCCTTGGGGTCGCACGGGATGTAGATCCGGTAGCCATGGGCGATCGACCTGGTGGCGATGGACTTCGCCAGCGCCGACTTGCCCATGCCGATGATCCCGGCGAGGACGGCGTTCGGGTTCGTGAACCCCTCGATCCGGCCGCTGTTGTACAGCGAGAACGGGTCGAAGCAGAAGGCCGCCTCGGCGTGGACATCCCGGCCGATGAACACCCCCTCCGCCCCCAGGCCGCCCTCGGCCACGAAGGGGTAGGCCCCCGAGGCCGTGGCGGTGGTCATCCGATGGGCGGGCAGGCCGAGCTTGCCGCCCCGGGCGGAGGCTGGGCCGGGGCGGCCGGCTGGCGGGTAGGTGGGCCGCAGTTCCGGGTCGAGGATCTGCTCGGCGCGGTGCTTGGGCGGGGTTCCGGCGAGACGGGCCTGGCGACGGGCCTCGGCGAACCCGGCTCGGGCGGCCCTCTGCTCGGCGCGCGATGTCTTGCGAGGCACGAACAGGGGGGAGGCGCTGGCATGGATGCGGGACATGGACGTTTCTCCAGAAGGGGCAGCGGGTCAGCGGCGGACGAGGCCGGTGAACGGCGCGTACAGGTCGGTCGGGGTGGTGCGGCGTCGCACCAGGTGCGCGGCGCGCTGATGGCGCTGGCAGACGGTCAGTTCCGGCGCCCCTTCGGGCAGGCCGGCCGGACACGCCTCGGGTTCGGGTACCTCGCCGGAGTCCGGCCGGGGCGCCGCGTGGTAGGCGGCGTGGAGGTGCTCGGCGGCCTGCCAGATACGGGTGCGGGCGGTGCGGAGCTGGTCGCCCTCGCCCACGACGAGCTGCCCGGTGCGACCGGCGTGGGCGTCGAGCAGTCCGTACAGCGAGACGAGAAGAGCGTGCATGGCGTCCAGCTCGGAGCGGGTGGTGACCAGCGGGCCGCCCGGGACGTTGAGCGCACGGTGGAAGTCGAGCGCCGCGGTGGCGAACGGCACGAAATCCTGCGCGGTCGGGCTGGCGGTACGGGACATGAGGGTGCTCTTTCGAAGCGAAGGGGTCTCAGGCGGCGAGCGCGAGCGGCAGGGCGGCGGCGGTGAACGCCTCGGCCTGCTGCCAGGTCAGCGGCCGGAGGTCGACCTGGGCACCGACGGCCGCGGTCTCCACCACGGCGCAGGCGGTGCGCAGCTCGTCCTCGGAGTCGGCCGAGACGGTCAGCAGCCCGGTCAGGGCGACGTCGGCGTGACCCGCGATGAGCTGTCGCTCGCGTGCCTTGATGTCCTGGTACTCGATCGAGTCCGCCTCGGAGTCGACCTGGCCGCGCCGGGCCCGCTCGGCGGCGTCAGCAAGAACGCTGGACTTCCTCCGCCGGACGTCGCGCAGGGCGGCGTCCAGTTCCTTCGGCTCGTAGCAGAGCGACAGCGTGCGCCGGACCCCGCCGGTGAACAGCAGCTGGTGCAGGAACCCGGCCGACGCCTCGGTCCGGGGCCAGTTCTCCACCCAGTACGTGGCGTGGACGGCCGAGTCGGTCGCGATGTGGTCCGCCTTCTCGACGACCACGACGGGTCCTGCGGCGGCGGGGTCGGCCTCAGGTCGGCCGGCGGTGGACCACCGGTCCAGCGTCGCCAGTGCCCTGGGGTCGTAGGCGGTGCGTACCACGGCGGCGATCTCACGGGCGGTGAGCCAGCCGGTGGGGGTGAGCCCGGCGGTCCGCGCGGCCTGGTCGAAAGTGGAGGTGAGCTGCGCCAGGACGCCGAAAGCACCGGTGAGGCCGCCGCCGGCCTGGTTGATCAGCCGTCGTGCCGCCCTGGTGTCCAGGGACACCGCGACGTACGCCTCGTGCGGGGCGGCTGCCGGGCCCGCGCTCTGGATCAGCTCGTTGTAGATCGCGCCGGCCATGGGGGTGCCGGGTCGGCCGTGCTCTTCCCAGTAGCGGCGAAGCGCGTCGCCGGAGTCCGGGACGGTGCGCTCGATCACCTGGATACGGGCGATCTGCCCGGTGCGGGCGAGCGTGGCCAGCGCGCGGCCCCAGCCGCCCACGTTGGCCTGCTGGGTGCCCGGGTCGAGCAGGGCGTAGGCGCGGGAGGAGACCTTGACCACCGCGGTCAGCGTGCCGGTGTGGGGGTTGTGGACCGCGCCGTAGCGGCCGTCGGGAGCGGTGACCACGCGCAGGCTGGCGGCGGTGCCGGGAAGGTGGAGCAGTCCTTCGCGGGTGGGTCGGCGGGAAGGCCGGGTGAGCCAGACGAGTTGGCCGCGCATCCGGCGCAGGGCGTAGCGGGTGACGATCGGAGCCCAGTCCGCCAGGGCACGGCCCCGGTGGCGGACGAAGACGAAAAGGGCGATGACGGCCCACAGCGGGATGAGCTGGAGTGCACCGACCACGCCGCGCGTGAGGACCACGGCGAGAAGGAGGAGGCCGGTGAGGCCGGTGACGGTCAACTGCGGGGCGGTCAGGCCGAGCAGGACGCCGCGCCTGCTGCGGTGGGGGAACTTCACGGTGGGCGCGGGGGACTGGTGCTTGCCGGACATGGTGTTTCCAGACGTGGGAGCGGGCGGATGACGAGGCGCGCGACGCTCTTCTGGAGGTCATGGCGAGAAATCTCCTGCTGGTCGGGTGAGGTGGGGGCGGGCCGTGGAGTGCAGCCCGCCCCCGTGGATGGTGGGTCAGGAACCCGACGGCGGCTGGGTGGGGAAGACCCAGTTGGTCGGCGTGGGAGAACCGGCGGCCGACGGTCCGGCGGGAGACGGCGGTGCGGCCGGGGCGCCGGAGGACGAAGACGCGGGACCGACAGGTGGCATGGAGGTCATGCCACCGCCCGGAGCCGATGCGCCGACGAGATGACCGGAACCACCCGCGGCGCCTTGGACGGTCCCCTCGGATCCTTCCGGCTCGTCCTCGCCGGGACGCGTGATCAGCGGCGGAATCCCCGGGCGCTGGATCAGGGCCCGGCCCTTGTCACCGGTGAAGTTCGGGTCTTCGCCGTACCGGAAGCGGGTCTGCGGCCTGGGCGGGCCGGCGTCGATGCCCTCCTTGCTGAGGTTGCCGCCGGAGGGGTTGATGCCGGAGACGACACCGTCGGTCCCCGCACCGGGGACCCAGTTCGGACCCTGCGGTGCGGGGGTGCCGGTGCCGGCCCGCAGTGCGAGGCTGCCCGCGGTCTTCGCCGCGCCGGCGGCGACCGCCATGCCGGCGACTCCGGTGCGGTGCATGTCGTCGTGGCCACCGCCGTCGCTGGCCCAGTGGACGAACTTGTACGTCGCGTACGGGCAGAGGAGCACCAGGACCATCACGACGATGCCGGCCATCGCGTCGGACAGGGCCGCCATCCCGTCGCCGGCGTCGCTCTTGCCCATGGCGGAGACGCCGATGAGGAAGACGACGGTCATCAGGAGCTTGGAGACGATCAGGGTGCCGGTGGCCTCGATCCAGCCGCGCCGCCACCGCTTGGCGACCTCCCAGCCGCCGCCGGCCCCGGCGAACACGGCGAGCGCGACCATGATCAGGACGCCGACCTTGCGGGCGACCATCACGCCCCAGTAGAGGAAGGCGCCGATCGCGCACCCGAAGGCGACCAGTGCGGAGACGCCCCAGCCGAGGCCGTACATGGCTCCCATCTGGTCGACCTTGACCACGCGGCGGATCGCGTCGTCGATCGAGGTGTTGGCCGCTTGGAACAGCCCGTCTGACAACGCGTCGACCACGGTGACGGCGACGGTGGTGAAGGCGATGGCGGAGAAGCTGAACAGGACGCCGGTCATGGTGCCGAACGCGGCCTTGGCGAGGGCGCGTCCGTCACGACGCCAGGCCGCGGTCATGAGCTGGATGCAGAAGATGCCGACGGTCAGGGCGAGCCCGATGGGCAGCAGCAGCTCGTAGTTGTCCCGGAACCACCCGGCGTTGAGGTCGATGGCCGTCGTCTTGTTGACGGCCTCGGCGGCCAGGTCGGCCGCGCTGGCCGCCAGTTCACCCGCCGACTTCGCGATCCACGCCCCGAGGCCGTCGGTGACGGTGCCGGCGGGATTGGTGGCGAAGTCGACGGCGCCGCAGACCTTGTCCATCAGCGGGAAGTCGCAGACTCCCATGGCTCGTACCTCCTTACTGAGGCGGGGGTCAGGGCGCGACGGACGGCATGACGCCGACCAGGGCGCAGGGGTGGTCGGGCCGGCACTGGACCGCGAGGGTGGTGGACCGGCTCTCCGCGCCGCCCGCCGGCGAGCCCTTCCAGGCGATCGACTGCTTGCCGGAGACCGTGACGGCGTAGACGTACGCCTCGGTGATCGCTCCGGGGTCGGCTTGGAGGGCCTGGGTGAAGGTGTGCGGGAAGTGCCCCTCGTTCACCTTGGCGGTGGCGAACTGGCCGTTCGCGGCCATCTCCTTCCACAGCACGGGCGAGGGGACGACCTTGTCGACGGAGGCCGGATCGGCGTACTTCGACTCCTTGGTCAGCCAGCCGCGTAGCGCCTTCCGCAGCTCCGGCTGCGAGTAAGCGCGGGTGTCGTACGACCACAGCGCTGCGGCGGCTGCCTTCCCGTACTTGATCGGGTCCTGGGTCTTCGGCGGGACGGGAAGTGCATGGGATCGCGCGTGCGGGTCGGCCGGCGCCGTGGGCGAGGACGACGCCGTCGGCGAACTCGGCGGTGGAGCGGGAGCATCGGAGGGGCTTCGGCCGTCGCGGGTGAGGTACGCGGTCAGGCCGGCGAGGGCGACGAGCACCGCCATGACGGCGGTGCCGACCAGCGCACGGCGGCGCACGCGGGATGCGCCGCCGGGGTGGGTGGAGTGCTGAGCCATCAGTGGACCTGCGTCCCGAGCGTCGAGAAGAACGCCACCACGCCGTTGGCCGCGCCGAGCAGAAGGGCTGCGCCGGCACTCACCAGCACGCCCTTCTTCCCGTTCGCCTCGGCCTGGTGACCACCGGAGTGGTGGCCCCAGGCCCACACGCCCGCGCTGACGGCGAGGGCGCCGACCACGGCGATGAGTCCGAAGAGGTTGATCGAGCCCATCACCTGCTTGAGGACGTTGAGGCCCGGCAGACCGCCCTCGTTCGGCTTGATCCCGGGATCGTAGGCGAGCTGTATGACCTGGTCAGCGAGATACAAGGGGAACTCCAGTTCGAATGAATGCACGCCGAAGCCTGAGCGGGCGGAGCGGCGCTGCGGGAGGAGGGGAGGGAGGGGAAGCGCCGGTCAGACGACTCGGCGGGCCGCGAGAATCCGCGACTTCCAGGACGCGAGGGTCGTGATCCGCACCACGTCACCGGTGTGCGGGGCGTGGACGATCAAGCCATTCCCGATCGCCATCCCGACGTGCTCGGGCACGTCGGCCGTCCCTTCGGTGAAGAGGAGGTCGCCCGGCTCAAGGGCGTCGACCGAGATGGCCTTGCCGTCCTTGACCTGCGTGTACGTGGTCCGCGTCAGGGTCACCCCGGCGGCCTTGTACGCCTGCTGCATCAGGGACGAGCAGTCGCAGCGGCCCATCGGGTCGGTGCCGTGGGAGTCAGTGCAGCTCCCACCCCACTGGTACTGCGTGCCGAGCTGACCCAACGCCCACCGGATCGCCGTCTGAACCTCTCGCGGGGCAGTGGCGGGGATCTTGTACTCGTCCGGCAGCGCACCGGCCGGGATGGTGCCGAAGCCCGTCCCGTCTCCGTCCGCCGAACAGCGGCCCGCGGTACTGGGTGAAGGACTGCTTGCGTCGGCCGAGCCGGACGGCGAAGGACTCGGCGACGGGTCGCCGGCCTTCCGCAGCAGGGGCTCGATGGCCTTCTGCAGGGCGGTGGCCAGCGGCTCCCACTTGGCATACGCATCGGGGAAGCCCGACTTCTGCACCGCCTGGGCGGCCTGGGTGACGGACAGGGACTGCCAGCCGGAGACCTTCTTGAGTCCCTCGTAGAACTTGGTGCTGGCGTGCACCGGGTCGAGGATCTCGTTCGCCGTTCCCCAACCCATCGACGGCCGCTGCTGGAACAACCCCAGCGAGTCGCGGTCGCCGTAGGTCAGATTACGTAGGCCGCTCTCCTGCAGGGCGGTCGCCAGGGCCACGACCTGCCCCCGGGCGGGGATGTTCATCGCGACGCCCGTGGCCTGGATCGTCTTGGCGTTGGGCACCTGTTCGGCCGGGTCGTCCAGGCCCGGCACAGAGACCGAGACCTTGTCGCCGCCGTCCAGGATGGCCTTCACCTGCCTGGCGACGGCGGCGGTGTCCACGCCCTGTGCAGCGTCGGTCGAGCACGAGGCCGATGCGGTACCGGCGCCGATGGCGAGGATCGGGAGGGCCAGCAGCAGCGGGCCGGTCGCGCAGAGACCGATGAGGGCTCCGGTCGCCTTCTTCATCGCCGCCGCCGTTCACCGGGACGGCGGTGACGGCCAGGTGACAGTGGTGGGTCGGAGCGCGGGTGTATCAGGACATGCTGCATCGCAGCGGCTCCTCGGTGTTCGTAGGAGGCGCGGTGCCGACTTCTCGTGCGAAGCCGCCGGCACCGCGCCGATGCGCATCCGCCTCTCGGGCGGGTCCGGGTCTGAGAAGGTGGCGGCTTTCGGACGCCGGTTTCAGGTCACGCGGCAGCCAGCCGCGCTCGTAATCTCAGGCAGTACACCGGGACCTCCGGAAGGCACTCGGGGATGCATGGTCAACGTGCCCCCGACGCTGCTCGATTGGACGAGAAGGTACGGATAAGCACAGGTCAAAAGGGGTGGAGCGGGGCTCCTGCCCGGTGGCACGGCGAGAGAGTAGACCCGGATTCCGGCCGCACCAAACGACTGCCACCCCGGGGCCCGCAGCAGGAGGGCACCTCGTTAGGTGCGGCCGGAATCGGCCGTTAACCTCCGGTGCAACCCCGCCCGAGACGACCGCTGCCGAGCGCTGTCCGGAGCGGGCCCGGATCCGCCGTGCCCGAAGAGAGGTCCTCCCCATGAGCTACACGCTGCACCGGGGCGACGCCCTGACCGTCCTGAAGTCCCTCCCCGACGAGAGCGTCCACGCGGTGATCACCGATCCCCCGTACAACTCCGGTGGACGCACCAGTTCGGAACGCACCGGCCGCACCGCGCGAGCCAAGTACGTCACCAGCAACAGCGCCCACGACCTCGCCGACTTCCCCGGCGAGAACCGCGACCAGCGTTCCTACCGCTCCTGGCTGACCGAACTGCTCACCGAGGCGTACCGGGCCTCGACCGAGCACGCGGTCGCCATGGTCTTCACCGACTGGCGTCAGGAACCGACCACCTCCGACGCCCTGCAGATGGCGGGGTGGACCTGGAGCGGCACCATCCCGTGGATCAAGCCCTCCAGCCGGCCCCGCAAGGGCGGTCCGAAGCAGGACTCCGAGTTCATCGTCTGGGGCGTCAAGGGATCCCTCGACAACACCCGCGACCTCTACCTGCCCGGCCACTACATCGCCTCCCAGCCCCGCAAGGGCCGGGTCCACATCACCCAGAAGCCGGTCGAGGTCATGCAACAGCTCGTCCAGGTCTGCCCCGAGGGCGGCACCGTGCTCGACCCGTTCACCGGCAGCGGCTCCACCGGGGTCGCGGCCCTGCGCGAGGGACGCCGCTTCGTGGGCGTCGAGCTGTCCGCGCACTACGCCGACGTCGCCGAGGAGCGGCTGCGCGCCGAGCTGACGAAGGACGACTTCGGACTGGCCGGACCGGAGGCATGAGCATGAGAGCGGAGAGTCCGGGGCCGGTGGCCCGCAGACGCCGAAGGGCGGCTGGCGCATCGAGTAACTGATGCACCAGCCGCCCTTCTCGTTGCGTCAGACAGACTCGAACGCCCGCCGGATGAGCGGCGCCGCTTTCTCCAAGTCGGCCGCTGAAACGAGGCGCACCTCCAGGTCTCCGGTTCCCAGGTGCCCGTACTCCTTGCCGGGGCGGGAGGCCCGTCGGCGGGCGGTGAACATCCGGTGGGCCTCGATCGTCTCGGCAGGGTAAACCGCTAACGGTGGAGTCGGGTATTGGAACTGCCTGAATGCCAGGGCGAGGCTTTCCGCGCGAGGGCGGCATGGCTGCGGCGAACGGCGATTAGTTGAAGGCGAGGACGGCAAGGGGCTCCTGCAGGGTGACCGGGACGGCACCGAGGCGAATCCGAATCGCTTTGGCGGAAGGTGGTTGGCAGGCCCCGGTCTCCGCTACCCTCCGAGGATGTGACGACAGTCACGTGAGCGACTCGCCAGGTGTACGGGGGAACGGGGCGGACGGCAGTGGTGTTGGTAGCGCGAGCCGGGCGAGACACGTCCGGCGTGGATAAGTTGGCTCGTGGCGTCATACAGCGCGTCGCTCCGGACGAGCTACCGCAGTTCGCGTCGGTAGCACGGTCGTTCCACGCGGCGTCACGGCGCCAAGTGCGCCGGGCAGCGCGGCGGAACGAGCCGCTCGGCATCGGTGTTGACGGTGCGACGACCATGCTGAGCCTGGCAGTCCTGTATGTCATCTCCAAGCTGGCCGACTCTGTCCTCCAACAGTGCGCCGACCAGACAGCGACTTCCCTGATCGGCCGGATACGCGGTTGGATAGGGCGGGTTGTTCGACGTGGTCGTCCGTCCGGGGAAGAGGGAGCGGAAGCGGAGTGGGTTCCGGAACCTGAGCAGCTGGCCATGATCTGTGCTGTGGCGGGCCGAAAGGCGCGCAGACTGGGACTAACCGCCGAACAGGCGGAGTTGGTTGCCGACGGGATCGTGGCCGAGCTGGCGACGCGTACGGCTGCTGCCAGTACGGCCGATACCGACGGAAGTACGGCTGCTGAGGGCGGCGATGACCGCGGCTGACCATCCCGCCGCGTTACGGCAGCGCCCGCCCCTTCCGCTGATCTCCGGGACAACCCTCCGCTTCGTCCTGCTCGCCGCCATCGCCTCGGCGCTCATGATGTCCTTGGCCAACAACGTTGCGGACATCCTTGAGCACGTCCGCCCCGCCGCCAAAGGAGCGTACGAGAGCTGCAAGGTCGGTCACTTGCGTCAAATCGGGGAGGAGTGGCGGGCGCAAGGCAGCCTGCCGAGTTCTCCGCGCGAGTGCGTGAGCCCGTACGGCTTCGGGGGGTGGTGGCTGATCGGACTGGGGGTGTTCTGGATCGCGGTGGGCTTGGTGGTGTGGTGGCTGCCAGCCTGGCGCATCCGGCGCCGCCGGTACGAGGAGATTGGCCGCGTCGTGCCGGCGAGCATTGCGTCAGACGGGGCCCTCCCCGACGGTGTCGACCTGTTTGCACTGCTGGCCCGGCTCCAGCTCGGCACCGACGTCGCCGTGCCCGTGACTTATCTGCTAGACCCGCTTGACCCGCGCTGCTCCGCCCTTGCGTTCGGACGACCGGGGCGTCGGTACGTTGTTCTCTCCGGCGGGCTTGAGACCCTGTCGCGCCGCGACCCGGTGGCCTTCCGCGTGGTGCTGCTGCACGAACTGGCGCACATCTACAACCGGGACCTTGATGTCGGCTTCCTCACCATTGTTGCGTGGCGCATCACCATGCCGCTACTGGTGTGGAACGTCCTGACCAACCCTCTCATACCGGTGATCCGGGGAAGCGACACGAGCAGCGCCCTCGTCGCCCTCGCGTTCGCCGCATCGGCTATGCAGCTCACCCTTGCCGTGATCGTGCCGCTGCTGCGCAACTCTGTGTTGCGCAGCCGTGAGTTGTTCGCGGACGCGCAGGTGAAGCAGTGGGGAGTGGATACGGCGTACATGGACGCGATGCTCACCGCGTACTTCCCCAGCGTGCGTCGGCGGCGCCTGGAGGTGCTACGCGTCCATCCATCGCTGCAGCGCCGCCGTGCTGTGCTGCATGACAGCCGCCTGCTGGGGGTCACGAGCGCGTGGGACTGGTGTGCGGTGGGAGTGGGCGCGATGGTCCTCCACTGGAGCATCCTTCAGGCATGGCGGGACGGCCCGTTCTCCAGGGAGGTGGGTATCGGGGCAGCCGCGATCTTGGTCACGGGCGCGCTGGGGATGGCGGCCTGGCAGGACGCCGTACGAGAGAAACAACCCCAGCTGCGGGGCCGGGGCACTGGTGCGGCCAGTGTCGGCCTGGGGCTGGGCCTGGCTGTGGGCAGCAGCCTGCTGCAGCCGGACGTCATCGCGAGGATCTTCCTTGTGAATGCCTCGTTGTGGGGACAGTTCCTGGCGTGGGTTCCCCTGATGTGCTTGGCCGCATGGGCGGCGCGCCGCTGGCTCGGCGCGGTCGCGGCCGCGTGGGCGGACGTGGCGGAGGCGCGGGATGGGTGGGCGGCGAAGAGAGTGCTGTGTGCGGTGCTGGGGGTGGCCGCCGTGCCACTCTGCCTCGGGCTGTACCTCCTCACCCTGGGGCTGCAGGTCTCGATGGTCACGCCGGTGTTCGGCAGCAGCAGCACCTTGGGCGGTGTCGTGACCCTCATCGGGCTGCCTGCTCTTTTCGTTCTCTCGTCTCCCTTGGTCATCCCTCTGGTGCTGATTGTGGCTGTGCTGCTTCTCGCCGGGGCGGGAGCGATGAAGGGGGTCCTCCGCAAGGGGTGGTTGTGGCACGGCATTGCGGCCGCCGCATTGGCTCTCTACCTGCTGTTGCTTGACGCTCGGCTCGGCATTGCAGTCGGTGTTGTTGTGGTGGTGCAGGTCGTGTGCGCGGTGCGCGTGGCCCTTACCACGGGTCGCCGGCAGTTCCCCGTGGCCGCAGCCACTGTCGCCGCCTTCGTCACGGGCCTCTCCGGGGATCTGACCTGTCTTGTGCTCTCGGCGGCATACGGGAGCTGGTATCACGTCGCCGTCGGCGGCACTCTCGGCGTCACCCTCGGCAGTGTGTCCGCCGCAGTCGCTCTCGGCATACGTGATCGTCGGGCCCGGCGATCCAGTATGGTGCGTCCGCGATCCCGCAAGCCGTCGGCGGCTGCTTCTTCCGGTCCATGGCACGGACCGCCGAAGGTGACGTGGGCTCGCCGTATGGGGCTGTGGTACGGCGCAGGGGCCGCTTTGGCGGCTGTCTTGCTCGTGCCGTTCGGAACATTGCTTGCGATATGGGGTGTGATCGCGCTGACGCAGGTCGTCTGCGCGGTGTGTGTGGCCCTCACTGCGGACTGGCGGCCGCC
>NZ_NCTE01000504.1:33906-56636 GCF_002114215.1 Streptomyces sp. 13-12-16 | reverse complement strand
TTTGGCGGCTGTCTTGCTCGTGCCGTTCGGAACATTGCTTGCGATATGGGGTGTGATCGCGCTGACGCAGGTCGTCTGCGCGGTGTGTGTGGCCCTCACTGCGGACTGGCGGCCGCACCCCGTGACTGCAGCCGCCTATGCCGCACTCGTGGCCGGACTCACGGGGTACCTGGGCTTCCTGTGCGCGTTCGCGGCCTTGGCGGGCAGGTCAGCGGCATCGACTTGGGGCGCCATCGCCATGGGCCTCGCCTTCGTCGTCGCCCTCGCCGTCGGTTTCGGCGTCGCCCTCGGCAGTGTGTCCGCCGCAGTCGCTCTCGGCATACGTGCTCGCCGGGCCCGGCGAGCCATCGCCCTGGACTTGCCACCGGACACACCAACGGCGGCCGCTGCCGATCAATGAGCGACTCTGTTGGCCGGATCGTGGCCGGTCGTGGTGGCGGGGACCCCGGCGGCCGCATGGACACTCTGGGTGTCCAGATGTCGTAGGCGCCCTGGTGGCCGCTGACCGAGCGGTGCCGGTCCTTCCACGCGGTGATCACCGGCTCGATCAACGACCACTGAGAGTTGGTAGCCTAGGACCATTTTCCCAGGCGGATCCCTCCGAATGTCTGGGTCACGATCGCCTCCTTTGGCTGACGTCGGCGGCGTAGGCGACCCAGTGCCCGCCTGATGCCTGTTGCCGCTGGAGGCCTTCCAGCTCGACCACGGGATCGGCCAACCGCAGGACGTCGGCATCACCTCGGAGCGGAAGCCGATGCCGCGGACGAGGCAGTGGCATGAGTCTCGGTGCCTGTGCCGCCACGAGCGATGCCTGTCTGCTGGGTGGGATGGATAACAGGGCTCCTGGTGACCTTGTCAGTGTTTGTCCGTATGATTGGCCCTCTCTGGAGTTACTGGGGGGCTGCTTTCCATCACGGGGGTGGGTGCCGCGTAATATTCTCGGGGCGCCTGGTGCGTCCCGATCGATCCAGTCATCCGAGGTGGACGCCGGATTCTTGATCTTGCCAGAGGTTGTGTGATCTCCTGGTGCTCGTTCTTCTCGTCCGATGGAGGTTGGCGCAGTGCGCAGGCAGCACTATGGGGTGCCTCTGGAGCGGAGCGACTGCCTGGAGCTCAGGCGTCACAGGAACAGCTGCAAGCCCGAGAACTTCGGCAAGTGGCTCGGTGGCTTCGGTGTTGACAAGCGTCTGGCCGTCGACCTCTTCTCCGGAGCGGGTGGACTGAGCCTCGGACTGGAGCGAGCCGGGTGGACGGTCGCAGCCGCGGTCGACTTCGACGAGCGGGCGCTCCAGACGCACGCCGCGAACTTCCCGGGCATGAGCCTCCACATGGACCTGGGCAATCCTGACGAGCGTGACAGGCTCGTCGAGATGCTGGCGCCGGCCAAGATCGATCTGGTGGCCGGCGGCCCTCCTTGCCAGCCGTTCAGCAGGGCCGGTCGGAGCAAGATCCGCAGCCTCGTGGAGCATCACGGCCGCGATCCCCATGATCGCCGCAAGGAACTGTGGAGCGCCTACCTCGACGTCGTGAAGCGCCTCCGGCCGCGTGCGGTCCTCATGGAGAACGTGCCGGACATGGGTCTCGGCGACGACTTCTTCGTGGTACGCACCATCGAGGAGCAGTTGGAGGACCTCGGCTACGCGACGCAGGTCCGTCTCGTCGATGCGTGGAAGTACGGGGTTCCGCAGCACAGGAAGCGTCTGATCCTGCTGGCGAGGAACGACGTGGAGCGCTTCGAGTGGCGTCAGGAGCTGGAGCACGATCAGCGGACCACGCTGCGGGACGCCATCGGTGACCTGCCGGTGTTGCCGGTCGTGCCCACCGAGCGTGTCGGGCAGCGCGAACTGCCGTACGACGAGCCGTCCGAGCTCTCCAGGTTCGCTCGGGACATGCGTAAGTGGGCGCGCAAGGACCGGGTGTGGGATCACATGACCCGACGGGTCCGGAAGGACGACGCGGAGATCTTCTCCAGCATGGACTCCAGGACCCTGTACTCGCAGATCTCCCCGGAACTGCAGCGTTACAAGGCCGACCACTTCACGGACAAGTACAAGAAGCTCGACTGGGCGGACCTCAGCAGGTCGATCACCGCCCACATCGCCAAGGACGGCTACTGGTACATCCACCCGGACCAGAACCAGCCGCGTACCCTCACCGTGCGGGAGGCCGCGCGGGTACAGACCTTCCCGGACAGGTTCCGCTTCGCCGGCACGCGCAGTGACGCCTTCCGCCAGATCGGTAACGCGGTGCCGCCCCTCCTTGGTGAGGCCGCGGCGGAGGCCCTGCTGCCCGTGGGCGACGAGCAGCCGAGTGAGGGTGGACTCCAGCCGTACTGGCGCACGGTGCGAAGGGATCTGACCGCCTGGGCCGAAGAGCGGCGTGAGTCGGAGGACTGGTACCAGCTTCCGGGCGACCAGATGTCCGGGTTGCAGGCCGCAGTCGTGGCCATACTGTCCGGGACCCGGATCCAGCCCGCGCAGCTTGCGGAGATGGTCGAGGTCGTGCGGGGGCAGGCGTCCCTGAGCAAAGCCGCGCTCGAGACACTTACTGCGGCGGCACCCTCCGAGGCGGCGAAGGCCCGGGTCGCCCGGCTCACCGCGGTGATCGACCAGTCGAGCGTCTGGGACGACGAGGAGAAGGTCCGCGAGCAGCTGAAGCTGAAGCCGGCTGAGGTGACGGTCTACCGGCTGCTGGTCGGCGAGGATCTCCTGTGGGTCGGGCAGGGGGCGCTGCGCGTCGCAGCCCGTCTGCACGGCAGCGACTCGGATCGCACGAACAGGCTCAGCGACGGTCGAGTGGACCTGGTGAAGCTCGTCGGAGCCGGCGAGGACGCGCCTCTGCGTATGGCGGCGCTCCGGCTCATCGGAAGCAGCTTCTGCCGGGCCAAGGAGCCGCTCTGCGAGGCGTGCCCCCTGAGCAAGTACTGCGTCGCCAGGGAGAGCGTCTCGGGCGACCTGTTCACGGACGCGTTGACCGGGACCCACGGACGGGAGACGGTGCCGACCCAGGCTCGCGAGTCTGGTCGCACCGCCGGGCGACGCTGAGCGCAGCGCGCTCGACGTCCGCCCGGATCTCGCACTCCCAGACACGGACGACGGTCCAGCCGGCGGCCTCGGCTGCTGCGGTGTTCCGGCGGTCGCGCTCCTTGTTGGTCTCGATCTTCGCTTCCCACAAGGCGGCGTTCGGGCCGCGGAACGTCTTCGGGCCGTGCACCGGACAACCGTGCCAGAAGCACCCGTCGACGAACACCGCCACGCCGTACCTGGGCAGGACGAAGTCCGCCGTGCAACGGGCAGCCACCTTGCGCTGTAGACGGAACCGGAGGCCGAGCCGGTGTACGGCACGCCGGAGGGCCACCTCCGGTTTCGTGTCGCGGGCGCGCCGACCGCGCAGGTGGCCGCTCAGCTCCGTGCTGACCCACTTCGCGCTCGTGGTGTCCTCACCTGCTGCCATACCTCAGCCCCAGCCCGTCGTCGGCCTACGGGTGTGAGGGTGCCACACTCGTCCCATGCTTCGTGAACCCGCAGAACTCCGTGTCGACGACCACGGCCGGGTCGAGCTCCCCGTCGGCCTGCTCGCGGAGGCGGGCATCGCACCCGGGGCGGACCTCCTGGCCTTCAGCGACGGAGACGGGCGGATCGTGCTCCGCCGCGCCGAGGACGCCATGAGGGACCTGCTCGAGCACGGGGAGCTCTGAGGGCCGGGACGAGTCGGACCTACGGACCGGGGACGAACCCGAGCGAAAGCGCCTCGTTGCGCGCGTGCAGCGCCTGTACCGCCTGTGGTTCGGGGATCTCCTGTTCGAGTTCGAGTCTTCGGCCGACGTACTGCGCGAGCTGGCGCTGCGAGGGATCCAGGTTGTGCGTCTCCTTCGCCCAACGCTCGATGGCGTACCACTCGTCCGCCGGGATCGACGTCACCTCGTCGCTCGCCCCGCGGTCGCCTTCCGCACCGCCCGCGAGGGCCTCGTCGTCCAGCGGATGATCACGGAGCTCGGCCTCCAGGCCGCGAGGAACGGACCAGGGCACGCGGGAGACGGCGTCCCAGCAGGCGGGCTTCTTGGCCCACTCGCCCACGTGGTTGCCCTCACGTGGCCTGGTGACGACCCGCATGACCCGGGGGCACAGGTCGTCGATCGCGGCTTCGAGGGTCGGCGAGACCCTCTGTTCGCGCCAGATCCTGTCGAGATCGATGCGCTGTTCCGTGGCGAGCGCCAGACGGGCCATGGTGTAGGTCGTGATCATGCTCTTGTAGCTGCCCGCCTCGTGGTTCGCCGCGATGCGGTCGACCGCCTTGAAGAGGACCGCCATGGCTATCACCCGCTGGCAGTACCGGACGTCGACCCGAGGGGGCGCCTCGCTGATCCGGTCCATGAACGCGACGAAGTTCTTCTGCGCGCCGCGGCTGACGCTGAACGGGAGGAGACTCCAGGAGTTGACGTACTTCGCGAGGTCCGCCTTCGTGAACTTCCGACTGGTCGGGTTGAGCTTCTTGAAGGTGCGCTGCTTCGCCGGTGTCCGGGCTTTGGCCACCTCGTCGGTGTACTGGCCGCGCGCCCTCTCGTAGAACCAGTGGGTCTCCTGGCCGCTGCCGTCCGTCGCCGGTGCCCACAGGGACCGGGTGATCCGCTGGACGGCCACGTGGTACGCGTGGTTCGAGCTGAAGTCGACGAGTGTCACGCGGTTCTGGGTGTTGGAGTACTCGGAGATCATCGGGACGATCTCCGAGAGCCGCTCGGGAGAGACCTCCGTCAGCTTCATCTGGACGGTCACGTGGGACAGGTCGGCCTTGTCCCGGCTCGAGGCGTAGTGCAACGAGGCCGTGGTCTGACCGCCGTTCACCACCTGGAGCCCGTGCACCCGGGAGATGCCCGTGGGGGTGCCGTCCGGGCCGTGCACGAAGTCGACCTGGGACGCGGTCGCCGTGATGCCGTTGTTGTACGCCAGGAACCTGCCCGGTGAGTGCAGCAGGGTCTCCCTGATTCCCCGGTTGACCGATCCGCGGGCCTGCAGGAAGGACCGGACGTTCAACTCGAGAAGTCTGGTCCCGTACTCCCCGTACAGTTCGGCCAGTCTCTGGCCGGGGATCACGGCCATGGTCACCGAGTGGTCCGGCTCGCTGCTGGGTGCCGAGACGCAGGGCAGCGGAGGGTCGAACGAGACCACGATGGGCTCGCTGATGCTGCCGGACGTCTCGTGGCGGTGCAGCCGCGCCAGGTCCCACACCTCGTGGGTCACGGGAAGGCCGTCGAACTCGGTGGGCGGGAAGGAGGTACTCGTGCCGACGCGGTTGCTGAGCAGGAAGAGCCGGATCCTCCGTACCTCGGTGAGCGCCTTCTCCACTGCCGCGCACATGTCGTACACGTCGAAGGACTCGTCGATGTGCTGACGCAGGCCCTCCCGACACCGGCGGACGAACGTCAGCAGGCGCCTGAACGCGGTCTCCGCCTGCCCCTTCGTGAGTTTGGACTCCAGCGGGTCCAGGTCGAAGTCGGTCACGAAGAGGTCGAGGCACTCCCCGGAGTCCCCGATGCCGTACCCGTGCACGAGATGGCCGTGGGCCGAGTGGTAGGCGGTGAACGTGTTGGACACGATGCCGGCCCGTTCCAGGTCCTCGAACACGCGCCGCGTGAACGTCTCCGGGGTGGTGGTCCCCTCGGCGTCGGCGGTGGCCTGGACGTCCGTGACGACGTCGTGGGCGTACTGGGACAGGTCGAGCTCAGGCATGGGGTCCCCCGATCAGTGCGGTCACCTCGTCGGTCGTGGCGCGGTGGTGGTCAAGTCCCGAGGTGTTCACGTGGTACGAGCACTCACCGACCCCCTCGGGAAGATCTGCCTCGACGAGTCTCGGGAAATTCTCCCCCACGCGCCAGAAGCGCAGGTCGCGAACGGTGTAGCGAGGCTCCTCGTAGACGTCTCGCTGGCCGGGGAGATAGCCGGCCTGCACGAGACGACCGTCGAAGGCGGCTCGGACGACAGGGCTCGTGAGCTGCTCCCGTATGCGATCCACCAGGCGGTTCAGACTCTCTCCTGATCCGCCCCGCCGTTCGTCGAGCATCGCCAACGCCAACAGGAGCGCAGGCGTCCCGGTGGCGTCCAGCTGGCGCTCGCTGGCGATCCGGATGCTGCGGGGGCGTTTGGCGGTGCTGGCCTTCGCCTCGACGGCGACTCCGGGCAGCTGGAAGTCCTGGTTGGTTCCGCTCGGCCCCGTCCACGCGTCGACGGCCTCGGCCGGCCCGACGACGGGCAGGATGTGGTCGCGCAGCACCAGGAGCTCGCCGACGAGTCCACGACGGGCCTCAGGGCCGAGACCGTCTCTGCCGACGGCGCGAAGGAGGTCCTGCCACCGCTCGAACCTCTCCACCGCTGCTGTCAGGGCTGCCGAGGCCCCAGAGGCCTCTCGGACCGTGTCGGCCACGTCCGTGACGAGCGGGTTGAACACCTCGCGCAGCTCGTCGGCGGTGAGGACCACCTGGAGCTCGTACTCGAGACGCGACACGGCACTCACGTTCATCTCCAGCCCGGCAGCGCGAGGCAGATGGCGTACGGAGCGCACGATGTGGTCGGCGGAGCGGGCGTCGGCCCTGAGCACGAGCATGCGCTGCTGCGCCGGGTGGGAGACGGAGAGGAAGACGTCCAACGGAGCGTCCGGGTACAGGCGGATACGGGACCTGCCCGGGGCACCCTGAGGTGCCTCCAGGTCACGCCACTCGGCTTCGGTGACGGTCACTCCCCGTCCTCCTCGTCGTCGAGGGCGTCAAGGCCCTCCTTCTGCCAGACGGCGTTGACCACGTACTCGGTGTCGGACTGGTGCTCGGAGCGCGGGAAGCTCACCTTGAAGCCGACCAGGGGCGGCCGGGCAGGACTGTCCTCGGTCGCCGGCCGCTCGACCAGGTAGACGAGCAGCAGTGCCTGGTCCGCTCGGCGCTGCCAGCGGACGTGGTCTCCCGAAGGTGACTGGGGCACCCTCTCCCGTTTCTTGATGGCTGCGGCCTTCCGTGTCGCTTTCAGGGCGGCGTCCACCTGGTCGGGACCAAGGTCGAAGCGGTACTCGTCGGGAGGGCTGAGCAGTCGGCGGATCGTGTACCGACCGTCGTTGTCGACGTCGTTGAGCGCCGCGCGCTCCACGGGACCCAGGCTGTAACCGGAGACGTCCTGCGGGTCCTTGGCTGCCTGCTTGCCGACCAGGACAACCGTCCAATGCGGGAGCTCACCTACGGCCACGCACTGTTCGATGTACTTCGCGATGAAACGAGGGCGGACCCTCTGGGCCATGCGGTCGGTCTCGTAACGCGTGAGGAAGTCCACGATGGCGTCGGAGGGCACCTGCTTCCACGTCACGTTGGCCCCCGGCGTCGTCTGGTCGCCGGTGGCCAGGCCGTCAAGTCTCCGGACGAAGTCTCCGAGTACTTTGAGGTTGTGTTCCGGGATCCCGTCGGAGACGTTGAAGATCACCGTCTCCGGCCCCTCCCCGGAGTAGCTGAGCATGACCTTCGTACCCTGGCGCATCTTGTTGGCAGCCGTGACGGCGAGGCCCAGGGAGGAGGCGCGGACCTTCAGACCGAAGTACCTCGGACTGAGGTTCAACGCCGCCATCTCCTCGACCTCACGACGCAGTTCGTCAGTCGCGGCAGTCACCTCGATGTACTTCGCCTGAAGATCGGGAGTGGTGTACAGGCGGCAGAGGTCCTCGTGCCCCGGCCGGTATCCGAACCAGCGTCCCATCTGGAGCAGGGTGTCGTACGTGCTGGAAGTGCGCAGGTAGTAGCTGACCGTCAGCCCTTCCAGGGTGAGACCCCGGGAGAGCTTCTGGCCTCCGATCGCGATGACCGAGAGACCGGTCCTGCGGTGCTCGTAGTAGTCGAGTGCGTCGCGGGAGGCGCCGTTGACCGTCTTGACCACGATCTTCCGTAGCGCGGGCATGAGCTGGCTCGACACGTCCTCCCAGGTGACGCGTCGGGCCTCGTCCGCGGGGAAGTGGTCCGTGGTGGGGACGAAGTCCCGCTCCCACAGGGCCCGGAACTCGGCCATGCGCTGCGGTGCCTGTCCGTACCGGTCACGGAGCGAGTCCACGAGGAGCCGCAGGTAGTCGTCCACCTGGTCGCGGACGATCCCCTGGACCGCCGTGAAGCGGGTGACGTGCACCAGCATGGAGTTGTGCACCTTCGTCTGTCCGCGCACCCGCCGTACAGCGCTGGCGAGGACGAACGAGGCGATCGCCTCCCGGAGGGACCGCGGAAGGTCGTCGGAGGGGACGAAGGAGGACTTGTGCTTGCTCGGGATCCAGCTCTCGGCGTCGTTCACGGCGCGTACGAGCGGAAGCGGGGGCACGTCCTCCTCGTCGTCGTTGTCGACCTGGAGACCGAACACCCTCTCCGGGCCCAGGTAGTTGGTCGGCGAGGGCAGGGTGCGGATGAAGCTGTCGGGAAAGAGGTCGGCGCCGAGTTCGGCGTGGTCGACGTCGGGATCGATGTAGATGTTGGCGAACGGGGTGGCGGTGTACCCGACGTACGCCGACTTCTCGAAGCTCTTCATGAGCTCGCGGATCGCGCCGTTGGTCCTGGTCGGATCCGCGTCGGGGTCGCGTTCGGTGTTGATGGAGGCGTTGTCCGCCTCGTCGTCGATGACGAACAGCGGGATGTCGCGTACGACCTTGTTCCCGCTCTCGTCCTCCGTGCCCTGGACCTCGGTCACCCACGTCCGTAGGTACTCGAGGATCTTCCAGTGCTTCTTGACGACGAGCACGACCGGGAAACGGCCGAGCGGGAAGTTGACGGCGTTGGCCGCCTGCCGGCCGAAGTCGCCCTTCTCCGAGCTGTTGGTGGGAGACGCGATGTCGAGCTTCTTGGCGCCCGGCATCCTGCCGGCACCCATGAGACGGGACTTCCCGTTCTGGTTGGACCGTTGCTGGTGCTGGGTGTCGAAACCCAGCAGCCCCTCGTCGACACGCAGCTGGGTCTGGCTCCGGAGGTCGTTGTGGATGCCGGCAAGGATCACCACGAACTGGTACCCCGCGTCCACGGCCTTCGCGGCGAGCCCGATGTACTGGCCGGTCTTGCCCGACTGGACCTGCCCGATCACCAGGCCCGTCCGGCGCCACGAGCCGACACGGCGCGGGTCCTCGAGCTGGCTCAGGACCTCGTCCGTGCTCTGGTCCAGTCGGCGCACGACGAGCGGCGGGAGGTTGCGGACGTCCTCCAGGTAACGGCGGTAGCGTTCCCAGAAGTCCCAGGCCCGGTCGTTCTTGGCTTCGGGCAGCCAGGGCTCGTGCCCGCTGTCGCTCTCCAGCCCGGAGGAGCCCTCCTGGAAGACCGCCGTCAGGACCTCGATCTCCTTGGCCAGCTGGTCACGGTCGAGGACCTCGCCCTGGCCGGCCAGCATCCCGAAGATGACGGTGACCGCGTTCTGCACCTCTTCCGGCGTCGGCTGACGGTCCTGGGACAGTAGTGCGAGAACCAGGCGACGGGCCTTGGCAAGGGACTCGAGAGAGTCCTCGGGGGTGGAACTCACAGCAGACCTCCGGCTGGGCGGGAACGGCATGGGGCAGGCTAGGGGCGGGCACTGACAACGGGCTCACCCGTCCCAGAAGCCCTGCATCTGGTCGAAGGGGGGCATCGTCCGGAGGCGTTCGCGAGCGGCCGCAGGTGAGCGGCCGTCTGAGACCAGCGCCTCGTAGATGCGCTGTGCGACCTCCGTGGCCTCGGCGTCGGCGGGCCCGGGACCCCCGAAGGGCTCGGGGTCGTCGCTGGTGTCAGTCTCGTGCATCACGCGGAGGGCGGTGACCGGCACCGTCTCCTCGAGCAGACGGATCAGGGCACGTACGTCATCCGAACCAGCACCGCCGGAGCGCAGAGCTGCCTTCACCAGAGGGTGGCCCCGGTTGATCCGACAGGTGACCTGGTCGTCGACACGGCGGACGTTCCACGCGTACACTAGTGGGTCCCCGTGTGTGCGCGCAGCGATCTGCCCGCGGTGCCGAAGCACGTCGGCGGCCCTTCTCCTGGCCTGCAGGGCGATGCGCCGTAGATGAGAACGCAGTGCGACAGGCGGGACGACACTGGACTTCCGGACGTCGACCCCCCATTCGACATCCGTCTCGGCGGGGATGTCCACGGCGATCCGTGCCAGGTTGTACTTCTCCTCGCGGCGCAACCCGCGCTGTCCCAGCCAGTCACCGGCAAGGATCAGACGGTCCCGGCGGTACACGTAGAACCCCTGCTGGTCGAGCCACCCACGCGGGCCACCGGCCTTCTCGTACTCGTCCGGGGCGAGCCTCTGGGCACTGGGAAGGACGAACGCCTCCACCCGTACGGAACCCGCCCCCAACCGCAGACGCTCGACCGGAAGCGGTTGTACGGACGGGTGACGGGACAGGAACGGGTCCCAGGGCTCGACGGGGCTGCCCGACACACGCAGGTTGCGACGTCGGCTTCCGGTGAGGAACCGGCCGAAGACCATGCCCAGGTGGGACTCCGTGCGGGCGGCCTCCGCGTAGAACTGCTTCTGTGTCCGCTCGTCCTCCACCGTCACCGCGTCGACGTGGTAGCCGTTGAGGCGCCGCCACAACACGACGGTGCCGTGGTCAGCCTCCCCCCGGATCCTGTCGAGCAACTCGGTGGTCGTCTCGTCCGCGCCGCGTAGCAGCCGCCACTCGCCCGACCTCTCGACGACGTCGAGGTCCCACGTGCGCACGTGCCATTCGCCGGCGGTGGCGGTGGCGACGGTGAGCTGCCGGGCCTGTGAGAACGAGGCCGACTTGAGGCCGACGCCGAAGCGCCCCAGGTCCGTGGCGCTTCGGGGCGTCGCAGGGCCTCGCGCGGCCACGGTCATGGCGGTCACGAGCTCGCCGGCGGTCATCCCGGCACCGTCGTCGGCAACGGCGATCCAGGAGTCCTGCCCGGCCCAGGTGAACTCGACGTCGACCGTGGACGCACCCGCGGAGATGCTGTTGTCCACGAGATCCGCGATGGCGGCAGGCAGGGAGTACCCGAGCGAACTGAGCGAGGCGACCATGCCTGCCGGTTCCGGAGCTGCTATGTCGTACGTCACGCCGAATGTCCAGCCTGTTTCCGGTTTCTGATGCTGGTTGCGATTATCCACGTATGCCGTTCGGGCCTTGGGCGGGTGGTCGAGTGGGGTGTCCTGCCGACGCGAGGCCACGTGAACGTTCCATACGCCTCTTCGCGTGCTGCGGAAAGGGGCTGCGGCTCACGAAGCGACAGGCGGCGGTGCCGTTCTACCGGAACCGTGGGCGCCAACCGATTACTGGGGACACCTGGAGCGCATCCATGTGTACTTGGCACCGGCCCACGGGAAGCGATCTCTTCACCACGTTGTAGTGCAACCCCTCGGTAGGGAGGTCGGGTCTCGTCAGGGCTGTCACCAAGGCGTCGAGGTCAGGCGGGGTTCCCAGGGCCTGTACGTAGCGGAGAGAGGTGGCGTGCATGTCCGGTGCCGGGAGAGGGCGAAGACCGAGTTGTCGGGGCGTGCCGACACACCAGGTCCAGTCGATCGAGTCGAACGGTGGCCAACCGGCCGGCAGCTCGGCTGCGGCCGTGGCCGCCCGCAACTCTCCTCTCACACGGTCCAGCTGCCGGGCAGCGGAGGTGACCCAGTTCTCGACCTTCATGACCTCATGCAGGGAAAGTGCCTCGATCGGCCACTTGATCTCGAGGCACAGACCACGACGCCTGCCCGGGTCCACGACGACCACGTCCAGATCACCAGCAGACCTGCCGTCGGTCCTGACCACCGGGACCCGTTCCGCGACCAGGGTGCCGGGCGTCGTGCGCAGCCAGGCAGCCCATGCTGCTGCGCGCTCGCCCTGTTCCCTGCCTGTGCGACCGAATCCCCCGGAGGCATGGGCGGCCGAACGAAGCATGATCGGGTCCACGGCCCTCGGAGTCACGAGGGGCGGGCAGACGATGAGGACGTCGCCGTGCCGGACTAGCGGGGAGGTCCTGCACGAGCGCCCGGTCCGGTAGGTGAGTCTTTCCACCACCAGAGCGTGGTGCGCCTCCGAGACGTCCGGGCACATCTCCGCGAGCACGGCCATCAGCCGGGTGCCAGTCAGGTGGAAGAGCGTCGTCTCCAGCCGGGAGAGCCTGTGCGCCGTCTGCTCGCACAGGGAGGCGATTCCAATGATCACTGCCAGGACGCTGATCATGTCGCCGGCGGTCATCCCTCCACCCAGGGGGAAGGAATCAGGCACCTGTCCTTCGGGCACCGACTGCCGGTATGCCTCGATCGTCGTGGAGGCACGCTGGACGGCAGCGCGCAGGACCTCTGGTGGCGGGCTGGTCCGGGAGTCGACAGGCCGAGTGGAGATCCATCGGCGCTCCGTCTCGGACAGCTCCGGTAGCCCTGTGGGACGTGCGTCGCGTTCGAGGAACATGTCGGTTACCTCGGCCGATGCGTTCCAGCGGTGACGTATCCGGAAGTTCCCCCTGGTCATCCGTACCTGGTAGGCCCCGCTCCGCACGCCGGTCTCCACCAGGTCCAGCCGTTGGGCCGCCGCCGCGGCGAGGACGATCTCGGCTGCGTCCTTCTCCGAGCACGTGCCCGTGCCGACGGGGCGGTCGTGGTGCCAGACGACGAGCTGGGCGAGGACGCTCTCCCACGGCAGGTCCGTCATCATCCCTGCGCTGATCTCCATCGCGCGGAGTCTCGTCGCCGTCCGGAGAAGGTCGTAGATCCGCTCCGGTCCGGAGCTCCAGCCACGTAGTGAGCGGACCTGGTCACGAGCGCTGGCGATGGTGTCCAGCAGGTCCAGTTCGGGTTTCACTCATGCTCCACTTGTGGACGATCGGCGTTCGACGGGCCCTGCGACGTCTGGCGGGGCCGGTGTGGGGAGGGCAGAGGACGGACCCTCCCCACACCGGGCGTTCACAGGGTGGGGTCCCAGTACCCGACTTTCGAGCCGTCCGGAGAACCGAACAGGTGCCAGCGGGAGAGGTTCCTGTTCCAGGACTGACAGGCCGTCTCGGGGAGCTGGAGGCAACCGTGGTCCGCACCCTCGTTCGTGATCATGCAGTTGGGGTCGTACAGACAGGAGTCGTTGTCGACGGCCCGGCTCACGACCGCGTCGAGGTTCTGCTCGAGTACGGTCCGCATGGCACCGAGGCTGAACTCGCTTCCGCCGTTGGGGTAGATGGCGAAGGCCAGGTCGTACGGGAACAGGTACTCGGACAGACTGGTCTCGCTGTACCCACTGTCGACTGCCAGCGCCCGCAGGAGCTGATGCGACAGGGAGTGGAGCAGACCGAACAGCTCGTGGACGGGCAGGTCGGGATGCCCCGGTGCCGGGCGGGTCTCGTGGGAGAGGGCCTTGCCGTCACTCGGACCGAGCTGGTGCACCAGCCACTGGGCGACGCCGCCGGCGTCGTCGAGGACGCGTCTGCTCACGAGCTCGTTGCGGACCAGCCAACGGCTCAACCGTTCCCTGTCCACCGGGAAGAGCAGCGCCTCCGCCTGTGTGGGGTGCGCATAGAGCAGGGTCCTCTCGGGGGTGCCCCGTGAGGCGCGCCCCCGGTAGGGCACGAGGTCCGCCTCCTCGGGGCTGAAACCCGTCCGGCTGTAGCCGATCGCGAGGTAGGTGATCGGGAGGTCGCTCACCAGACAGGTGTCCCGGCCGAGGCCGGCAGTCGCAAGGACCTCGGGGTAGCGCTCGTAGAGAGCGCGGCGCTCGGCGTTGCGCGCCTCCCGCTGGAGGCGGGGGACGCCCAGGCGGTCCAGGTTGAGGACCCGACGGTAGGTGTGCAGCTCGGCGGCGAGCCCCCGGGCGTCGTCGCTCTCGGTGTCGAGTCCGAGAGCCTTGCCCACCCGCTCCTTCAGGTGGTCCACCTCGACGGGCATGAAACGCGCCCGCAGTGCACGCGCCTGGTCGTGCAGACCGGCCTGCTCCATCACACGGATGCTCTCGACGACCTCGTCGGGGACGTCCACCGTGTGTCCGTCCGTGAGTCGCCGGAACTCCTCCTCGGTGATCTCACCGAGCCACCAGCCGAGCACGGCGGCCGTGTACAGGGGGTTGCCCTGGCGGGTGGCCTCTTCGGTCGTGGTCACGTTCACCAGCGTCAGACCCTGGCCGACATGCGCGGTTCCCGCCGTGTGGAGCAGGGGGTGCATGAACTTGTCCGGGTAGCTGCAGGACGAGTTGCTGCAACTCCACTGCACACCCAACGGGAAGCCGCAGGTCATGCACTCCCAGCGGAAGTCACGGAACCGACTCGCACGGTCGTCCAGCCTGAACCGGGTGTGTCCCCTCGGGCACTTGCTCGGCGGGTACATGGGCGACATCTCGCCGCACCTGTGTGCGAACACGAACTGGAGCTGCCGGTTGCCGACGGCGTTGCCGCACGCGGGGCAGGCCGGCGGCCAGTCATCCGTTCCCGGCCGGGGATCACTGGCCGACCAGACGTGTCCGCAGCTGCCCCTGGCACAGCGCACCACCCGAGGCCAGATACGGCAGAAGACCTTGCCGGGGACCACGACCTCGTAATGGCGGTCGGCGAGCCGGTCCTCGTCTCCGGGAAACTCGGGTGCCCGGTCGGAGCCGGCGGCGAACGCGCGGCCGGCGGCCCGCCACCTGCGTACGAACCGCATGGCCTCCTGGACCAGGTGCTCGCGGTCGAGCGAGGGGCCGTCGAACTCCTCGTCCCGTCCGAACTGCACCACCTGGGCGGTGTAGCCGCCGCGGTGGTCGAAGGTCTGACCGGGACGGTACCGGTAGAGGACCTGGCCCCGGTCACGGGCCATGTCGTCGTTCCTCGGGCTGAACGCCATCACGACCTCCTGCCGTCGGACACGATGTGGAACGGGATGCCCTCGGAGACATCTCGGAGACTCGTCATGGGCCGGTGTTCGAGACCCAGGTAGTCGCCTGTGGCACGGTATCCGCGGTTGTTGCCACCGGAGAGGCCGGCAGAGGCCCCGGCGGAGCGGAGGCTGGCCAGTGCATGTTCCACCATGTCCTCGAGATCACTGTGGAGCTCCTGGCCCTCCGGGCGGTCCGACTGGAAGACCGTGTGAAGTGCCTCCAGCAGTTCGGTGAGCTGGACACCCTCGAGCCCTCCGACCGAAGGATCACGGAGCGCGGCCTGCATCTTCGAGAGGTCGTGCAGGTGCCCTGGCGCGTTACCCGCTCGCCACCAGTCCCGGTTGGCGATCTGGAGGAGATGGCCCATCAGTATCCCGGGAAGAGTCCTGCGCACGGCGAACCGGCTCCAGCGGTTGATGGCCACCGGCTCGACCATCCGGTCCAGGTACTCGTGGAACTTGCCGTGGTACCGGTAGTGAGACCGGTCCCGCTCCCTCACCGGGTTGAAGAGCATGAACACGAGGCCGTGGTACGCACGGCCGACCCGCGAGGACGCCTGGATGTACTCGGCCATGGACCGGGGCATCCCGTTGAACAGCATGAGGTTCAACCGGTCCACGTCGACCCCGTGGCTGACCATGCTGGTCGCGACGACCATGCCCGTGCTGCCGTTGGTGCTGCCCAGGTCGTCCAGGACACCACGCACCTCGTCCAGACGCGTCTCGCCCTTGAGCTCGGCTACGCGGAGATCGGGGAACCCCTCCCTGCGCAGGGCCTCGTTGACCTGGGTGTCCAGCGAGCGCCGGATACGACCGAAGTCCACGAGGGTCGTCGCATACGTGAGGCTCGTGCGGTACAGGTCGACGACTGCGCGGAGCTCCTCCTCCGGCCAGGCTTCGAGAGCCGGGGGAAGATCCCGGCGCTGGTCGAGCTTCCACAGAGCCCGGTGTGCGGACGTCAGGATCCTGACCAGCGTCATCTCCGCCGTACCCCGTGTCGGCATGACCCCGACGAAGCGACGCAGGGGAAGCTCTCGGTCGAGACGCCAGTAGAAGCTCTCGTCGAGGTCGGGGCCGGGAAGAGGCACCACCACCGACCGCAGGCCGAAGAGGTGCTCGCTCTGGCGGTCCTCGCCACGGATGGTCGCGGTGGTCGCGACCACCTTCATCCGGACGCCTCGTCCGTCGGGGCGCTGCCGGGCTGTCAGCGTCCGCTGGACCTCCGCCAGGAGCCCCTCGTAATGCCCGGAGAACGCGCCGAGTTCCTCGTTGACCATGTGGAGTTCGTCGATGATCTCCAACGACGGGGAGGGATCGTAGAGGGGAGTCCCCAAGGGCTCGGGAGGCGACTTCGGATGGCCTGGGGCATGACGCTCGTGGCACTTGCCGCCCCGACCGAATCCGTGGGGCGTGCACCAGCAGTCGACGTCCCCGAAGAGCGCGCCGAACCGGTCCGACAGTCCGATGTTCGCAAGCTTGTCCAGAGTGCCGACCACGACGGTGGGGAGGTAGCGGTAGATCTCCGTGTCCACCACGACGATCGGGAGGACCTTGCCGCACCGTTCGTTGCCGCAGACGTGTTCCAACCTGAGGCGCTGGGGGTCGGGCGGCGGGATGTGCACCGACCGCTCACCGCAGTAGGGGCAGTCGTGCACCAGCCGGAACGCGTGCCGCTCCGCCTCACTCGACCGAAGGCGGTCGAGCGTGCGGTCGGCGGTCAGGGAGTTCGGTGTGTTGCCACCGCCGGCGTAGAACCCGATGAAGAACGGCCACCCGGGGTCACCGCCGACCTCCTTGAGCCTGTCGGCGTTCCGGTCCCGGACGGTGTCCGCAGCAGCGACGACGTCGAGCTGCCGCTGTGTCTGCTGCAGGGTGAGCAGCCTGAGAGGGAAGCGGCACCAGGCCGAGACCCCGACCTTCTTGCCCCTGGCGCGGTCGTAGAACATGCACACCAGCACCAGTCCGAGGTACGCCTCGGTCTTGCCGCCTCCGGTCGGGTACCAGACGACGGTGGCTGCCTCCGTCGGATCCACGCCCTGGTCGTCACCCCAGAGCCCGGGGGAGAAGAGGTGCTGCGGGTGCTCCCGCCAGGCCAGGGCACCGAGCTGGCTGACGATGGCCACGAGCTGGAACAGCCGCCATCCCCGACTCGGCCGCTCGCGACTCTGGTTGAGCTCCGTCATGGACTCGTTCGCGAGCTGGAACGCCACCAGCAGGCGCTCGTCCCGTCGCAACCACGCGATGCCGTCGCGGAGCCGAGAGACCTCAAGCGCGGCGGCCCGTCGGTCGGCCTCCTTCCGATCGGCCAGTCCGGGCCTGTCCTGGAGGTCCGCCGTGCTCCAGGCCGGCGAGTCCAGATACATCTCCATCTCGTCGGCGAGATCGTCGAGAACCGGAAGCGGGTCGGTCGCGAGCGCCGCGTATCCCCATCGTTCGTCGGTCCGTGGCACGGCGCGGTGGGTGTCGTGTTGTGGAACGGGCACACTGCGCACAGCCACGAGTCGTCCGTCATGCCACCGAGGCTCGACACCACAGTTGTTCGCGTACGCCCCGAGCTCCCCGGAGTAGCGATAGGCGTCGGCACCGAGGTCCATCGTGATCGGCAGCAGACGGTCGCCCTCGACTTCCAGGCCAGCACGGAACAGGGCGTTGTCCCTGGCCTCGTCACGGCGAGTACGGCCTGCGTTGCTGCCCCGACCTTGGACGGTCACGACGGGGTCCTTGGCGAGGTTCTGAAGTGTCGCCGTCACACGGAGCCGGCCGGAGGCAACCGGCCTCGACGTGACGACGACGCGCGCGGCGGGGGACGGCACCACGGGGTCCCCGCCCACCTCCCGGGCCAGCCACTGTTCGAAGGCCTCGTCGTCCTTCATCGCGCCAGGAGGGACCAGTCGCTCTCGGCGGTCGCTCCCGAGGCGACGGTCGATCCGCGGGTCGCGGAGAGCCAGCTCGACGGCCTCCGCGAAGGCGTTCCGGAACTCGGCTTCCAGGGTCTCCCGCAGACCAGCCTCGTGCCCCAGGACGATCTCCACTGGCCCGACCGTCACGGCCAGTCGCTTGAACAACGGAGCCAGCCGGTACGGCTCCTCGCGTTCGCCGGCCCACTCCAGCTGCTGGACTCGGGTCGGCAGCGCCGAGTAGTAGAACGAGGCTTCGGCCTTGACCGTGACGGAGCTGGCGTTCTCGGCTTCGAACTCGAACCCGAGGCTGTCCGGAGTGGTCCGTCCGTACCGTGGAGCGGCGCCGCCCGGCTCGACGGTGTGGGGGCCGAGGCTCTCCATGAAATAGCGGGCACTGGGAGGTTCGCCCAGGCATACGTCGCCTTGGGCCTCTCCGGTCGCATCGCTGACCACCGCGCTCACGAGGTGCTCGACGAGCGCTGTCTGCTGGGCGACGCTCGGCTCGAACGGGGGAGTGGTCACGGCGTCTCCCCGAGAGGCTGGGCGTGTGCCGCCGGAAGGGGGGAGGGGCTGCAAGAGAACCTGACGAGGCAGGTGCCGTCGCTCGGGAACTGGCGACGGGGGAGCCGAATCGGCTCCGATGCGCGTGCCGGGGATGGTGAACATGCCGAACCGGCCCGCAGGACAAGGGTGTCCACGGGATCTCCAAGGTCCGCGAGTCAGAAGCCGCCATGGCACGACGCCATGGCCGGACATCTTCTGCTTCTCCGAACCTGAGCAGCATGGGCTCAGGTGAAGCGAGGTCACAAGCTGCTAAACCATATTGGTCAACTCTGTCTCGAACATTTCGATCCCTTGCCTGAATCGATCGAAAGCAGTGATAAGCGGGACTGCCGGCTCAGGGGCGGCGGAGTTCATCAGGCCACGCTCGGCATCGCCCGGATGCACGACCTGGCCCCCACTGAATAAATCACACCCCATACGGGTGCAACCTCTAGTCGAACCTGGCCGAGGCCGTCGAGAAGACGGTAGTCCAGCACCGAGCTCTGCTGCGGGAACCCCACGACCCCGCCACCGCCAGGGTCGCCACGACATGGTGAACGCGAACCTCGAACCGTCCCCTCCCGTCGCATCGCGGACGACCGGCAGGCTCTCTCCGACCGTGTCCGGGAACAGCGCACTGCGGTGCAGGCTCTCCTCGACCTAAGCGTCGGACTGCGCGCGATCGCTCGTCAACTCGGCTTGGCCGGCAACACGGTCCGCCGCTTCGGCCAACGCCGCGGACCCAGCGCCTCCTGCCCCGCATCATGGCCAGCCCGCGGAACCTCGCCGTCGGCGACCACCGCTAGGACGCCACACCACCATCGCAGCCGCCCTCCGCCACACTGCCCGAGACCACCTGCGGCCCCTTACCGCTCTCGGACTGGCATGACCAATCCGGACACAAGATCACTTCCCAGAGACCCTGCCCGCCACTGGCCCTGGGCCCATGAGACCACCGCCGCCCTCGAACGGCTTGTGCTCATGCCCAATCCCGGCTGACCAGCAGAATTCCCGTCCCGACGACGGCACCACCCGATCCGGGCAGTGGAACCCGACGCGACAGCCGGGCCACCGGTCTGCCCACTATCAGCTCCAGAACGCGAAAGCGTCCACCGACTCCGTCGACGGACCCCCACGAAAGATCGAGGTTAAGGGCCTGCAGATCAATAACACGCCGACTTCGGTTCTGCGCCCGCGCCGCGTGCTAAAGGCCGCTGAGCTGTGGTGACGTCGCACCAAGCAGGCGTCGGCAACGGCGCTACCGGCGTGTAGACCCGCATGTTGTTCGGAGACGAGCCCTAACGAGCTCGTGCACGGTAAGCGGTGAGGCATCGAAGGCTTCGGCATGGCTCCGTGTTCACATCTGCCGTGGTGACGTCAGGTCCGCGGTCTGCTGGTGAGACAGCAGACTGGCGATCGCCTGGACGGTATCGCTCATGCGTTCGCGACGGCCGAGGTGGCGGGCCAAGGCCCGCCAGTTCTTCAAGTGGGCGATGCCGTGCTTGACCCGGATCCGCCGTGAGGAGTGCGCCTTGCGTTGCCGCTCGTGCATTTCCTCGTACAAGTCCGGAGCATTCTTCTTGAACTTGCGGTGCGGCGGTGTCACCACCCGACCACCGGTCTGCGAGCCCAGGCCCTGATAGCCGGCCTCGGCGAGGACCTTCACCGCAGGTCCCTCGGCCAAGAGCTTGACCAGCCCTTACTGACGGGCATGGGTGATGTCCGCGGAACTTCCGGGCTGAGCCGGGCTGCAGAAGAGCACCCGGCCGTCGCCGTCCGTGACGACCATGGTCTTGACCGCGTTCTGCTTGCTCTTGCCGGAGATGAACCTGTCCCGGTCCTTGCGTCCGGCGGCCGGCCGGCGGACCCGGATCTCGGTGCCGTCGATGATGCCGGTCTTCCCACCAGCACCGAGGTGGTCGATGACCTCGGCCAGAGTCCGCAGTCGAAGGCCAGGGCTCACCGTGCATCCTCGCTCGGCGAGCAGGTCGTGCGTGACCCTGTGTCGGAGGTGCACGAGGGTGGCCAGGAGCTGGTCGACGAACACCAGCCGGTGCTTCGCATCCGCGCCCAGCGCCCGCTTCCGCGGCCGGGAGGCAGGCCTGGCCTGGTGCCGTTCATGCCGCAACGGACCAAGCTCGGCCACGAGTTCAGCAACCACGTCGGCCGACAGGAGCGTGATCCTCCGGTCGCTGATGATTGCTGCACGAGACGCGTTCCCCACCACAAGACCATGATCCAAGATCAGGAGATCGACGCCTCACCGCTTACCGTGCACGAGCTCGTTAGAAGGACCACCGCCCTTCTCCACGCACTCCTCCGTCAGCCATAAACGATCTTCGCGCCCGACGGCGCAGATCGGAAAGGATCAGTTCGATCGTTTTCGACTGCACAGTATGGAGGATTCGTGGAGGTGGGCACCCTGGCGCATGTTAGTACAGCCCGCCGAGCCGATCGGTAATCTATTGCTTTGAGAATAGGGGCCCAATCCCGTACCGGCCAATACTCCTGCACCCGAGGGACAGCAAATGACAGAGATTACGCCTATTACGCTGGTCGAGCGATTCTTGCGTGGACTGGAAATATCTCCGGACCGTCCCGCAGTACGGATCGGATCGGATGCCATCACCTATCGGCAGGTACACAGCACGGCCTTGCGTTGGGCCGGGGCTCTCGTGGCAGCTGGTTCTCCTCGGGCGGTAGGAGTACTGACCGGTAAGAGCATGACCGCCTATGTGGGCCTACTTGCGGTGCTGTACGCGGGCGCCAGCGTTGTTCCGCTGCAGCCGGACTTCCCGGCCGCACGCACCCGCCGGATGATCAAAATGGCCGGCGTGGAGACGCTGATCGCCGACGAACGCGGTCTGGCGGTCCTGTCGGAGATCGCCGATCAGGAGACAGTCGTCCGAGTCCTCGACACCGACGGTTTCGCCGACAGGTTTCCTACAGTCCCGGTGGCTTCGGAGTCAGCAATTTCGGAGCCGATCCGAGTGACACCTTCGGACCGGGCATACATTCTCTTCACCTCGGGTTCGACCGGGGTCCCGAAGGGAGTTCCCATATCGCACGGCGGCCTGGTGCACTATCTCGACCAGCTTGACAAGCGGTGCGACTTCCGGTGGGACGACGTGTTCGCCCAGACCTACGACCTCGCCTTCGACCCTGGCATTCACGACGTGTTCGCCGCCTGGGGTGCGGGCGCGATGCTGCAGGCAGTTCCGACGTCGGCGTACCGGGATCTTCCAGCGTTCCTTGGCGAGCACGGGGTGACTATCTGGCACTCCACACCGAGCGCCATCTGGATGGCCCGGGAGATGGGCGGGCTAGCGGAAGGCGCACTCGGCGGCCTGAGGTGGTCGTTCTTCGGTGGCGAGGCGCTGCGCTTCCAGGACGTTACGGACTGGCTGGCGGCTGCACCGGGATCGAAACTGGAGAACCTTTACGGGCCGACCGAGCTCTCGATCGGTATCACCGGGCACCGCTGGTCGGGCGAGGAGTCGGTGCGAGGTAGCGTCAACGGCACCGTGCCGATCGGTAAGGTGTACGACGATCACGAATTCCGCCTGGTAACCGAGGAAGGCGAACAGTCTTCCGTAGAAGGCGAGTTGTGGATCGCCGGTCCGCAGATGACCACCGGATACCTCGATCCGGCTAATAACGAAGGCCGGTTCGTCGAGCTAGACGGCCTACGCTGGTACCGCACGGGCGACCGGGTTCGCGCGAATCCGGACGGCCACCTCGTCTACATCGGCCGGATGGACTCGCAGGTGAAGGTGCACGGGTGGCGCGTCGAGCTGGCGGAAGTTGACCATCTGGCACGCGGATGCGAGGGAGTGCGCGACGCGGCCACTGTAACGAGGTCCGCAACACACGGTACGGAGCTGGTCGTATTCTACACCGGTGTCGAAGTTCCAGAGGCGATGTTGGCTGATGCCATGCGCGCAGCGCTGCCGGTCAGCACACTGCCGCGCCAATACATATACGTGGAAGAATTCCCCTTGACCCCCAACCAGAAGGTCGACCGGCTGGCCCTGCAGAAGCAGGCCGAGGCACTGCTGGACTGAGCAGGAGGGTACTGGACGATGACCAAGTACAGACATACGGTCGAAGAAGCGGAGAGATTCAACAAGCACGGTATCGAACTGACTGTTTACGGTCAGCGTGACTCGTCGGCGACAGTCGTCCGCGTGCAGGTCGAGCAGGGGCACTTCGAGGAATTCTACAATGTGAGAAGTTCTTACATCTATTACATTGTCGGGGGGCAGGGGGTGTTCTACCTGGACGGCGAGGCGGTCGACGTCGGTGCCACCGACCTGATCACGGTCCCGCCACATACTCGCATTTACTATTTTGGAACCATGGAGATGGTTCTGACTGTGGCGCCTGCATTCAACGAAGAAGATGAACGGCACATCAGGTTCGTCAGCGAAAGTGAAAGGCCCTAGCTTGACTCTGTCGGGGATCTTGCAGT
>NZ_NCTE01000504.1:0-33733 GCF_002114215.1 Streptomyces sp. 13-12-16 | reverse complement strand
CCTCGTTCGGGTGAGCAAGTCCCGCCTCTGACCGCGCAGATCGCGCGGGCGAGCAACCCGGATGGTACGGCGGCGATGTGGGTGAGAGACCGCCTGGACGGGCTGTGGCGTGACGAGGACTTCGCCGACTGGTATCCGCGTGACGGGCGTCCGGGCCTCTCGCCCGCCCAGCTGGCCACCGTTTGTGTGCTGCAGTTCGTGCTTGGCCTGTCGGACCGGCAGGCCGCCGAGGCGGTGCGCTACCGCATCGACTTCAAGTACGCCATGGCCATAGAGCTGGACGATCCCGGCTTCCACCACAGCGTGCTGGCCGACTTCCGCGACCGTCTCACCGAAGGCGACCGCGCCGACCGCCTCCTCGACCTCGCCCTGGCCCGCCTGAAGGAGGCCGGTCTGGTGCGCGAGCGCACCACCCAGCGCACCGACTCCACCCATGTCCTGGCCCCGGTCCGCGACCTGACCCGGCTGGAGATGGTCACCGAGGCGGTACGTGCCGCGCTGGAGGAAGTCGCTGGCACCGCCCCGCACCTGCTGGACGAACTGGTCGACGAGGAATGGGGTAGCCGTTATGGCCGTCCGGTCCGCCTGGGCAAGAACCCCACCAAGCCCAAGACCAGGATCCTCGCCACCGGCAACGACGCCATCCGGCTCCTGGAACACCTCTACCGGCACGGAGTAGACAGCGTGTCCGGCCCTCGCGTCCAGGCCCTGCGTCAGATCGTGGTGCAGAACTACCACCGCGACTCCGCAGGACACCTGCGCTGGCGCACCGCCGAGACGGAAGACGGCCCCGGGCTGCCGCCCTCGTCCAGGGCGATCGTCTCCCCGTATGACACCTCGGCCCGCTATGCCCGCCACGGGCACATCATCAGCTGGAAGGGGTTCTCCGCCCATCTGACCGAGACGTGTGCTCCCGACGGCCCCAACGTGATCACGGACGTGGCCACCACCGCATCCACCACCCACGACAGCAAGGTCCTGCCCGGCATCCACACACGCCTGCACCGCCGCGGCCTGCTGCCCACCGAGCACCTGGTCGACAGCGGCTACACCTCCCTGCCCCACCTGGAACAAGCCGCACGTGATCACCAGGTCACCGTCTCCGGGGCAATCCCACCCGGCAACACCGCCGAGGCGAGGGCTTCGCCCGGGACGACTTCCACATCGACTACGACCGCCGGCAGGTCACCTGCCCCCAGGGGCAGGTCAGCCGGGGCTGGCACGGCCCCTACCCGACCTCCTCGCCCACCGCGGCTCCGCTGATCGTGGCACGGTTCACCAAAAGCCAGTGCCACCCCTGCCCGGCCCGCACCCAGTGCACCACCTCCCGCGAAAGCACCCGCACAGTCGGCTTTCCTCCGCGAGAACTCCGCGACCTGCAACTCCGCATCCGTGCCGAGCAACAGACACCCGAGTGGAAAACCCGCTACGCGGTCCGCTCCGGAGTGGAGGGCACGGTCAACGAGTTCGCCCACGGCCACGGCATGCGCCGCTGCCGCTACCGAGGGCAGGGCAAGGTCCACCTCCAGCACGTCCTGATCGCCATCGCCATCAACATCGAGCGCCTCAGCGGCCTCCCACCGACCGAGGAAGCACCCCGGTCACGCCGACCGACCGCTTTCCAGACCTACCTCGATCAGCACGAGATCCTCCGGCCGAAGTCCTGGCGCACCCTGGGCACCTGACCTCGGCAACTCCAAGATCCCCGACAGAGTCAAGCTAAGGGCTTGCCGATCACCAAGGTGTTGCTTTCGGGGGTGGGGCCTCGTTGATGTCGTATGCGCATCCCGGACGAGACTCGTGACCAACTTGCTGTGAAGTTCGCGGTGTTGTTCACGCATCTGGACGAGCGGCAGCGGCGGTTGCTGGCGGCCGCGGAGGCCCGGAGCCTGGGGCATGGCGGCATCCGGGCCGTGGCCCGGGCGGCCGGGACGAGCGAGACAACGATCCGCAGGGGTATGCCCGACCTGGAGACAGGCGAGCCCCTGGTGGAGCGGGTGCGGCGGCCGGGCGGTGGACGCAAGCGCGCCGCGGACCTCGATCCCGGACTGCGGTCTGCGCTGCTGGCGCTGGTCGAGCCGGACGAGCGCGGAGATCCGATGTCGCCGTTGCGGTGGACGACCAGGTCGACCCGCACGCTGGCGGCCGAACTGAACCGCCAGGGGCACCGGGTCGGTGCCGACACCGTCGCGGCCTGCTGCGCCAGGAGGGCTTCCGGCTGCAGGCCAACGCCAAGACGCTCGAGGGCAGTCAGCATGCCGACCGGGATGCCCAGTTCCGGTATCTCAACGAACAAGCATGCGATCACCGGGACGCCGGACAGCCGGTGATCAGCGTGGACACCAAGAAGAAGGAGCTGGTCGGCGACTTCCACAATCCGGGCCGTTCCTGGCGGCCGACGGGCGATCCGGTGCCGGTGCGCGTGAATGACTTCGCCGACCCGCAGCTGGGCAAGGCCATCCCTTACGGCATCTACGACCTGGCGGCCGACACCGGCTGGATCAACGTCGGCACCGACCATGACACCGCCGCGTTCGCGGTGGAGTCGATCCGCCGCTAGTGGTGCGACCAGGGCCGGGCCGCCTATCCGCGCTTCCGGTGCTTTCCGGCGTGGTACGGCCGGTCGGCGGCGATGCGGTCGTTGGGCAGCAGTGTGCCGTCGAGGATCACGAACGCTTTGCGCGCCGCTGTCCGGGTGGCAGCGGCAAGGTCCGGGGCGAGCGCCGCGAGGATCTCAACGGCCTCCGCCATATAGCGGTACACCGTGGCAACACCGACGCCGAAACCTGCCGCGAGCTGAGGATATGTGTGTCCACAGCGCAGATGGGCCAGCACGAGCAGGGCTTGGCGATCCGCCGGAAGCCTCCGCCACCGCGTGCCGCGTTCGCAGCACCGGGCGCTCAGCAGACCGGACAGGAACCGCAGAGTAGAACTGGACAGATCGAGTCCCGATGGGTAGACAAGCACACGAAGCTCCGGGCGGACAGGTTGCTCTTGGTCGACAACCCATCTACCAGGAGCTTCACCTCTTCCCACCTCCGGCCCCCACGCCAACTCAACCTGACATCAGCCAGGTTGGAAACAGCTCCATGTACCGCTTGCTCGTAATGCTCTCCTTACTCACTACTTGGACTGCTTCTCGTGGGGGAACTTCGGTGCGGACACCTCCGAGTGCGAGGTCAATCGGACAAGGTGGCCGGCGACCACATACCGAACCACTGCTCGGCGCCCCACTCCTCGAACCGCTCGACCTCGGTGAACCCCAGCTTCGCTGCGAGGCGCATCGAGCGGACGTTGGCCGTCTGGGTGGCGAGTACCACTGGTTCGCCGGGAAGCGCGCTGGCGAACCAGTCGAGTGCTGCTGCGCACGCCTCGGCGGCATACCCGTGCCCCCACGCCTGTGGCAGGAACAAGTAGCCGAGCTCGGTCCTCCCGGCAGCCTGACGAATGTGCCCCGTGTCTCTGTAGAGCGTGATCTGGCCGATCATCGCTCCGTCGAGATCAACTACGAAATGGCCGGGGCGCCGGCTGGGCGCCCCCGGCATCTCGCGTTCGAGCTCATCACGCGGTTTAGGGCCACCAAGGTAGGTGCCTACCTCTGGAGAGGCCAGCAGCTCGATGGCTGCCGCACGGTCCCGGTCCTCGGGCTCACGGAGCACGAGCCTCTCGGTCCTGATCGGGGCAGGGGGCCATGTGGTGGATCCGAGCTCAGTCATACCAACCAGCTAATCAGTAGGCTTGGTAACGATCAAGGCTCGCGGACCGATCAACCCACCTGTCCGGGTCCCGTCCCTCTTCCCTCACGGTCTCGAAGCGGCTGGTTGGTGGACCCCGGCCCCAGGACAGGAGCCAAAGGCGGCCAAGTGGTCAACCAAGGAACCGTAGATAATATTCTGACTGGACCGGGCCCTACCATGGCACGGCTCACGTCCCCAATCGACAGACTGACTGGGACCTGCAAGAGGAGGCGACGATTCAGTGAACAAGCCGGTGGCCCTCAGTGAAGTCCAACTCGCTGAAGCACTATCCGCGCTGAACGGTTGGACGCTACGGCGGAATGAACTCATCCTTGAACATGAGACGGCAGACTTCCCCGCCGCCATCCGCCTCGTCAACAGCGTTGCGGTGCTGGCCGAGGAGGCTGATCATCACCCCGACATCGATATACGATGGCGCAGTGTGACCTTTGCTCTGTGCACGCATTCCGCTGGATCACGGATCACGGAACTCGATACCTCTATGGCAACGAAGATCAATTCTTTGATCTCTCCGGAGGACGGTGCCGACGTGGTCACGTCGAAGAAACGCAGGGTCAATGAGCGCGAGTAGAGTGGACCTCAACGGGACCTAGCCTAAAGGCAATACCGGTGACTTTGAGTGGTGTTGGTCGTTGGTTGGGGTGTGCCAAGGCCTGGGCAGGTGAAGTCGTCAGGTGACCGGTTGTCGGACCGGATTGCTCTGGGTGTGCTGACGCGGGTGTTTCCGCCTGAGCTGGTGGATGAGGTGGTGGAGGAGTGCGGGCGGGTCGAACAGCGCTCGCGGCTGCTGCCGGCGCGGGTGGTGGTGTATTTCGTGCTCGCGATGTGCTTGTTCTCGGGGCAGGGCTATGAGTGAGGTGGCCCCTGGAGTGTGGACACTCTGACAATGGATCTTGATGGTCCGAGGAAGGGTGTCCTGGTGGGACGTAGGTCTCCGTATCCGGAGGAGTTCAGGAACGACGCGGTGGCGTTGTATCGCGCGGCCGCGGGTCGGCGCACGTATGCGGCGGTGGCGGCGGATGTCGGGGTGACCGGCGAGACGCTGCGGTCCTGGGTGCGCCAGGCCGACGAGCAGGCGGGCCGGGCCCGCGGCACCGACGGCCCGGTGGAGGGCAGGGACGAGGAACTGACCCGGCTTCGGGCCGAGCTCGGCAGGCTGCGCAAAGTCGAGGCCGAGTGGCAGTTGGAGCGGGAGATCCTGCGGCGGGCGGCCCAGTATTTCGCCCGGGAGATGAAGGCATGACCGGCCGCTGGGACTTCATCTCCCTCCACCGCGCCGACTTCGGCGTGCAGCGGATATGCCGTGTCCTCGGGGTCTCGCGCTCGGGCTACTACCGGTGGACGGCTGGCGCGGTCGCCCGCGCCGAGCGCCGGGCTGCCGACGACGCGCTGGTCGCGGAGATCCGCCAGATCCACGACGACCACCGCGGCACCTACGGAGTGCGGCGCGTGCACGCCGGGTTGCGGGGCTTCGGGCACACGGTCAACCGCAAGCGGATCGAGCGGCTGATGCGCCGCGAGGGGATCGAGGGCCGACACCTGCGCCGGCGCAAACGCACCACGATCCCCGACCGGCTCGCGCCGCCCGCCCCGGACCTGGTCCGACGCGACTTCGCCGCCGACCGCCTGGACGAGAAGTGGTGCGGCGACATCACATACGTGCAGGTCGGCGGCACGTGGCTGTATCTGGCCTGCGTCTTGGACATCTGCTCGCGCCGGGTGCTCGGCTGGTCGATGGCCACGCACATGCGCACCGAGCTGGTCGTCGACGCGCTCACGATGGCGGTGGCGACCCGCGGCGGCCACGTGGACGGAGTGATCTTCCACGCGGACAGGGGCTCGCAATACACCTCGGCGGCGTTCGCCCAGGTCAGCGCCCATTTCGGCATCCGCAGGAGCATGGGCCGTGTCGGGTCGAGCTACGACAACGCCCTCGCCGAGAGCTTCTGGCAGGGGCTGAAGAGAGAAGCGATGCAGACGGTGTTCACGACGGTACGACAGGCCAGGCTGGAGATCTTCCAATGGCTCACCTACTACAACGCTCGCAGGCGGCACAGCTCACTCGGCTACCTCTCACCTGTCGAGTTCGAACAGCAGCACCGGGCAGAGCATAGACTCACGCTCGCGGCATGAACCCCCGTGTCCACACTCCAGGGGACGCCTCATCGGGCGCTTGACCCCTCAGGGTTCGACGCAGCTGCAGCCACCGAGTAGTTGGTGGGCAAGGCGTTCGCTGGCAGAGACCGGGGGGAGCCTAGGGGCCGAAGGCGGCTGCGTCGACTGATCGTACTCGTGGGCGGCGGGTGTTACGTCGGGTGGTTCCTGGTGCGTCTGGTGATTCGTCATGGTGACCTCTCATCTCGTGGCGTTCGATGGGGGCGGTCTCAACTGGTGCAGCTGTCCCCGAGGACGCTGTAGGTCTGAGCGGTGATCTGCAGGATGTGCAACGATGTTGCGTCATTCTCGAGGAGTTCCGAGTTCTCGCCAAGGCCGGGGTTGCCGAGAATCTCCCGCCAGATTTCGGTCAGGGCCGTCATTAAAGCAGATCCCCTTGATGCTGCAGATTCACATCGGGAGCTCCTCGCGATCTATGCATGCTTTCCGGTACGGCAGCCTGTAAGTTAAGGCGTGACGGTAAGCTACCGACCTGGAGAGCTGGCCTCTACTGACACCCATCAGGGCTGACCACCCAGGACACTGTGATCGACAATGTGAGAAGGCATGTCGATGACCCCCGACATGTCTCGGATCATGCGTGTCATCGAGGAGCGGAGTTCCCTGACGGGTTCATTGAGCAGGACGACGCTGATGACCAGCTCCAAGACGAGACAGTCGTATTCTGTGGACGGGGATATGTAACGCTCGGACTCACTCTCGATCACGCCACCGGAGATTTTCCAGTCACCGGTCTCAGTCGGCAGGAACGCCGCTTCGTAGATTCCGTACCCGGTCAGTCGACGATACAGGTAGAGGGTGTTGTCGTGGCAGCGAGAAATCCATCGCGTTCCCCTGCCCTGGTGGGACCCGCCTGCTCTGATGCGCTCCCAATCACTCTCGGACCAGAGCCGCTGCGGCAGTGACGGCATGACGCGGGGCGTCAATATAGGATATGTGCCGTCGGAGGACGTTGACTGGGGTGTGTATTCGTTGAAAACCATGCGATCACCCTGTGATTTCATCGAGAAGTTCAATGGCCGCCATACTTGACATCCACTCCCTCAGAGCGCACGGTGCGGTGCGTGATGGCCAGTCCCTTATCTCCGAACCAGTAAGATACCGATCGAGCCATCGAGCTGTACTGGCATCCGTCAGGGGGTACGGTGGGCCTTGGGACAAGGCCCGTGGGCTTCAATAGTTCTTGCCTAGGGCGACGAGGAACTCGGGAGCACCCTCGATCGGCGACCGGCCTTGGCCCATGATGATGTTGTCGGTGAGCAGCAGGTCTCCGCGGCGCCACGGGAGCTCGATCCTCACCGAGTCGTAGGCATGATCTATGGCCGCCACATCCTCCTCCGACAGAGGCGATCCGTCACCGAAGAAGGAGTTCATCGGAAGGTGCTTCCCGAATGCCTTGGTCATGAACGCACGCTCGGTTCTGTCCAGGCTGCCGGCGTTGAGGAAGGAGAGTTGGTTGAACCAGCACTCCTCCCCGGTCTCCGGATGGTCGATGAAGCCGGGCAGGTGTCGCACTGTGTGCAACGTGCCGTTGGGGAGCCATCCGGATTCGACCCTCTCGGCCTCGAACAGCTCCTCGAGCTCTGCCCGGTCAGTCACGGAGAAGGCCTCCGGCCACGTGATGCCGAAGCCACCGTGGAAAGCCCGTGTCATGATCCAACCATCCTCTCGTACGCGCTCGGCGAGGTGCGCGGGCAGGTGACCGGCTACCCGACGTGCATCGCTGAGATAGGCCCGCCCGTCACCGTCCGGCGGGGTGATGCACGCGGTGAGGACCACCGAGGGGAACGTCCTGCTGAAGGAGCCCTCCTGGACCGGGCAGATGTGCCGGTTCTGCGGCCAGCTGATCGGCGAGAGGATGCCGTTCCCGAAGTCGCTCCTGCGGTTGAACACCTCGGTGGGTGTGAAGCTGCCGATACCCAGCGAATCTCGCGCCTCGGCCAGACTGTCCGGCTTATCCATGGGCAAGCCATGGATAAGAACTGCTCCGTGGACTAGCAGCTGTTCACGAATGGTCGCCCTCATGTCTCGCAGCGACGTGAGGGGTGAGCTGACCGGGGCCTCGAAGGAAGGAACGGGCAGCCCATCCATCCACGTGGGAACGATCTCGCTCACTTGACTCCTCATATTGACTCGGATAGTGCGGAACTCGGTGGGCATCGTCGTCAATCGGTTCGGGACACCTGTAGTTCCGGCTCGACTATGCGTTGGTCTGGCGATGCCACGCTGTCCTGTTCCACCGTCAGCTGCCTGCCGAGCCGCATACCGAGCAACGCCGAGCCGAGGCAGCCCACGCACAGCAGCCCGATCCAGGTGGCCGCCAAGCCGGCCGAGATCAGACCGGTCGACAGCGCCGGGGACACCATGAGCGCCAGCGAGAACGCCGCGGTGGACATCGCGTTGGCCCGGCCGCGGACCCGCTTGTCTGCGAGGCTGTTCACCAACGGTACGAGTGTTGGCGCGAGGACCGTTTCGCCGAGCCCGAACAGGCCGGCGAACGTGAGGACCAGTGCGGTCCGTGCCCAGCTCTGGTCAGGCAAGGCCGACAGCCCAAAGAGCAGCCAAGACGCACTCCAGATCACGCCGATCAGCGCGAGCGCCCTGCTGCGCCGCAGCGACCGCACCAGCCGTAGCATGAACAGCTGCGCGACGACGATGACGACCGTGTTCACCGCCAGAGCCAGCGCGATGACACGCACCGGCACCTGGGAGACCACCGAGGCGTAGGCGGGCAGGCCTGAGTCGAACGCGGAGTAGCCGGTGAAGGCGAGCACCAGCGACACGACCATTACGGTGCGCAGGCTGCGCGGCGCGAGCACGTCACGGTATCCGACCTTCTCCTGCCGCTGCTCGTCGTGCGGCGGCCGCACATTCGGCACCAAGAGCACTAGGGCGCAGAACACCAGACCCAGCACCGCGTTACCCGCGAACATGACCTGGAACGACGCGACCTCATGCACGTTCGCCACCGCTGCGCCGACCATGGCGCCGGCTCCGAGTGCAGCGTTCACGAAGCAGAAGTTCAGCGCCATCGCCCGCTGCTCCTGTTCCGGGTCGCTGCTGAGCCCGGCCAACAGGGTGTTGAACGCAGGGAACGTCGGCGCGAGCGCTGCTCCCTGCAGGAGCAGTACGGGCAGCGCCGTCAGGGCGCTGTGCGCCCACACCAGCCCAACCGCGGCCAACGCCTGCCCGGCGATGGCCGCGATGAGCACCGGCCGTGCCCCTACCCGGTCCAGCAGGACCCCGGCAAGCGGTACCGTGACGAGGCCCATGACAGCGGCGGCGGTGAACAGAGTGCCGGTGATCGCCAGTGGGATCCCGCGCACCTGGTTCAGATAGATCAAGGTCAGCGGCACCACAAGCCCGTTGCCGATGGCCGATATCCCCTGTCCCGCGATCAGTAGACGCATAACGCCCGAAATGCGTTTCGAACTCATTGTCACAGTGTGGAGGCTTTCTGGAAGAGGAGTACGCTGACAGGTATCTGGTTTTCTGGCCCTGTGCTCACCGAGACCCCTGGAAATATCTGACCGTCGGGTCCGTGGAACCGCCAGCTTCAAGATATGCCGCAAACCGGTCGGCATTCACCTCGTGCACGAAATTCCACGTCACGGACACGCTGGGCGTGAGCGCCACAGCGGCATGGAACCATCCGGAAGGAATGAAAATGGCGTCCCCTGGAGAAAGTGTGACAGCTACAGTGGGGCTGATTGATCTCCACCTGGGGAACCGCACATTATCCGGGTGTTCCAGGTCGATAACAGACTCCCCGTCGGATAGGAACTCCGCCGCGCTGGGGGGGTACATGACGAAGCGCTTCTCCCCGAAGGCCTGACAGAGCACAGCGTCGCTTGCCCATGGATCCACGTGCAGACGGGTACGCCCACCGGCAGCGCAGACGAAAATTCCCTTGGCGGGAAAGCTGTCCCGCACGGGATCCGCGTTACGCTCGATAGGCGGGAAAACGTAATTTTCCGAAGGTAGCCACGAAGGAGCCGCCCAGCTGTCCGCCATTTCCGCGAACGCCTTATCTGCGCGTATCATCTGAAAATGGCGCTGTCTGGCGTACCAGCGCATGTAAGGCACGGGCTCTTCGTCGGAACGTTCATCGTGAATCGTCGATGCGTAATCACTGAACTTAACCGTTTGCTGCATCTCGAAAAGGCTGTCGAAGACCGGGACGTGGCAGTTGCCGAACCTTCTTGCCAGGAGATCAAGATTCCACGGCGAATCCGGCTGCTCGGCCCCCGGGAAACACCCCCTGGAAACAAGCGGCTTGTTCTTGGAGAGATAGCTTTTGATGAACTCGTTCTGGTCAATTCCGGATATCAAGTTGCGATCAGTCACGGAAGAATCCCCTCGTGCGAAAGGGCGGCCGGACGCCGACCGGGCGAGCAGACGAGGCCGGGCTCGACGCTGGATGCGGAAGCCCGTCCCCGGAAGAAGCAGCCGCGTCTCGCGGCCTGCGAGGCCGTCAGTCGCGCTTTCCTCGGTTGTCAGTGACCGCCACAGCCACTGCAACCACTAGATCGGCCTGGTGCGTGAGCGTCACTGCCACCTCACTCAGGCCCATTTCCTCGGCGATCCGCTGGGCGCCACCGTGCAGCGTGACGGCGGGCCTGCCCCAGCGGTCGCCGAGCACCTCGATGTCCCGCCAGTGGATCCCTTGCCCGAATCCTCGGCCAAGGACCTTGCAGGTCGCCTCCTTGACGCAGAAGCGACCCGCCAAGCGCTCCACACTGCGTGCCGGTTCCAGGCCGGAGGCTTGGGCGAGCTCGGCCTGGGTGAAGACCAGCGAACGGCAACGCTCGTGCTGGGCGATCCGGGAGAACCGCCGGATGGCGAGCAAGTCGACGCCGATCCTCATGTCACCAGGTAGTCGGCCAGGCTCGCGACAGTCTCGAACACCTCGGGCTGTAGATCCTCCACGTCCAACTCCACTCCCATGATGTCCTCGAGGGCCATCAGCAGCTCGATGACGCTGGTCGAGTCCAGGGAGAGGTCCTCGACGAGGCGGACGTCCTCGGACAGCTGCGCAATCTCCCGGTCGAGCACCTTGGAGAGCGCGACGCGGATGTGCTCGACAGTCTGCTCGCGATTCATGAGACCTCATTTCTTGTGCCGGCCGACGACGCGACCCGGCTGTACAGGTGTTGTTGACGCAACATGTCCTCCGGCAGATCACGGCTGCGCACCAGATGCGCCTCACCGTCCCGGACGAGAACCTCCGCGGGGAAGCCGTGCCCCAGGAAGAGGCCGGGCGAGGCCGAGGGACCGTAGGCACCCGACTGGGTGACGCCCAGGAGGTCACCGACGCGCAGCGGCGGCAACGCGGCGCGCTTGAGCAGCGTGTCGTTGGGCGTGCAGAGCGGACCGGTGACGTTCCACTGCTGGAGCCCGTCGTCGGCGGACTCGCGGTTGAGTAACCGCACCGGGAAGTTGCGCTTGGCGAACGAGCCGATGCCCACAGCGGCCATGTGGTGGTTGGTGCCGCCGTCCGCTACGGCGAACAGCTCCCCCATCGACTCCTTCACATAACGCACTGACGTCAGGTAGACGCCCGCCGGCGCGGTCAGGAAGCGGCCCGACTCCATCAGCAGCCGGGTATCCGGGTGGTTCCGCGCGAACTCATCGATCAGCGGGTTAAGCTCCTCACCCAGCGACGCCGGGCTGAGGTCCTCCTCCCCGTCGAAATAGGCAACGCCCAGTCCGCCGCCGATGTCGACAGCCTCCAAGGGGATCCCGGTGGCCACCGCCACCCGATCGGCCAGTTCCAGGATGTACCGCGTGTTCTTTCCGACCACCTCGGCGTCGAGGATCCGGGTGCCCATGTACACGTGGATGCCAGCCAGCTGAACGTGCCGGTAACGCGACGTCAGGTTCCCGGCGGCGAGCACCTGAGCCTCGTCGATGCCGAACTGCCGCGGCTTGCCGCCCATGGTCAGCCGGGAGCCGCTGACCAGGAACGCCGGATTGATCCGCAGCAGCACCCGCTGGTGGACACCGAGCCCGGCCGCCAGCCGCTCGATCCGGTCTACCTCTTCGAACGACTCGGCGACGACGGCGTAGATTCCCGCCCGCAGGCAGGCATCCAGCTCCAGATCGCTCTTGCCGGGTCCGAGGAAGATGATGTCCTGCGGACGGGCTCCGGCCAGCAGCGCGGTGCGCAGTTCGAGCAGCGAAGACACCTCGGCGTGCGCCCCGCCCTCCCGCAAAGTACCGAATACACTGACATTCGGGTTCGACTTGAGCGAGAAGAAGATGTCGAGCGCGGGATGCAACGCCTCGGACAACTCGGACAGGAGCCGCAGCAGCATATCACCGTCGTAGACGTAGAGCGGCGTGCCGAAGCGCTCCGCCAGCTCGCTGTAGGCGATCCCTTGGATCTTCATGAACTCCCACTTTCCACTAGGGTGCGCAGGCACCCCTCGGTCTGGCTCCGCAGGGCGAGCGCCGCATCGGCGTCGGCGGCTATGCAGATGCCGTAGACGCGCCCGTGGAATGGCCCGGGCCCGGAGCCGACACCCGCGTTCAGGGTGGCGAAATTGTTGACCAGCACGCCCGGCAGGCTGGTGCCGTCGAACATCGAGTCGCCGAGGGCCGCAGCCACTTCAGGGAACGAATACGCTCTCGACGGCCTCACGTTGAACGTCGCGGCGATTGCGTGCCGACCCTCGGACACGAACCGCTCCGCGATCCGACTCTGGTACGTCGACATGTTGAACCTGGCGTTGATCTCCAGACAGGGGTACAGCGTCCCATCCGGACCGATCACGGCGTCTACGCCGACCACTCCGTAGTACCCGTCCGCGTGCAGCGCGCGGCCGATCAAGCGGGCCGACTCATGCAGCGTGGCGAGATGCTCATCGCAGAGCCGTACCGGGAAACGGTGGCCCTGGTGCACGTTGTTGCGCAGTACCGCTTCCTTCACCGCCTCGAACCTAACCTGCCCCGAACGGCTCACTATGAACTGGTAGTTGAGATCAGTGGCGTCCTCGATCCAGGACTCGACCACCATGTCCACCCGCGCCTGCTCGCCGCGGCGGCCGATCAGCCTGAGCAGCCGCTCCGCGGCAGCCAGGTCCGGCAGCACCACCATGCCGCGCCCCGAAACCCCCAGCGACTCCTTCACGACCGCCCGGCCGCCGCCCGCGCACTGCGCACGGATGACGTCGGCCAGGTCGGCCACCCGCTCACACACTTGCCCCGGCACGGCGGTCAGTCCGAGCGCATCGGCCAGGCGGCGACTGTAGATCTTGCCGTTCACCCGCTTGCAGACCTCGGCACTCGGGCCGGCCATCGGCAAGCCCACCGCGGCGGAGAGCCGCTCCTCGGCCGCGGAGATGCCCATCGGCATCAGGTAGGTGTGGCCGTCCGCCAACCCCCGCAGGAAGTCCAGCGTCTGGGGCGACTCCAGCGCGTCCTCGGTAACGGTACGTGACGGCAGTGACTTCTCGACCGCGACCACCTTGCTCGCCGCCGCACCCACCGCACGCAGGTACGCGGCGTAGTCACGGTCCATCGGAGACTTCAACAGCACGATGTCCGAGCCCTCGGCGAGCGGGACCCCCAGCTCCTCCATGCGGTTGACCGTCGCCGAGGCGAAAGCGATGCCCGCACCCGGAAGTTTGGGTTCACCAGCAGCCCAGCTGCGTTCCACTTCGAAATTGTTGAGATAGACAAATCGCGCATTCTCGTCTCCAACGAGATCACGCTTCAATCGATCGGCGAAACCCACTGCAACTCCTCGACACTGGAGCAGTGCATGCAAGATCTGGCACCGCACGTTTGTGTCGACAATGCATTGCGTGGGCAACATCCCGGTACTGGCACCTGTCAGTACTTCAGCCCGTACAGGACTATCTTTGATCTTTCGCGGCAGCGGTCGGCTGCGCCCGTGCCCATGATGTCGCTGTCGTTCCTGCCTGCGGGCTTCGTCGCGCAGGATGCGCCTCGACAGCCGCATCGGTGGAGCGGTCTCCACCAGGCCGGCGACCGCGGAACCCCTCGCTGGTCCAGGTACGTTTGGGCAGCAATTGGTCGTCGTGCTGAGGGGCCTTCCTCCTCGGCCGGTGCCAGGCCGCTAAGTCGTTCGATGTTCACGGCGATGGCCGTGAGTACGTCCTGCAGCTGGGCTTTCGACTGTCCGCGGTAGCGGCAGTGCCGCATGCCGTGTCTGCGGACGAACTCGTTGATGGTGCCCTCCACTCTGGAACACACCGCATAACAGGCCTTCCAGACGGACGTCTTCTGCTCGGGCACGGACACGTACCTGCAGTTCAGGAGGTCTACGACCTGGCCGGGGTCACCGCCGACCGGGGTCACTGCCGTAGAAGAACGTCACCGCGAGACGCTCCGATCGCGAGATCGGCCACAGCCCGCAAGGAGACCCACGTGACCGGGGTTCTCACCATCGCCGGTCTCGGCTTGGACTTCCCCCGCGCCATGCGCATCCTGTGACACGCACCGACCCTCAGGGCCATTTTCGGCGAGGACGCCTCGAGGATCCGCACCAGCCACGGACTCGCGAACATGGCTACCCTGCGCAACCAGGAGGCACCTCCCAGCCGGAGGCTGTGGGAGATCAACATGCTGCGGCAGCACGGACACGGCAACATCGCCGCAGGCCCCCGCACACCTCCTACGAGCCCTTCACCCGATCACTCGACCTCCTGGGCATCATCTGACCAGCACGTCTACAAGATCACGGGGCTTTGCAACACCCTGAGGTCTGGGCAGTGTCGGCGCGATCCTGGCCGGTGTCAGTACATGCGAATCATGCCGATCCGTAGCTTGTAGTTCCGCTGCATCCGACTGGGGCAGCATCAGCGATCACGCGGCAGTAGTGAGGGGCTATCGGTATGAATCTACGTCACGAAGAGGTGCCAGCACGAGTTGTGGCCCTGACTGAAATTTGGCGGAAGGTTCTTGACGACCCCGAACTCGACGAGAACTCGGATCTTATTGCTGTGGGTGGCACGTCGTTCCACGTCCTACAGATCACCGGCGAAATCCATGATGCTCTCGGTATCGACGTGACGCTGCGTGACGTGTTTTTTCATACTTCGCCACGAAGCCTGTCGGATTTCCTGGAAGGTCAGAAGTGACAGTATCCAAGGTCAAGGCTTTTTGGGGGCCGACTTCACTCACGGAAGAGGCCCGGCTGACCGGGGAGTTCGCCGACTGGCACAATCTGACGCACCTGGCGGTGTGGCTCACCGGGGAATTGAACGTCGTCGCGATTCGAAATGCATGGTGGCGACTCTGCCAGCGTCACGACGTCCTGCGCAGAACCTACGTCTCGCCGGATGAAGCATGCACGTACGACGACGTGTTGAGCGAGGTGGAGCTCCACAGCGCGGAGACGGACGAAGAGGCGATCGAGCTGATGCGCCGATTCCTCGGTACACCGTTCAGTCTGGACGGCCCGGGATTCTCGCGCATCGCCATCGTGCAGCGCAGCGAGTCAAGGCACCTCTTGGGGGTCGCAATGGACCACATCATCACCGATGTGGCCTCCTGGCATAGCCTTCTGTCGGATTTCACCGACTTCTACGGCCGTGCTCTGGCCGGCGACACCGGCGGCCCCGGCGACGCGACGGACGTAAGCAGCTACCAGAGTTTCGCCTCGGAACAGCGCCGTCTGTTCTCCGGCGCGTGGGGGGCTGAGCGCAGAGCGTTCTGGCGCTCCTACGTCAGGGAGTTCGGGACGTATCCTCCGCCCTTTTCGATCGGCGCTGAGCACACCGGTGAATATCAACCCAAGGCCATTACCCATGACCTTCCTGCGGATGCCAGGTCACGGCTGTACGCATTCTCACGGCAAGCTCGGGTGACACCTTTTGCGGTGGTCGCTTCCGGTGCGCTCGCGGGTATTCGGGAAGTCACCGACGACCCGACAGTGGGAATTTCCGTCGCCCACCACGGTCGCGTGCTGCCGAGTGCGTCGCAGACCGCGGGGTTGTTCGTCCAGACCGTTCCCTTGCACCTCGGACGGCAGTCCACAAGTCCGCTCGAAACGGTCCGGGAAGTGTTCCACCGAACCCATGACGTCTTCGAGTACGCCGTTCCACTCCTCGTTGCGGGGAGGTCCTGGAACGAGACTCTGATGGTGACGGACCAGGAAGCCGGACTGTACGTCGAGCTGAACGAGCACCCGCAGTCGACAGATGACCTGCCACCGTTCACCGGTACCGAAGCGGAGCAACTCAACCTGACGTTCCCCGGCGAGAAACGCTGGCCGGAGACGGTGGTTGTCTCGTGGAACCTGTACGAGGCGGGTCCTCAGCTCGTCGCGCAGTACAACGCGAACTATTTCCCCGACGCGGCCGTGGAGAATCTCCTTGAGGCAGCCGAAAGGTTTGTACTCCCATGATGACTGCCTTCACTGGGGCGTTCTGGCAGAGCGGTGACACAGGCTTCGCAGACGCTACGACCACGCGCATCTTCAACCACCGGCGGCCGTCACGGCGGCCAGCGGCGGTGCTGCGCGCCGCTCACATCGCTGATGTGATGGCGGGCGTGAAGCTGGCTGCGGCAGAGGGCTGGCAGGTTGCGATCCGCTCCGGCGGGCACAGCTGGGCCTCCTGGTCACTGCGCGAGGACACCTTGCTCATCGACCTGGCCCGGTTCACCGGGAAGTCCTACGACCCTGACGACGGCATAGTAGCGGTCGGCCCGGCGGCGCGCGGCGGCTTGGACCTAGACCCGTATCTCGCCGGGCACGACCGGTTCTTCGCCGTGGGCCATTCGCCCACTGTGGGCCTTGGTGGATTCCTGCTGCAGGGCGGCATGGGCTGGAACTGCCGCGGTTGGGGCTGGGCGGCGGAGTCCATCGAGTCCATGGACGTGGTCACCGCTGCCGGGGAGCTGGTGCGGTGCTCCGAGACCGAGAACGCTGACCTGTTCTGGGCGGCGCGCGGCTCCGGGCCCGGCTTCGTCGGCGTGGTCACCGAGTTCCGGTTGCGCACGCGCCCCCGGTTCCGGGAGCTGACCCGGTCCAGCTACGTCTACCCCGCCCAGCTCGCTCCGGAGGTGCTGGCCTGGTACCTGACGGCGCGCCATGACCTGCCGCCATCCGTGGAACTGGCCGCCGTCGGTTGCACCCCGACCGGCTCCGACCACCCGGTGCTGATCATCGACGCGGTCTCCTTCGACGGCGGCTCGGCTTCGCTGGCCGCGCTCGGCAGCTGCCCCGTGGTCGGCAATGCCTTGGCCACCACGGTGGCCCAGCCGGTGGCCTTCGCGAGCCTGAACGCGGAGCAACTGCGAGGCAACCCCGAGCACCACCGCTACTTCGCGGACAACGCCTTCCTCACCGGCTCCGCCGCGCAGTTGGTCCCCGCCCTCGTGCCAGCCTTCACCGATCTTCCCACAGCCAAGACGTTCACGGTCCTGGGCGACTTCACGCCTCTGATGGGCCGTCAACGCCCGGACATGGCTCTATCCGTGCAGACGGACCTGTACTTCGCGGCGTACGTGATCGGCGAAACCTCAGCGGAGGACGCCCGGTGCCGCTCGTGGTTGGACGGCGCCATGCAGCGCGTGGCACCTTACTCGGCCGGCTGTTACCTGGGCGACAGTGACTTCACCGTCCGACCCGACCGCGTCATGTCCGACGCGGCCTGGTCGAAGTTCCAGCGGATCCGCACCGCCCGGGACCCCGAAGGCCGCTTCCCCGGCTATCTCGGTGCCCCGGTGCAGTAGAGCGACCGGCACCTACGACCTCGTGTGCGTCACTTCCCGAGCGCATGGGCAGAACGCAACGATCGCTCCGTCTCCCGGTACCGACTGCTGAGCTTCTGGCGGGACAGGGTCGCCAGCACATGATCCTCAGGTCTGGACCCACCCTGGCCCAGGTCGAGCGCCGAGCGGTGGTGGACGCGGTTGTACCGGCTCTCGAGGCGGTGGACCGCGTCCTGGACCATACCCGGATCGTCGTGGAACTGAATCAGACCCTGGGCCTGCAGCCAGACGCTCCCGCTGCTGTACTGCGCGACCGACACGGCAACAGCGGGGTTCTTCCGGAGGGTTCCGGTGTCACGCTTCTTGACGAGGAAGGAAATCCGGGCCTCGCCCTTGACGTCGATCACATCAAACCCGATCTGGCGACAGCGCAGAAGTCCGTGGTGGTCGAAGCAGGCGAGGTGCCCATAGGTGGGGCTCAGGGAGCGGTACGTGCTCTCCTTGCCCCGGCGCGTCATGCCGAGGATCGCCAGCTCGTCACGGGCGCCACGCAGCTCAGGCTCGTCCTCTCCGTACCTCTCGTCCGGCCCCCAGAATTCATCGTGCGAGCCGCGCCCGGACGGTCGGGCCGCGTCGGCGGTGCGGAATCTTGGTGCCAGCTCCTGGACGTAGGGAGCGGACCGGCAGACGGGATCGTCACCGAGTTCATTGCGTACGCGGTAGGCCAGAATCTCCAGCCGCAGCCGCTCGTTCCGTTCGCGCTGGTCCCAGCTCGTATAGTTGCCGTCCACCTGCTCGCCGACTTTCGGCTTGCTGTACATTCTGGCCAGGGTACGGATCAGTTCGCGCTCGGAGTCCGGCGACTGTCTGGCAAAGCCGCCGATCTCTAGGCATATCTGGCTCCCGACACCGGCAGGAACGGACAGCGCGACTAGCGGATCGAGAGCTGTCGCCCTTGCCTTGATCCTGTTCTCCACTGTGCTGAGGACCACGTTCCCACCGGCCGCCGCCGCCCAGACGGGCGTGACGCTCACGCCGCCCTGTCCCGTGTGGACGGCCAGGTGTACGTATGGGCGATCGGGACTGGGCAGGTGGGTGGCCCGGCCGAAGGGTGGCCGCAGAACGGAACATTCGTCCGCGGTCAGCGGGAGGCCCGCCACCTTCTCGGTCAATGCGGAGATCCTGCGTGCGCGCTGCTGGATCTCTTCTCGCGCCGTACGGGCCAGGACCAGTTCGGCCCCGGTGAGGTTCCGGCGCTGTGCGGCGTTCTTGAACAGCCGCGCTGATTCGATGCCCGGTGTCCGGCCGAGCTCCGCTACCGCAACCCGATCGTACTCAGGGGAAGAAATCTCGTGCGAATGCTGCATCTGTACACGCTCCGTGCCGGTTCCTAGACAGTGTCCCGTAACTGCTGGTCACGGGTGAGACGATCTTGCTGTGGCTGGTGTGATCACGGCATCGGAGCCGTCCTGGACAGCCCCGTTCACCGGGCTGAGTCCGTGGCAGTTCGCCAAGCTCATCACCGTGCTGCGGCGCGAGAGGGCCGATCCGGTCCGCCGGGGCTGGCCTTGGAGCCTGCCGCTGGAGGACTGGGTGCTGCTGGTGGCCGCGTACTGGCGCACCAACCTCCCCCTGCGCCAGCTCGCCCCGCTCTTTGGAGTCTCGAAGCCGGCGGCCGACCGGATCGTCGCCCACCTCGGGCCGGCCCTCGCCCTCCAGCCACGTCGGCGGTACTGCAAGTACACCGTGCTCATCGTGGACGGCACACTGACGCCTACCCACGACCGGAGCGTAGCCACCTCCAGTAAGAACTACCGCTACTCCACCAACCACCAGGTCGTCATCGACGCCGACACCTGCCTCGTCGTCGCCGTCGGCAAGCCGCTGCCGGGTAACCGCAACGACTGCCGGGCCTGGGAAGAGTCCGGCGCGAAGGCCGCCGTCGGCGCAACGCCCACGGTGATCGCCGACGGCGGCTACCGCGGTACCGGCCTGGCCATCCCGCACTACCGCCGGCACGAGGACGAGAACCTGCCCGTCTGGAAGGAGAACCACAACGCCTCCCACCGTCGCGTCCGCGCCCGCATCGAGCACACCTTCGCCCGGATGAAGAGCTGGAAGATCCTGCGCGACTGCCGCCTCAGAGGGGACGGCATCCACCACGCCATGCTCGGTATCGCCCGCCTGCACAACCTCACCCTCGCCGGATGACGAGCAAACAAGCAGGTCAGCCGACGCGTCCCTGACTATTTACGGGACGCCATCTAAAGGGTGTTGCAGAACGGCGATCTCGCTCAGATTCAGCCACCGTTAGCTAGGCCAACTGCCCGAATATGCACGCCTTCCTGCCGTCTTGGGAGCCGGCACGAAGGAGATCTAGAAGATCGGCTAGCCGTTGTGCAACAGCCTTTAGGGTGAGCGAAGGGTGTTCGGCCGTGGTGGGAAAGCCGGCTGAGGTCAGCCGAGCCAGGTCAGGAAGAGCTTCAGCTCATCCCGCAGCTGGGCGACGGTCGGCCGCTGCACCTCGATGTCGGTCTTGGCCTGCTCGCCGACCGTTGAGGTCCGGTAGACGTTTGTGAAACCCTCAACGGCGGGCTGCTGCAGGACGAGTGACGCTGCGGCCTTGCCGGCGGATCGAGAGATGCAGTGCAGAATCTCGTGGTTGATGTGGTAGATCGTGCCTGCGGGCAGGACCGCCTCGAATGCGGCGTACAGCTGCTCCTTGCCCTGTATCTCCAGTGAGAAGGTCTTCCCCTGCCCGATCGGCAGATACTTGTAGTGGTAGTACTCGGTGCCAGGGCCGATCTTGAACTCCTGGGCGAAGTACTCGCCGACCACGAGCGCGGTTGTGAAGTCCCAACGGTGCGAGTGGATGTCCTCCGTGATGGTCCCGGAGGCGTCCGGCTGCGGATGCCACAGGTGAAGGCGGAGCTTCCAGGGGTTCTTGTCGCCGGCCAGCAGGACGACCTTCAGGAAGTTGTTCGCGTGGTAGTACGAACGGGCGGCCATGTCGGCAAGGGCAGCCTTGTCAGAAATGATCTGACCGATCAGAGCCCGCAATTCTCCGGACTCGGAAAGACGGCGGACCGTCGATTCCGACCCCTGAAAAGTCATGCCGTGTCCGCTGTCCACGATCCGTTCCAGCTGGTCCTTCAGTTCCTGCAAGGTCGACTCCGACGAAGCCCCTATCATGGCTTGTTCTCCCTTTGTGGATATTGGTGATCCAGTGGATCGGTGGATGTAGGACTGCAGAACCTTCGGGTCAGCGACGTGCCGCATCGGCATCCTCAACGGCGGTGCCGATCTTCTGGAGAATCTCCGCCGTGTCGTCGTCGGTGAGCGTCAACGGAGGCGCGATCCGGATCACGCCGCGCTCGTGACGCGTCATCACCCCGGCCCGAGCCGTGGCCTCCGCGATCGCGGCAGCGGACTCTGGCGCATCGGCCTCGATGGCGACCACCAGTCCGAGCCCGCGGACGTCGGCGATCAGCGGGCTCGACTCGAGCTTTCCCAGACCCTTCAGCAACGTAGCGCCCTGGGCCGCCGAGTTCTCCACCAACTTTTCGTCGGCCATGATGTCGAGCACTGTGTTTCCGACAGCGGCCGCGACGGCGTGGCCGCCCGTCGTGTGCCCGTAGCGCAGCCCCTGGGCGATCGGCTCCCGGATGAAGGTCTCCTTGATCGAGGAGGTGACCATCACCGCGGCCAGCGGTAGGTAACCGCCGCTGATGCCCTTGCTAAGGGTGACGATGTCCGGCGTGATTCCGTCGTGGTCGAAGCCGAACATCCGGCCGGTGCGGCCGAATCCGCAGAACACCTCGTCGAGGATGAGTAGCGCTCCATGCTGGTCGCACAACTTCCGGAGCCGAGCGAGGAATCCCGCGGGAAGCACGACGCAGCCGCCGAGGCCAAGCAGCGGCTCGACCATGACCGCTGCTGCGGGTGGGCCGGCCTCAAGCGCCCTGGTGAACAGCCCGATCAGCGCGTCGGCGCCCTCTTCGGTGCGGATCTCGCGGGGTGACGCGGGCAGGGAGACGTGGTCGACAGGGAAGGGCGGAGCCCATTCACTGACCGTGAACGGCAGCCCCGAGAGCTGCTGAGCCAGGTAGGTGGTGCCGTGGTAGGCCGCCTCGAAGGTGATGACCCGGTTGCGGTCCTCGCCGTTGTTGCGCCAGTACTGCAGCGCGATCCTGAGGGCTGCCTCGGTGGCCTCCGAGCCACTATTGGTCAGGACGGTCTCGTTCAGCTCGCCCGGCGCGATCTCGGCCAGCCGCGAAGCCAGCGTCTCGGCGGGATCGTGGGTGGACACCATGGGGTCGTAGTGGACGAGCTGCTGAAACTGCCGGGTCGCGGCCTCGATCAGTCGCGGATGTCCGTGCCCGCAGGACGCGTTCAGGACACCAGAGATACCGTCGAGGTACCACTTGCCCTCGGCATCACGGACGCGGTTTCCCTTCGCTTCGACGATCCGCATCGAGTTGGCCTGCTGGGTGATCGGAGTCCAAGGCCGCCACAGTGAACTCGTTGACGTGGAATTCTGCATTGTTGAACACTCCAAGGGACGGGGCATCGGGTCTTGAAAGCTCGAAATTGCTGTACTGCTGCCCGTTGCAACTCGAGCTCAGTCTGGCTCAACCTAGGCTCTCTGGGGCCCCAACAAGTAACAGGATCGGAGACCTGATCCGATTGAAGCGATCATGATAGGTTGGGCACTGTGGTGACCTCGAGTCACAGTTGAAAACTCGCCTGGCAATATGAGTGGTCAGAACCGGCCGCCGCCACCGTCGTGGTGAGCAGGCGGATCGAGTGCTTGTAGAGAATGTAGTCCTTCTGTACGCCCTGGGGTGTCGTGGGAGTGCTGTCGAATGCATTTAGGTAACGAGCCGGACGCAGGACTTCAGCCAACAGGTCTTCTATCCGCGCGTAGTTCAGGTCGACGGCGGCGAGTGCTGGGCCAGCCCAGCCGGCAGTTAGCAGATCGGCCGTCAGCATGTCCCACATTTGCACAAACATCGGCTCGGTCGGGCTTATATCGAAGTGTTGCAGCGGAAAGCAGTGCCCGTTGATCAGGCCGAGCGTTCCGGTGTCGAGATCCAACCGCCCGACGACATAACCCTTATCGTGTAGCGTCCAATCGTCCCCGTTCGGGCCGACAACCTGGAGCCTGGGATTCGGGAACTGCTTGTAAACGGCGTCCCGGATGGGGAACTGGGACACGATCCCGAGCGCCAGGGAAGCATTTTCCATCATGTGAGACTTGCTCGTCGGAAACGATGCGAAGTACGGATACCCCAAATGTTTCGCCAGCCATTCCGTCTGATTCATCCGACGGTCGTGATAGTCGTGGGCCTCTTGCAGGCAGAGCACGTCGGGTCGGTGCTTGTCCAGGACAGATGCATAATGGTCGAGTGACGGATTTACGCCTTGCTGATGGGATCTGCCAAGGATTCCGCCCCCGATGTTCCAAGTCCCGACCTTCAGGAGTGCGGGCTTCATAAATTTATCCTGTCTGGAGTGAACGCTGTTGCTCGAATATTCGAGGCCGGGGTATGCGGGTCTTTATAGCGAGTGGTGTAACTAGTGGGGTGCTTGTTACAGCTGGGCTGCGATGAGGCGGCTTTCGAAGCCTAGAAGCGGCTTCCATCGCCTGGTCCAGTGCTTCGCACCGGTCCCGGTCGGGTCCAGGCTCAGCACCGCAAGGCTGCCGTACTTCAGGCGGCCTGCTCCGTGGAGAAGTACCCACTGACGCGGCCGGCCCTCCGAATTTGGCTGTTCACGAACTCGAACGACGTCTGGGTACTTTCTCCCCATTTCTCGGAAACCCTTGAAATCGTCCGTGGCGATGTTTCTGTCCACCTGGTGTACACGGGGAAGAGGGCCTTAACACTCTTCCCCGTCCTGCCGACCCGCGTATCTGAAACTGTTCCGCAGCAGGTGAACCGCCCAGCTCTGCATGATCGTCGCAGGCTAGACGGGTATTCATCTTTGTCACGTCCCCTGCAGGCATGGTGAGTCAGCCCTCCGGAGAGGGCTGTGTCCGTTACGGCAGTTCTCCCGTCCACCCTCGGCCCGCTCACCACGCTCGTGATCTGGATGATCGGTCAACTCCAGAACCTGCTTGGCCGGCTGCTGCAACAGGCCGCCTTCGCTGGTCCCACTCATCACGTTCAGCGTTAGCTTCCGCTCCCTGCTTGGGAGTCGTGCCGGCTCGAGCAGGCCGAGGTGTTCCTCTCGGACCAGGTCGAACCGGAGTGCGAACGCAACCAGGGCCTCGCGCTTGGAGTGCCTGCGGCCCTCGTCCACGCACTTGGCCCACTGGCTGACCGGAAGTTTGCGGTCCGTCAGGTAGTCGATGTGATAACTAATGCTGTTGCGGTTCGCATCTCTGAACTGTTTTGTGCCCTTCAGTCTCTTGACCATCTCCTGGACGGAGGGCACTGCCGCCATGGAGGAACCGCGCAGCCGCGGCTCGCACAGTGCGACCAGCACGGCGAAGTACTTGCTCGTCATGTCCAAGTTGGATATGACGGACTCGGTATACGTAGCGGCCTGGTCGGATCCGAGCAGGGCCGGCGGGGGTGCGAAGACGGTGAGTTCGCTGATGCTCGTAGCGGAGGGGATCAGAATGCGCGAGATCTCGAACGGGATCACCATGTTTAGTCGGCGGGGGGGTGCCTTGACCAGTTCCGTGCCGCCTTCCAGGTTCTCAATAGCGAAGGTGGCGCTGGCGGTGAGGTTCGAGAAGAGGAGGTGATGGCCGGATACCTCAAACGCGCCAAGGCTGGGTATGGCATTAGGCTGCAACCTACCCGTGCTGCCTGATATGCCGAAGTCCAGCCGATCGCCGGTCTTCAGGTTGCTCCGCTGCATGGTGCTGGGGCTATCAGAATGGCGGTCCTTGTTCCACCAGGTCACGATCACTTCTACATCGGTTTCAATCCTGTGCATGAAGAGCGCTTTCTGGGCGTTAAGGTACGGTGGCGCGAAGCGTTTGCGAGCGGAGGCAGTGCCCTGCTCGCGGCGCCCCGCGCCCCGTGCACTTCCGTTACTGCTTCCTGTTCGAATCAGATGGCGTAAGGCGAGTCGTCATCAACCGTCGTAAGGAAATCTTCGAGGAAATCCTCGAAGTGTCCGAGCGACCTGGCTTTGTAGAGAACCGGCTGGTAGACGTCCGGCTCATAACCCTGCTTGGCCATGCCGGCCAGATCAAGTTCCCTGATATCGGCATTGCGGAACTGTGCCATTTCACCGGTCGAGGTGAGGAGACTCGCACCCCACACCTTGAGTTCCCCCTTTTCCTCCACGACGCCGCACTCCATGCTGAACCAGAAGACCCGGGAGACAAGTTGCACGGCTTCTGGGTTGGTCAACCGCAGCACCGCCTTCCCGACGAGCTCGTACATTCGCGCCCAGCGTTCGTTGGCCAGATGGGCGCCGTGCCCGATAATTTCGTGGATCATGTCGGGTTCAGGAGAGAACCACGGCTGGGTGGCGTGACGTATGTACTGGGTGGCGTTGAAAGACTTGTCGGCGAGCCCACCGTAGAAGGTGGTGGTCCCGACGATCCCGGCGGCCGGGAACATCCTGAAACCGGTGACCTCGCCGATCGCATCCGAGACGTCCCGAAGCTGCGGAGCTCGGTTGGAAGGCAGATTTAGCGCGTCAATGCACGTTAGATACTCTGCAGTCGCGTACTGCTCATGCAGTTTCGACAGAGCAGTGGTGACAAGTCGCCAGGTCGAGTCATCCTCCTCCGAATACATGACGTACGGTGCCGGATCGCCCGCTCGCGCATGGAGAGCCGCGGCGGCAATACGCTCACGGTGCTCTACATAGCGCCGATCGCCGTAACCCGGGTGGTCCTCGGACAGCGTGACAGTAGTTTTGCCGCCCTTGTTTTCGATGAGCGGTGCGTAAGATTTAGCGACTCGTTCCATGGGATTCCCCACTTTCTTCTGATTGATGATGGGCCTACTCGGTTCGAAATCATGCGCACACCTATGGAGCGGTGAGAGTGCTACATTCTGTTCGCGAGTTCTCTGCTGGCGGAGGCGCTCAGAACGCCCCCGTGGAGTTGCTTGAAGATGGCTCCGCGCATTCCTTTGGCTTTCGTCGCTTCCAGTCCGCCCCGGAGCTGCCTCAGTCCGTGGGCCCGCCCGAACCGGACCGGCTGGTGGAACAGCAGGCTCACGTAGGTGGCAAGCCTTTCAGGGCTCTCCTCTCCGGTCAGGGCAATTTCATAGACATCCAGCTGGTCCCGCCATTTCAGCGCTGTGGCCACGCCTTCCACGCCGCCGGCGCGAGCGGTGAAGACGACGAGTTCGACCGACGGGCAGTCGATCCACTGGGCATAACGCATGCGGACGAACTCCGAGTGGTCGGGGATTCCCTTCCGGGTGTTGTGCTGAGCGATTACCTCGGCTGCCGTGTGCGCGATCTCTGGCCAGGAGTGCACCGCGGTGGTCACCTGCTGCTGCTCCATCAGGTTCCGGTCGCGGCGCAGCACCCGCCTAATGCGTGCTCCGTAGTGCTCCTCGCTGTCGGTCGCCAGGGCATCCACGAAGTGTGCTTCCTGTCCCAGCGGCGCCCAGGTGATGCGCCCTCCTGACGAGTGGTCGAGGAGTTCCCTCAACTTCTGGTGCACATAAGGGAAGAGCAGGCCGCGGTTCTCGGCTGCAGCAGCTCGGGCCACAGCCGTGAGCAGCCGCTTGAAGGCAGGACCGTCCTGCAGGTGTCGACTCACGTAAGTGGCCGAGCGCATATCGGCGTTGCCGCCGACCAGCACGTACGAGCCAGGGCTGGTGCCGTCTGCGACGCCGGCCGGGAAGGGCCAGTTGCCCGGATCGTAGGCACGGTCCGCCCAGTGCCCGGCAAGGGGTGTGTAGGTCGGGAGTACCGCCAGGAGCTGCGTTCCGTCGGTCGCCCGGGCGTACTGCACCCTCCAACGGCCATCGTGCTCACGTTGCATCATCCGGTGGTAGCAGCCGACCGCTCCTGCCGTGTCGTCGAGTCCGTCGAACTGACTGGCGTCCACTCGGCTCAGACTCGGGACGAGATCAACGGACACGGCGGAACGGATCGGGCCGACGGTCTGATTGTGACGGGCCATGGAAGCTGGAACGTCCCTTCTCTAGGACTGCTACGGGGCCAGGTGCGCACGGAGGAGTGCCGCTGTGTGTCGTTCATGCCCACCGGTACGCTGCCGTCATGGCGGTCGGTGATGCTAAGCACCGGGATATCGGGCGGCGCCTGATCGGACGGCAGAGGTATTCGTCGGCGTGCTGCAGAACAGTCCGAAGAGCGCAGGTGGCTGCTGAGATCGGCAGTCGACCACTGCGGCAGCGGCACCTCGTGTCCAGAAAGCGGGATCTAGGCGTCCGCACACGGACCGCAAGGCCGCGATGAGCTCACCACCGCACTGCCCGTAGAGATACAGGTACCGGCGGGGAGGCTCTGGTACTACAGCCGGAGATCTTGAAGCGAGTGGGTGGCGTGGGGCAGGGGCCCAGTTGCGGAGGTCAGCTGGCAGGTGAAGCCGGCCGTCATCGAGCGCGAGAGCAACAGCAGCGCGTCGAACCGGTCAGGCGAACTCCGGTCCACATCCCCGTTTGCCCGCTCGGAGCGGAACGCCCCTGTCGCGTTGAATGCCTTGGCGTGGATCGGATCGTTGATGTAGTCAAGGAGATTCTCCCGCTTCTTCGCAGGAAGCGCCTTGAGCTGTTTTTCCACAGTGGAAGCACTGGCGTCTCCGGAGGCCGCCTTCGACTTGAGCCAAGCGACATACGCCTTCGGGCTGACGCTGGCCGCCGGGCGGCCGTCAGCCGGCTCGGCGGATGACGTGGACGTGGTCCCATTCGGGGCTTCCTCAGCGCTGGTCGGCGTGGCGGTGACGGCGCCAGGATGGTGGCCGCGATGGCAGTGACGGCGATTTGTTGAACTTGCGTCTCGTGGTGCTGGTCTTCACGCGGCCCTCCTTTAAGGGACAGCGCCGAACATGTTGAAGCCCAACTTCGCTGTGGAAGGAGGGGCTTGCGTTCGGCCGTTCGGTGAACATGTGATCACGCAGAGAGAAGAAAGGTATGTGATGAAGATCACAAGCTTGCCTCGGGTTTTCCTCAACTGAACAATCGGGGCTGAAAAGTGCGGCCCATCGGACAGGGCCGTGCCGCTGACCTCGGGAAAGAGAATCACCGGACCAGGGGCGGAGGGGCTATCTGGCCGATTCCAGAGGTTCCTGATGAATAGAGGCGAGGGCTGCCCTCTTTGCCCTCCGGCCGATCGTCAACGTCCGGCCGCGCGGCTCGTTCTTTTATTGGACAGACCGCTCGACCCCAGCGGAGCTCCTCGCGGACCTCGCGGTGGACCGCCGTGCGCGGCGGCTCATCACGCGCCTGCCGGAAGTGCCGAGCGGGTCTGTCAAACGAACGGGTCAGTTCCGTAGTCGGTGGTGACGGAGGGTGTGGTCAGCCCAGGAGGATGCGGCGGCGGAGAGGGGGAAGCTCGCGCGGCCGTACATCTGGCGCTTGATCAGCTTGGTTTTGTCGTTCACTCCTTCGGTGCCGCCGTTGTGGTGCGGCAGTGTGAGGGCGGCGTCGACTGCGGCGCGGTCCTTTTCGATGCCCCGGGTGAAGGCATGCAGGTGGGGCAGGTCCTCGACCTGGGCCGAGGTGATCCAGGTGCTCAGCAGGGTGGCATTGCCGTCGGCGGGATCCAGCAGCGCGGCGAAGTGGTGGATGAGGTCGGCCAGAGCGGTCATCTCGTGGCAGGCAGTGCGGGCGGCCTCGATACGTTCCCGCTGGTGGTCCTTGAGGCGGTCGGGATAGGTGAGCAGGTAGCGGGCCAGGCGCCGGGACGAGAGGGCGGGCCGGTCGGCCTCGACACGTCCCTGGTTGATGTAGCGGACCAGCAGGTTCGAGCTGCCGGTGTAGCCCAGCTCCCTGATCTCCTGGAGGAGATGGTGACGGGGGCGGCCGGGTTCTCCGGTCGGCGCTTGCGCAGGTGATCGCGGTAGGGGTCCACGAGGATGGGCCGGTACTTGGGGGCGCGGATGAGGCGCTCGGGCTCGGTGACACGGTCATAGCGCTTGACGGTGTTCAAGGCGAGGTTCAGGCGCCGTGCGCATTCCAGCAGGCCGACTCCGCGCTCGCGCAGGGCGTGGGCCTGCTGCCAGCGCTCGCGTGTGGTGGCGGCCTGTCTCCCCTCGGCCGGGGGCGGGCCCGCTTTCGCCCAGCAGGTGCTGTGCGCGGCGACTTCTTTGCGGACGGCCTCGGCGAGGTTGTGCCACAGGTGCCGGCGGTCGCTGATCTGGACCGCGTCGGGCAGGGCTCGGCGGACCGCCTCGGCGTAGGTGGCCGATCCGTCCCGGCACACGGCCTCGATGCCCGGATGTCCGCGCAGCCAGGCCTCCGGAGGGGCGGCTTCGCGGCCGGGCAGTACCTCAATCCGCTGGCCGGTCCCGGCGTTGATGATGATCGTGGCGTAGCTGTGCCGGTGCCGCAGGGCGAAGTCGTCGACCCCGATCATCCGCGGGATCCGCACCGCCGGCACGGGCACCCGCCGCAGCAGTTGCAGGGCGGAGGCGTACGGCACGGGCACGGCCAGCGATCGGGCGAGTCGGGCGGACGCCCGTCCGCATAACTCCCTGACCGGCTCGGAGAGCTGACCGGTCAGACGTGTGGTGCGGCGCTGATGGCGCTCCAGAAGCCCGGGAACCTGCTCTCGGAAGGTCTGCCGCCTGCAGCCCAGGACCGGACAGACCAGCCGTCGTATCCTCACCCGGACCACGACCTGCCGGCCGTCGACCGGCACATCCCGCACCGTCCGGCCGTGATACCCGTGGACTCTCCCCGTCGCGACCCCGCACACCGGACGGGGAACGGGAACATCCCGAGTCCGAGCCGTAACCCGGACTATCTCGCCGCCGTCCGCCACATCCTCGATGACCAACGCCGACAACCCCGAAACACCGTTCCTGCAAGCGCGTTCGCATCATGCACGCTCAATGTTCACAGGCGAGCACTCACCGTCACCACCGACTACGGAACAGACCCGAACGATTTACAGTCCCGACTACACGGGACAGAGTTGAACGTCTTACAGTCGCGGTCTTCGCCACGGTTGCGTGGCAGTGGGACGCGGCGATGACAACGCTGCATGCCCGGAGGATCCTGGCTGCCGAGAGCATCCTCGTCTTGAACCACCAGAACTCCGATCCGGGGGATCGCCAGGGTCTTGGGGTTGCCAGTCCCGGAGAAAGGGACGTGGGTCAGCGTTCGTCTGGCGCTGGCCACCGAGGCGGATCGTGGTTCTGGGTGGTCATCCTGTCCGGTAGGCGGTGGAGACTGACACAGCCGGATGACGAGGCGAGTCCCCCTCCCGGCTACTGACAGGTTCCAGGCAGGTCCTACGCAAGGGTTCCCCTCGTGTCTGACCAGTTGCGGGTAGGTGGATCGCCCGCAGGGAGCTCCCGGAGCAGGGGCATCCCAGGGACTTTTCAGGGACTTTCACGTCTGTCCCAGGGAGGTTCCAGGGACTTTCCGCCGCGTAAGCAGGGAAGGCCCTGACAGCGCCGAAAGATACGAACGTGCTGGTCAGGGCCTATTTACCTAGCACTCGATGATGTTCACCGCGAGCCCGCCCCGGGCCGTCTCCTTGTACTTGACCGACATGTCCGCGCCGGTCTCCTTCATCGTCTTGATGACCTTGTCCAGGGACACCTTGTGCGAGCCGTCGCCGCGCATCGCCATCCGGGCCGCCGTGACCGCCTTCACCGCGGCCATGCCGTTGCGCTCGATGCACGGGATCTGCACCAGGCCGCCGACGGGGTCGCAGGTCAGGCCGAGGTTGTGCTCCATGCCGATCTCGGCGGCGTTCTCCACCTGCTCGGGGGAGCCGCCCAGCACCTCCGCCAGCGCGCCCGCCGCCATCGAGCAGGCGGAGCCGACCTCGCCCTGGCAGCCGACCTCGGCGCCGGAGATCGAGGCGTTCTCCTTGAAGAGCATGCCGATCGCCCCGGCCGCCAGCAGGAAGCGGACCACACCCTCCTCGTCGGCGCCCGGCGCGAAGTTCATGTAGTAGTGCAGGACGGCGGGGATGATCCCGGCAGCGCCGTTCGTCGGCGCGGTGACGACCCGGCCGCCGGCCGCGTTCTCCTCGTTCACTGCCATGGCGTACAGGGTGATCCACTCCATGGCGAGCGCCTGCGGGTCGCCCTCGGAGCGCAGCTTGCGCGCGGTGTTCGCGGCGCGGCGGCGCACCTTCAGGCCGCCCGGCAGGATGCCCTCGCGGGACATGCCGCGGTCCACGCACGCCCGCATCACGCGCCATATCTCCAGCAGCCCCTCGCGGATCTCCTCCTCGCTCCGCCAGGCCCGCTCGTTCTCCAGCATCAGGGCGGAGATGGACAGGCCGGTCTCCCCGGTGAGACGCAGCAGCTCGTCGCCCGTGCGGAAGGGGTACTTCAGGACCGTGTCGTCCAGCACGATGCGGTCCGCGCCCACCGCGTCCTCGTCCACGACGAAACCGCCGCCGACCGAGTAGTACGTCTTGCTCAGGACCTCGGCGCCGGAGGCGTCGTACGCCCACAGCGTCATCCCGTTGGCGTGGTACGGGAGCGCCTTGCGGCGGTGCAGCACCATGTCGTCGTCGAAGGAGAACGCGATCTCGTGCTCGCCGAGCAGCCGGATCCGGCCACCGTCCTTGATCTTCTCCACCCGCTCGTCGGCCGACTCCACGTCCACCGTGCGCGGCGAGTCGCCCTCCAGGCCCAGCAGCACCGCCTTGGGCGTGCCGTGGCCGTGCCCGGTGGCGCCCAGGGAGCCGTACAGCTCCGCCCGGACCGAGACGACCGGGTCCAGCAGGCCCTCGTTGCGCAGCCGCCGGGCGAACATCCGGGCCGCCCGCATCGGGCCGACCGTGTGTGAGCTGGACGGGCCGATGCCGATCGAGAAGAGATCGAAGACCGAGATGGCCACGGGAGGACTCCTAAGGGTTCGGCGGACGACGCTGTCCACCGGGAAGGGGTGGTTCAGAGGGCCGGAAGATCCGGGGACCGGAAGCGGGGAATCGTTCATGCGACGGTGCATGGTGCGGGGCACCGCGCCCACCGACCCAGTGTGCGCGATGCCCCTGATGTCCGTACGTGTGAAAGCGTACGGAATTACTGCAGACCGGGGTACAACGGGTGCTTCGCGGCGAGTGCCGTCACCCGGGCCCGGAGTGCCTCCACGTCGAAGGACGGCTTGAGCGCCTCGGCGATCACGTCCGCCACCTCGGCGAAGTCCTCGGCCGTGAAGCCGCGGGTGGCCAGGGCGGGCGTACCGATGCGCAGGCCCGAGGTGACCATCGGCGGGCGCGGGTCGTTCGGGATCGCGTTGCGGTTGACCGTGATGCCGACCTCGTGGAGGCGGTCCTCGGCCTGCTGGCCGTCCAGCTCCGAGTTCCGCAGGTCGACCAGGACCAGGTGCACGTCCGTGCCGCCGGACAGCACGTCCACGCCCACGGCCTTGACGTCGTCCTTGACCAGGCGCTCGGCCAGGATGCGGGCGCCCTCCAGGGTGCGGCGCTGGCGCTCCTTGAAGTCCTCGGTGGCGCACACCTTGAAGGCGACCGCCTTGGCGGCGATCACGTGCTCCAGCGGACCGCCCTGCTGACCGGGGAAGACCGCGGAGTTGATCTTCTTGGCCAGCTCGGCCGTGGAGAGGATCGCACCGCCGCGCGGGCCGCCGAGGGTCTTGTGGGTGGTCGTCGTCACGACGTGGGCGTGCGGGACCGGGTTCGGGTGCAGGCCCGCGGCCACCAGACCGGCGAAGTGCGCCATGTCGACCATGAGGTACGCGCCGACCTCGTCCGCGATCCGGCGGAACGCGGCGAAGTCGAGCTGACGCGGGTACGCCGACCAGCCGGCCACGATCAGCTTCGGCTTGTTCTCCTTGGCGAGGCGCTCGACCTCGGCCATGTCGACCTGGCCGTCGTCGCCGACGTGGTACGCGACCACGTCGTAGAGCTTGCCGGAGAAGTTGATCTTCATGCCGTGGGTCAGGTGCCCGCCGTGCGCGAGGTTCAGGCCCATGATCGTGTCGCCGGGCTTGAGCAGCGCGAACATCGCGGCCGCGTTGGCCTGCGCGCCCGAGTGCGGCTGCACGTTGGCGTGCTCGGCGCCGAAGAGCTCCTTGACCCGGTCGATGGCGATCTGCTCGATCACGTCGACGTGCTCGCAGCCGCCGTAGTAGCGGCGGCCGGGGTAGCCCTCGGCGTACTTGTTGGTGAGGACCGAGCCCTGGGCCTCCATGACCGCGACCGGGGCGAAGTTCTCCGAGGCGATCATCTCGAGGGTGGACTGCTGGCGGTGCAGCTCGGCGTCGACGGCGGCGGCCACCGCCGGGTCGAGCTCGTGCAGGGGAGTGTTCAGAAGCGACATGCGGCTACGGCTCCTCAGCCCGTGGTGTGGGCGTCGTACTCGGCGGCGGTCAGCAGGTCGGCCGGCTCGTCGGTGACGCGCACCTTGAACAGCCAGCCACCCTCGAAGGGGGCGGAGTTCACCAGCGACGGGTCGTTCACCACGTCCTCGTTGACCTCGGTGATCTCACCGGTGACCGGGGAGTACAGGTCGCTGACCGACTTGGTCGACTCCAGCTCGCCGCAGGTCTCGCCCGCGGTCACGCTGTCACCGACCTCGGGGAGCTGGACGAAGACCACGTCGCCGAGCGCGTTGGCCGCGTGCTCCGTGATGCCGACCGTCGACACGCCGTCCTCGGCGGCCGTCAGCCACTCGTGCTCCTTGCTGTAACGCAGCTGCTGGGGGTTGCTCATGACCTGGATTCTCCTGTACGCGGGGGACTGCTGATGACGGAGGGGACTGCTGTGCGGCGCCGGTGAGCAGGCACGACGTGCTCACCTCACGCGCGGGAAGCCGTCCGAGGACGGTGTCACTTCTGCCGCTTGTAGAACGGCAGCGCCACGACCTCGTACGGCTCGTGGCTGCCGCGGATGTCCACGCCGACACCCTCGGTGCCGGGCGCCGCGTGGGCGGCGTCGACGTACGCCATCGCGATCGGCTTGCCCAGCGTGGGGGAGGGGGCGCCGGAGGTGACCTCGCCGATCACCTCGCCGCCCGC
>NZ_NCTE01000503.1 GCF_002114215.1 Streptomyces sp. 13-12-16 | reverse complement strand
GCCCAGCCGCCGGCCGGTGCCCGACCGGACCGCGACCGGCGCGTCGGCCCTGCGCACTCCGGAGGCGGGACCGGCGACACCACCGCCACCGACGCGGTCCACGACATCCCGCCCCTCACCGGGCTCCCCGACTCCCGCACCCTCACCACGGCCCGCGACACCCGGACCCCCGCAGCGGCCCGCGACACCCAGCCCTCCTGCGAAACCCGCCACACCCAAGCCCCCGCCGAAGCCCGCAACGCCCAGATCCCCCTCGAAGCACGCCACACCCGAACCCCCGGCGAAGCCCGCCACACCCGAACCGCCACCGAAGTCCGCCGTCCCCGAACCCCCGCCGAAGTCCGCAACGCCGAAGCACCCGGCGTCGCCCGTCCGCCCAGCGCCGACACGGACGCCGACGACGCCGGCGACGCGGCCGGCGCCCTCGAAGCACGTGTCGACGCCGTCCGTCATGTCACCCGGGCCGACGCCCACGACCGGTGGCGGCGAACGGGTGACCACCACGTGGTACACCTCCCCGGCCGCGAAGGCCGCCGCCCACCGCATGGCGGACGCCGACGCGGTCGGTGACCCCGCCTGCTCGATGGCGGCCGTGGGTCAGCCGGACCCCGGCCTGGTTCCGTGGCACAGCCGTATCGGCATCGGGCACCACGGCGCGTACTGGTGCCTGGTCTGGTGAGGCACGGCAGCCGTCACCCCGCCGCTCCGAACACGTACGGGGACAGGATGTCGGCCACCGTCCGGTTGCGCGGCGCGGGGACGCCGAGCCGGGCCGCGAGGTCGGCCACTCCCCCGCTGAGCCAGGGCAGTTCGAGACGGTTGCCGTTCTCCAGGTCGTTGTGCATGGAGGACGTCATGTCCGCGGGCAGCGTGTCGCAGAAGGCCAGTTGACGCTCGGCGAACGTGTCGTCCAGCGCGACACCCGACGCCTGCGCGAGCGCCACGGTCTCCTCCATGATCTCGCGCAGCAGTGCCCGGGAACGCTCGTGGGAACGGACGACGCCGATGGGCCGGCGGATGGCGGTCGTGGTGGCCGACAGCCCGACGAGGAAGACGAACTTCTCCCAGATCACCCTGTCGATCTCCGCGCTGGTCTCCGCCTCGATGCCCGCCTCACGACAGGCGGTCAGAAACCGTTGTACGACGGGCGCCTGACCCGGGTGACGGGCGCCGAGGACCATTCTCTGCAGGGCGCTGTTGTGCCTGACGACGCCGGGCTCCTCGATGAAGGCCGAGATGAAGCACGTTCCGCCCAGGACGGAGTCCGCGGGCAGGTGCCGGCGGAGGATGTCGTCCTTGTGCACTCCGTTCTGCAGCGAGAGCACCGGGGCGTCCCCCGCCTCCGAGGAAGCCAGTCGTACGGCGATGTCCTCGGTGTCCCAGAGTTTCACGGCGACGATCACCAGGTCCGTGGGACCGAGTCGGGCGACGCTGTCGACGGCCGAGCCGGGCGAGGTGCGCACGTCCCCCAGCGGGCTGCGGACCAGCAGCCCCGAGCCGTGTACGGCCTCCAGATGGCGGCCCCGGGCCACGAACGTGACCTCGTGGCCCGCCGCGGCCAGCCGCGCCCCGAAGTAGCCGCCGACTCCACCGGCTCCGACAACTGCGATACGCATGTGTGACCGCCTCCTCGACAACTGTTCCGAGGATTATGACGATCCGCCTCGGGCCGGCCACCGCGTAGGCTGCCCTCGGCACGGAAACGGCTGGGTGGGGGAGCACATGACGGCTGGAACGGCCCCGAGGTGGGAGTCGACTCTCGATTCGGTGGTGGTGTACGCGCAGGGCGCGCTCTGCCGCCGCCTGGCCCGGGGAACGGTGCCGGCGGGCGGACGCGTGCGGGTGACGGGACTGCCCCGCTCGCTGGACCCTGGCTCGTTGCGGGCCCGCGTCGTCGGGGCGTCCGGGGCACGTGTCACCGAGGCCCGGGTGGAGGTGGAGGCCGGACTCCTCGACGCGGGACCGTCCGACGGGTTGCGGCGCGAAGAGGAGCGGCTGCGCGACGAACGGGCGGCTGCGCGAGGCCGCCGGGACCGGCAACTGGGTCTGATCGAGGAGGTCGGGGCGCTCCGTCCGGTGCCGCCGGCCCGCAAGCGGGACGACCCGCATCGACGTACCCCGGTCGACGCGTGGCTGGAGCTCTCCGAGTTCGTCGACGAGCGCCTGACCGGGCTGCACGGCAGGCTCCGCGAGCTGGAGGAGGAGCTGCGCCGGGCCGAGCACGAGCTCACGGTCGTCGTGGACAGGCTCTCCCGTGCCTCCACCGACGCGCCCTCGGCACCGGTGGCCGGCTCGATGTGCGCGGTCCTGACGCTGGACGGCGCGGGCGACGCGGAGGTGGAGCTGGAGGTGGAGTACGGGGTGCCCGGCGCCGTCTGGGTGCCCGCCTACCGGCTCACCCATCGGGAGGGCGGGAGCGACGGGTCCCTGGTGCTGCGGGCCTCGGTCGCCCAGCGCACGGGTGAGGACTGGACCGGTGTGCGCATCGCCCTGGCCACCGCCGATCTGCG
>NZ_NCTE01000502.1 GCF_002114215.1 Streptomyces sp. 13-12-16 | reverse complement strand
CGGGCCGCCCGCCCGCCCGTGGTCCCCGCCGGTCCGGCCGCCCGGCCCATGCCGTACCGTCACCTTTACTGGACCGTTACCGGGGCGCAGGCCGGGCGGCCGGCGGGTGACGGCGTCGGACGAAGGGACGGGAGGCACACGGGTGGCAGGCTCCGAGCGGGACGAGGACGCCCGCGTACGGCTACCGCAGCTGAGGCTGGACGAGCTGCTGGAGGAGCTCCAGGCGCGGATCGACGCGGCCCGCGGCACCCGTGACCGGGTGCACAGCCTGCTGGAGGCCGTCCTCTCGGTCGGCCGGGAACTCGACCTGGAGCAGGTGCTGCACGGCATCGTGGAGGCCGCGGCGGCGCTGGTGGACGCGCAGTACGCCGCGCTGGGCGTGATCGGCCCGGACGGCAAGCGGCTGTCCGCCTTCCACACCGTCGGGGTCAGCGAGGAGGAGATCGCCCGCATCGGCCACTACCCCGAGGGCCACGGCATCCTCGGCGAGCTGATCCGCCGTCCGGAGCCGCTGCGGGTGGGGAAACTCTCCGACCACCCCGCCTCGTACGGATTCCCGGCCCACCACCCGCCGATGGACACCTTCCTCGGGGTCCCCATCCGGGTCCGCGACCAGGTCTTCGGCAACCTGTACCTGACCGAGAAGCGGGGTGGGGCGCACTTCGACGAGGAGGACGAGTCGGTCCTGTCCACCCTCGCGGTCGCCGCCGGCGTCGCCATCGACAACGCCCGTCTGTACGAGGAGTCCCGGCTGCGCGAACGCTGGCTGCGGGCCAACGCCGAGATCACCCACGGACTGATGTCCGGCAGCGAACGCGGCTCGGCGCTCGCGCTCATCGCGGAACGCGCCCGGGAGATCACCGGGGCGGCCCTCGCCGTGGTCGCGGTGCCCATGGCCGACACCGACTCGCTGACCGTGGAACTGGCCATCGGGCAGGGCGCGGACACCCACCGCGGGCTCGTCCTGCCCGTCGACGACAGCCTGCTGGGCCGGGCCTTCACCAGTGCCGCCCCCGTCACCAGCGCGGACATCGCGCACGACGACCGGGCCTTCCCGGGCCCCCAGCGGTACCCGGACCTCGGTCCGGCGGTCGCCGTGCCCATCGGGTCGGGTGAGGGGGTGCGGGGCATCGTCCTGCTGGTGCGGGCCGCGGACCGCAACGCGTTCACGGACAAGGAGATCGAACCGCTGCAGGGGTTCGCCGCCCAGGCGGCCGTGGCGATGGAGCTGGCGGAGCGCCGTCAGGACGCCGAGCAGATCGCCGTGCTCGAGGACCGCGACCGGATCGCCCGCGACCTGCACGACCTGGCGATCCAGCGGCTGTTCGCCACCGGCATGACGCTGCAGAGCGCCGGCCGGTTCATCGAGCACAAGGAGGCCTCGGAGCGGGTGCTGCGGGCGGTGGACGACCTGGACGAGACCATCAAGATCATCCGGTCGACCATCTTCGGCCTGCGTTCGCCCACCGACGCGGGCGGCGGAACCGGCCTGCGGGCCCGCGCCGTACGGGTGGTCGGCGAGGCCGCGCCCGTGCTGGGCTTCCCCCCGAGCGTGCGGATGGAGGGACTGATCGACACCCACGTCTCCAAGGAGGCCGCCGACCACCTGGTGGCCGTGCTCTCCGAGGCACTGACCAACATCGCCCGGCACGCCCGCGCCGACCGCGCCGGGGTGGTGCTCGAGACCGACGGCCGCGAGGTACGGCTGACGGTCTCGGACAACGGCGTGGGCGTTCCGGCCGGGGGCCGTCGCAGCGGTCTGCGCAACATGGCCGAACGCGCGGAACAACTGGGCGGCACGTTCGACATCACCGGCTCCGCCGACGGGGGCACCACACTGTTGTGGCGCGTGCCGGTGGGGGAGCGTTAGACGGCTCGGTGCAGGCCCGCTCCGGGGGGTTTCCTGCCGGTTCGGGCGGGGGCCGGTGGTGGCGGTCGCGAGGTGGGGGAGGGGCGGCGCGGTGGACGGGTGTGCCGGGTTCCGTGGCCCCGGTGGGAGCCGGGAGGCGGGCCCTGACGGCTGTCCGGGTGTGCCGGGCGTCAGCCGCGGGTACTCCGGTGGTCGGTCGTCGGCCGTGGTGGCCGTCCGTCCTCGACCGGTGCGGGTCTCACCGTCGGTGACGACTCCGGGACGGGCCGCCGCGGCGCGGCGCCGCGGCGGCAGCCGTCGGCGGGAGGAGCGTCGCAGTGACGGGCTGGACCTGGGAGCACGAGGGGTACGACCCCGACGACGCGCGTCTGCGGGAGTCGCTGTGCACCCTGGGCAACGGATACTTCGCCACCCGGGGCGCGCTGCCGGAGTGTTCCGCGGACGAGGTGCACTATCCGGGCACGTACGCGGCCGGCGTCTACAACCGGCTCGTCTCCGAGGTCGCCGGACGGCACGTCGAGAACGAGGACATGGTCAACCTGCCCAACTGGCTGCCGCTGCGCTTCCGGCTTCCCGGCGAGCCCTGGCTCACCCCCGACACCGCGCACGTGCTCGACCACGGCGAGACCCTGCACCTGTCCTCCGGACTCCTGGAGCGCAGGACGCGGTACGGCCTGGGAGCCGGACGGACGCTCCTGGTGCGCCAGCACCGCTTCGTGCACATGGCCGACCCCCATCTGGCGGGCCTGCGCACCGAGTTCACCGCCGAGGGCTTCTCCGGGCCCCTGGAGACCGAGGCGGCGCTCGACGGCGACGTCATCAACGCCGGGGTGCCGCGCTACCGGGACCTGGACGGCCGTCATCTGACCCATGTGCTCACCGGCACGACCTCCGCGGACACGGTGTGGCTGCGCTGCCGCACCCGCACCTCGGACATCCGGATCGCGCTCGCCGCCCGGCTGACGGCGCCCGCGCCCGTCACGAACCGGCACGACCGCCCGCGCGCCCTGCAGAGCACCCGGCTGGACCTGGCCGCCGGGGACACCGTCACCGTCGACAAGATCGTCGCCCTGCACACCTCCCGCGACCCCGCGATCAGCGACCCGCTGCACGCCGCCGTCGACCGGGTGGTCCGGGCGGGCGGCTTCGACGAACTGCTCCCGCCGCACCTGACGGTCTGGGCCCAGCTCTGGCGCCGTGCCGAACTGGACGTACCGGGTGAGGCGGGCCGCATCCTGCGGCTGCACCTCTTCCACGTCCTGCAGACCCTCTCCCCGCACACCGAGGAACTGGACGTGGGGGTCCCCGCCCGGGGACTGCACGGCGAGGCGTACCGGGGGCACGTCTTCTGGGACGAGCTGTTCGTCCTGCCCTACCTCAACCTGCACTTCCCCGAGATCTCCCGCGCGCTGCTGCACCACCGTCACCGGCGTCTGGAGCGCGCCCGCACCGCCGCCCGGGACGCCGGGCACCACGGCGCGATGTACCCCTGGCAGAGCGGCAGCGACGGCCGGGAGGAGGCCCAGCAGCTGCACCTCAACCCCCGCTCCGGCCGCTGGCTGCCCGACCACTCCCACCTCCAGCACCACGTCGGATCGGCGATCGCGTACAACGTCTGGCAGTACTGCGAGGCCAGCGGCGACCAGGAGTTCCTGCACACCAAGGGCGCCGAGATGCTGCTGAACATCTCCCGCTTCTGGGCGGACTCCGCCACCTTCGACGACCGTCTGGGCCGCTACCGCATCAAGGGCGTGGTCGGCCCCGACGAGTACCACGACGCCTACCCGGAAGCCGTCGAACCGGGCCTCGACGACAACGCGTACACCAATGTCACGGCCGCCTGGGTGCTCGCCCGCACCCTGGACGTGCTGCGCGGCCTGCCCGAGCCGCGCCGCCGTGAACTCGCCGAGCGGACCGGACTGGACGCGAGGGAACTGGAGAAGTGGGAGGAGGTCTCCCGCACCCTCCACGTCCCCCTCCACCACGGCGTCATCAGCCAGTTCGAGGGCTACGGCGAGCTCGCCGAACTCGACTGGCGGGGCTACCGGCACCGCTACGGCGACATCCGGCGCCTGGACCGGCTGCTGGAGGCCGAGGGCGACACCGTCAACCGGTACCAGGCCTCCAAGCAGGCGGACGTCCTGATGCTGGGCTACCTCTTCTCGCCCGCCGAACTCCGGGGGATCTTCCGCAGGCTGGGGATGAACCTGGACGAACGGACCTGGCGGCGCACGGTCGACCACTACCTGCACCGCACCAGCCACGGCTCCACCCTCAGCGGCCTGGTCCACGGCTGGGTGCTGGCCCGGGCCCGGCGCGCGGACGCCTGGAAGTTCTGCCAGGAGGCCCTGCAGGCGGACATCGCCGACATCCAGGGCGGCACCACCGGGGAGGGCATCCACCTCGGCGCCATGGCCGGCACCCTCGACCTCGTCCAGCGCGGACTGACCGGTCTGGAGACCCGCGGCGGAGCCCTGTGGCTCGACCCGGTGCCCCTGCCCGAACTCTCCTCCTACGGCTTCACCCTGCGCTACCACGGCCACTGGGGTGTCCGGCTGCGGCTGGAACACGGCCTGCTGGAGATAGCCGTGCCCTCCTCCGGACGCTCCCCGATCGAGGTCCACCTCCCGGACCGCACGGTCCGCCTCCAGCCCGGCGAGACGGACCGTCTGGCCCTCCCGGACTGACACACGCGCGAGCGCCCGTCCGGTCCGGGGAACGGACCGGACGGGCGCTCGAGGACGAGCCCCTGCGGGGGCGGGGGTCAGGCGCCGCTCTCGCGGAGCATGTCCTCGCGCTCCACGATCTTCACGCGCTCACGGCCCTGCGGCTCGCCGAGCGCCTTCTCCGCGGCGTCCAGGCGGTACCAGCCGTCCCAGGTGGTGAAGCGGATGCCGCGCTCGGCGAGGAACGCGTCCACGGCCTCCGGGGCGGGCGAGCCGGGGGTCTGGAGCCGGCCGGCCGCGTAGTCCGCCAGCAGGTTCCCCACCGTCTCGTTGGCGTCGCCCTTGGTGTGGCCGATCAGGCCCACCGGACCGCGCCGGATCCAGCCGGTGACGTACGTGGAGTCCAGGTGCTCGCCGGTCTCCTGGATGACGCGCCCGCCCTCGTCCGGGACCGTGCCGGAGCCGAGGTCCCACGGCAGCTTGGGGAGCTTGTCGGAGAGGTAGCCCACCGCCCGGTAGACCGCGCTGACGTCCCAGTCCTTGAACTCGCCGGTCCCCTTGACGTTGCCGGTCCCGTCGAGTTCGGTGCGCTCGGTACGCAGGCCGACGACCTTGCCGTCCTCACCGAGGATCTCGGTGGGCGACTCGAAGAAGTGCAGGAACAGCTTGTGCGGACGGTCGCCGGTGTCGCGGATCGCCCAGTTCTCCAGGGTCTTGGCGACCATGTCGGCCTGCTTGTTGCCGCGCCGGGTCGCGATCGAGCCCTCGTCGTAGTCGATGTCCTCGGGGTCGACGATCACCTCGATGTTGGGGGAGTGGTCCAGCTCCCGCAGCTCCATCGGGCTGAACTTCGCCTGCGCCGGGCCGCGGCGGCCGAAGACGTGGACCTCCAGCGCCTTGTTGGCCTTCAGACCCTCGTACACGTTCGCCGGGATCTCGGTGGGCAGCAGCTCGTCGGCCGTCTTGGCCAGGATGCGGGCCACGTCGAGGGCGACGTTGCCGACGCCGAGCACGGCGACCTTCTCGGCGTCGAGGGGCCAGGTGCGCGGCACGTCAGGGTGGCCGTCGTACCAGGAGACGAAGTCCGCGGCGCCGTAGGAGCCGTCGAGGTCGATGCCGGGCACGTCCAGCGCGCGGTCGGCCGTGGCGCCGGTGGCGAAGATCACACCGTCGTAGAACGCGCGCAGATCGTCGAGGTGCAGGTCGGTGCCGTAGTCGACGTTGCCGAACAGGCGGATCTGCGGCTTGTCGAGCACCTGGTGCAGGGCCGTGATGATGCCCTTGATCCGCGGGTGGTCGGGGGCGACGCCGTAGCGGATCAGTCCGAACGGCGCGGGCATCCGCTCGAAGATGTCGATGGACACGCCCGGTTCGGCGGCCACGTCGGACTTGAGCAGGGCGTCGGCGGCGTAGATCCCGGCGGGGCCGGATCCGACGATGGCTACCCGCAGGGGGCGGGGCATGGTCAGGTTCCCTTCGAGCGATGACAGGCGACTCGGTTGGAAGCCTAGACTGAGGCATGCCTTACCTGGTACGCGGGTCCGGTCTATGGGCTCATAAGCCTCTCTTATGAGGTCTCCCCGCATGCCCTTATGGCTCACGGAACGGGCTGTTCCGCCCAGATGACCTTGCCGGCGGGCAGATAGCGGGTGCCCCAGCGTTCGGCGAGCTGGGCCACCAGGAACAGGCCGCGCCCGCCCTCGTCCGTCATGGTCGCGTACCGCAGATGGGGCGAGGTGCTGCTGCTGTCGTACACCTCGCAGATCAGGTTGCGGTCGTACAGCATCCGCACCCGGATGGGGGTTCCGCCGTAGCGGAGCGCGTTGGTGACCAGCTCGCTCAGGATCAGCTCGGTGCCGAACGTCAGCTCCTCCAGCCCCCACTCGGCCAGCTTCCGGGTGACCGCCGCCCGCACCTCGCCGACGGCCGCCGGGTCCGGCGGCACCGGCCACTGGGCGATCCGGCCGGCGGGCAGCGCCCGCGTCCGCGCCACCAGCAGCGCGATGTCGTCACCGGCCCGCG
>NZ_NCTE01000501.1 GCF_002114215.1 Streptomyces sp. 13-12-16 | reverse complement strand
CCGGCGCCCGCCCGGCCCGCCGGCCCGCGGGCCCCCGCCCCGCGCCCCCGAAGGTCATCCGGCTGGGCAGCCCCCGCCCCCGGCTGCGTCTGATCGGCGTCGCCCTGACCCTGGTCCTGCTCGCCTTCGTCGTACGCCTGTTCCAGGTGCAGGCCGTCGACGCGAGCACCTACGCCGCCAAGGCCGACCGCAACCGCTACGTCGGCCAGGTGCTGGAGGCCGAGCGCGGCGGGATCACCGACCGCCACGGCGTGGCCCTGGCGACCACCGAGGACGCCTACGACATCACCGCCGACCCCACGATGTTCGCCCCGGACGAGCTGGAGATCACCGACGGCCCCGAGCAGGCCGCCGCCCTCCTCGCCCCGATCCTCGGCCAGGACCAGGACGAGCTGGTCGGGAAGCTGCGCCCGGGGAACAAGGCCCTGCGCTACGTCAAACTGGCCGGCCGCCAGACCCCGCAGACCTGGAAGCAGATCAAGGACCTGAAGGCCGCGCTCGCCAAGAAGGCCGAGACCGACGAGTCCACCGCCAACGTCCTGGCCGGCGTCTTCTCCGTGCCCACCAGCAAGCGGGTGTACCCCAACAAGGAACTCGCCGCCGGGATACTGGGCTGGGTCAACGCCGAGGGCAAGGGCGGCGGCGGCGTCGAGCTCCAGCTGAACGAACGGCTGGCCGGCGAGGACGGCAAGATCCGCTACGCCCAGTCCGGCGGCCGTCTCGTCCCGACCGCGGGCTCCACCGAGACCCCGGCGGTGCCCGGCGACGACGTCGAGCTCACCATCGACCGCGACATCCAGTGGGCCGCGCAGAACGCCATCAGCGAGCAGGTGAAGGAGTCCGCGGCCGACCGCGGCTACGTCATCGTCCAGGACACCCGCACCGGCGAGGTCCTCGCGATGGCCAACGCGCCCGGCTTCGACCCCAACGACCTCTCCGAGGCCGACCCGGACGCGCTCGGCAACGCGGCCGTCCAGGACGCCTTCGAACCCGGCTCCACCGCCAAGGTGCTCTCCATGGCGGCGGTCCTCGAGGAGAACGCCGCCACCCCCGGCACCCACGTCGTCGTGCCCAACCGGCTGCACCGCGGCGACCGGCTCTTCAAGGACGACATCGACCACCCGACCTGGTACCTGACGCTCAACGGCGTACTCGCCAAGTCCAGCAACATCGGCACCATCCTCGCCACCGGCCAGCTCGGCAGGACCCAGGCCCAGGCCAACAAGGTCCTCTACGAGTACCTGCGCAAGTTCGGCCTCGGCAGCCACAGCGGGCTCGGCTTCCCCGGCGAGACCAAGGGCATCCTCGCCCCGCCGGAGGAGTGGTCCACCTCGCAGCAGTACACGATTCCTTTCGGCCAGGGCGTCTCCGTGAACGCCATGCAGGCCGCGTCCGTCTACTCGACCATCGCCAACGGCGGCGTCCGCGTCGAACCCACCCTCGTACGCGGCTCGACGGGCCCCGACGGACGCTTCACCCCCGCCCCGGAGCCCGAGAAGACCAGGGTCGTCAGCGAGAAGACGGCGAAGACGCTCGCCCGGATGCTGGAGTCTGTCGTCGACGACGAGGAGGGCACCGGCACCAAGGCACGCATCCCGGGCTACCGGGTCGCGGGGAAGACGGGTACGGCGAACCGCGTGGATCCGGCCACCGGCAGATACCACGGCTACACCTCGTCCTTCGCCGGCTTCGCCCCCGCCGACAAGCCCAGGATCACCGTCTACTGCGTCATCCAGAACGCCACCGAGGGCAGCTACTTCGGAGGCCAGATCTGCGGACCCGTGTACAAGCAGGTCATGGAGTTCGCCCTGAAGACCCTTCAGGTGCCGCCGACCGGCGCCGACCCCGCCGACCTCCCGGTCACCTTCAAGCCCTGACCCGACCCGAGCACCGAGCCACCAGGAACCACCCGTGACGACGATCACCCCCGA
>NZ_NCTE01000500.1 GCF_002114215.1 Streptomyces sp. 13-12-16 | reverse complement strand
CGCCCCTCATGCGGATGACGTACGTCTGTCGTATTCCGGCGGGGATGTGACGGCTCGTCCGGTTGGACCGGGCGAGGAGGGGCACGCGTGCGGTGTGCGGCCCCGGGTCCGGCCCGGGCGAGTTGCGTCACAGCGTGACGGCCGTGTCACGCGCCGGCCTCGGGCGGGCCACCGCAGGTGAACCCGGGTCAAGAGTGAGTAAGACCTCGGTGAACTCCCACGATCCCGATGTGCGCAACCCCCCGGGCCGCGAGTAATGTCCTCACCTGCACAGACTCGTACGGCATGAACCGACGTCCGTTTCCCACCGGAGGGCCCGTTGTCCCGCTTCGCGCTCATCAAGGCAGTGCTCGGTCCGATCATGCGCCTGATGTTCCGCCCACAGGTGGAGGGCGCGGAGAACATCCCGGGCGACGGTCCCGTCATCCTGGCCGGCAACCACCTGACGTTCATCGACTCGATGATCCTGCCGCTCGTCTGCGACCGTCAGGTCGTCTTCATCGGCAAGGACGAGTACGTCACCGGCAAGGGCCTCAAGGGCCGGCTGATGGCGTGGTTCTTCACCGGTGTCGGCATGATCCCGGTCGACCGCGACGGCGGCCGGGGCGGGGTGGCGGCGCTGATGACCGGGCGCCGGGTGCTGGAGGAGGGCCGGATCTTCGGCATCTACCCCGAGGGCACCCGCTCCCCCGACGGCCGGCTGTACCGGGGCCGTACCGGCATCGCCCGGCTCACCCTGATGACCGGCGCGCCGGTCGTGCCGTTCGCGATGATCGGCACGGACAAGCTGCAGCCGGGGGGCGCGGGGGTGCCCCGGCCGGGCAAGGTGACGGTTCGTTTCGGTGAGGCGATGGAGTTCTCCCGTTACGACGGGATGGGGCGTGACCGGTACGTGCTGCGGGCGGTGACCGACTCGGTGATGACCGAGGTCATGCGGTTGTCCGGGCAGGAGTACGTGGACATGTACGCCAGTAAGGCGAAGGCGGCGTAACGCCGGACGCCGGCCCGGGGGCGCGTTTCGGATGCGGCCCCGTCGCGGCCGGCCGCGCCCGCGCGGCGGGGCCGCACATGGAAACAGCCCCGCGCCCCCGAGGCCGGCCGTCCG
>NZ_NCTE01000499.1 GCF_002114215.1 Streptomyces sp. 13-12-16 | reverse complement strand
CTGCCGCCCTCGGGCACGACGTACGCGTCCTCGGCGTCCGCCGCGCGGAGCACGGCCGCCAGGGTCTCCGGCTCGGCCTTGCGGCGGTACGCCGACCGGTCGACGAAGTGCAGCCGCATCCCGTCGGCCGAGCACCGGGCCAGCGAGGAGTTGAGCGGGCGGCCGGCGAGTTCCTGCCCGCGCACCACGCCGACCGTGCGCAGGCCGAGCAGCCGGCCGGCGGCGGCCGTGGCGCGCAGATGGTTGGAGTACGCGCCGCCGAAGGTGAGCACGGTCCGTCCGGCCGCCTCTTCGAGGTTCGGCGCGAGCTTGCGCCACTTGTTGCCGACCAGCTCGGGGTGGATCAGATCGTCCCGCTTCAGCAGGAGCCGCACCCCGTGCCGCTCGAACCGCCCGTCCGTGACCTCCCGAAGCGGGGAGGGCAGCCGTGGGCGCAGACCCGCGAGGGTGTCGCGGGGGTCGGGGTCGGGGTCGTCGGAGCCGGTCACCGGGCCATTGTCGCCCGCGGCTCCTCGCGGCTTCGGCCGCGGTCCCGGAACGTGCCGATCAGGGAGGGGCCGCCCCGCAGGCACCACAGCGCGATCACCGGGTCGCAGATCGCGCAGCCCAGGGACGACGTGTGGGCGAACGGGATGATGGGGTTGCCCTTGACGTGGTGGACGACGTCCCACGCGGTGTGCAGCAGCCAGCCGACGCCGATGAACGTCCAGGAGTCCAGGCCGCGGAACGCGACATAGGTGACCAGCGCCGTGAAGGCGAACTCCCAGCCGCCCAGCCCGCCGCCGCTGAGGTAGGCGGCGCCCGCACCGGCGACCATGAGGGCGTTCAGGTGCCGCCGGTGCGGTTCACGGACGAGGGACATCAGCAGGGCGTAGAGGACACCGATGCCGACCGGGGCGACGTACTGCATGGCGAGGCCTCCTCCTGGGACCGTCAGGGACGGTTCACCACGCTAGGAGCGGGCCGCCACGGGTCCCAGGGGGACGAGCGACAGTTTCCAACGGGTTGTCGCCGACCGGGCCGTGCGCCGTCGCGCCCGTGCGTCACTTCAGCCGGTCGCCGATCCGTTTCCTCATCGAGCCCATCGTGAACCCGCGCGGGTCCACCTTCCCCGGCTGCCACTCCTTGTGCCCGATCACCGACCGCTCGTTCCAGCCGTGATGACGGCACACGGCTGCCGCGGCCTTCTCGATGGCCTCCAGCTGGGCCGCCGGCCAGGGGTCCTCGCCGTCGCCGAGGTTCTCGCACTCGAATCCGTAGAAGTGCCGGTTGCCGTCGGTGTTCGCCTCGTTGTCCTTCGGCAGCGCCCTCTCGGCGATCACCGCGCGGAGCACGTCGTCGTCGCCGAGCCCGGCGTGGTTGGCCCTGCCGTAGCCGACGAGGTGCACCCGGCCGTCCTTGGTGATGACGCCGTGGCACAGGGGTCCGGGCAGACCCTCGTAGCCCTTGCGGCAGATGTCGACCGTGCGGGCGCTGCCCTTGGTCACGGTGTGGTGGATCATCACGCCGTGGACCGGACCCCACGGGCCCTTGTGGTTGCGGTTGTGGTCCCGCCAGTCGCCGACCTCGACGACCGTGAGTCCTTCCGCCTTCAGAGCGCGCAGGAACGCGCTCGCGGACATGGGTGGGGCCATGACCGCCCTCCTTCGTGCCGGACGGCGGCCGCCCTTCGCAACCGCTCGCTACCGGGCCTATACCTAAAAGGAGCGAGTTCAACTACTCGTCCGTCTCCTGTGCGAGCCGATCCGGACAATTTCCTTCCGGTACGGCGTCGCCGAACGGGTGCCCATGTGTGCCCAGTCTCCCCAAGATCCAATCCCGCTCGATCGGGTAATGGTGCGCGCACGCTGCGTGAGGAAGGCTTGATCGCGCAATGCCACGCCCGGCGCGGCCGGGTGCGGGATCACCATTGGGGAGGGCGATTCTCTATGTCGGTAGGCGAAGAGGTCCGCACGGAGCAGGCCAGGCAGCAGCAGAGCCTCGGTACGGCGGCTGCGCGGAACCTGGCCACCACGACCAAGTCCGTGCCGCAGATGCAGGAGATCAGCTCGCGCTGGCTGCTGCGCATGCTGCCCTGGACCGATGTGCAGGGCGGTACATACCGGGTCAACCGGCGGCTGACGTACGCCGTGGGTGATGGCCGGATCACGTTCGTGAAGACCGGCGACCGCGTCGAGATCATCCCCGCGGAACTGGGCGAGCTTCCGGTGCTGCGGTCGTACGAGGACGAGGAGGTGCTGACCGAGCTGGCCGCCCGCTGCCGGCAGCGGGAGATCGGGGCCGGCCAGGTCATCGCCTCCTTCGGCAGCCCGGCCGACGAGGTGTACCTGCTGGCGCACGGCAGGGTGGAGCGGGTCGGCACCGGCCCCTACGGCGACGACGAGTCCCTCGGAGTCCTCGCCGACGGCGCCTACTTCGGCGAACAGGCGCTGCTGGGCGAGGACGCCATCTGGGAGTACACCGCCCGCACCCTCACCGCCTGCACCGTGCTCGTGCTGCCGCGCGAGGCCGTCGAACAGGTCGCCGAGCGGTCGGACACCCTGCGCGAACACCTCCGCCGGCGGCTCACGGTCCCCGGACAGCGCACCAACAAGTACGGCGAGAAGGAGATCGACCTCGCGGCCGGTCACAGCGGGGAGCCGGACATCCCGCACACCTTCGTCGACTACGAGGCCAAGCCGCGCGAGTACGAACTCAGCGTCGCCCAGACCGTGCTGCGCATCCACACCCGCGTGGCCGACCTCTACAACCAGCCCATGAACCAGACGGAGCAGCAGATCCGGCTGACCGTCGAGGCACTGAAGGAGCGTCAGGAGCACGAACTCGTCAACAACCGCGACTTCGGCCTGCTCCACAACTGCGAGTACGACCAGCGGATCCAGCCGCACGACGGCGTGCCGAGCCCCGACGACATGGACGAACTGCTCAGCAGGCGGCGCGGGACCAGGCTGCTGCTCGCGCACCCGCGCGCGATCGCCGCGTTCGGCCGCGAGCTCAACAGGCGGGGACTCGTCCCCGAGACCATCGACATGGGCGGCAACCGCATCCCCACCTGGCGGGGAGTGCCGATCTTCCCGTGCAACAAGATCCCGGTGACCGAGGCCCGGACGACCTCCATCATCGCCCTGCGCACCGGTGAGGAGGAGCAGGGCGTCATCGGACTGCGGGCCGCCGGGATCCCCGACGAGATCGAGCCGAGTCTGTCCGTGCGGTTCATGGGCATCAACGAACAGGCCATCATCAAGTACCTGGTCACGGCCTACTACTCGGCCGCGGTCCTGGTACCGGACGCGCTCGGCGTCCTGGAGAACGTCGAGATCGGCCGTTGGCGATGACCTGCCGCCGGCTCCCGCCCCGCACGCCGTGTCCCCGCCCGTCCGGGCGGGTACACCTCGGAGGTACGCGCTCGACGGGTGCGGAAACGCCGCACCTGTGCTCCTTCACCGAACCGGTCCCAGGGGGAAGTCGATGACGGAGTCCATCACGGAGCCGAAGACGGGGCTTACGGCGGAGAGCACGGCCGAGATGCCGGCGGTGCCGGAGCAGCGGCCCGGTGACGGGCACGAGGCGACGGTCCTGCTGGAGCGGGCACGGGCCGCGGTCGACCCGGTGCTGCGGGCCGCCCTCGGCTCGCTGCCCGGCCCGATGCGCCGCGTCGCGCTCTACCACTTCGGCTGGGAACAGGCGGACGGCACCCCGGCCGGGGGCGGTTCGGGCAAGGCGATCCGCCCCGCCCTGGTGCTCGCCGCGGCCTCCGCCCTGGGCGGGCCCGTGG
>NZ_NCTE01000498.1 GCF_002114215.1 Streptomyces sp. 13-12-16 | reverse complement strand
TGGCGGTCGGCTTCGGCCGCGCGTCCGGCGTGCCGCCGTCGCAGCCGGTCGCCGCCGCCAGCAGGACCAGCGTCAGCGGTGCCGCCGGTAACGCCCGGTGCCGCCACTTCGTCCCCACGGATCAGGCCCCCTGACCGCGGAAGCCGAGGACGGTGACGTACTTCTCCGTGCCGTCGGCGGAGCCGGTGCCGACCAGCGTGGTGATGGGTTCCCTGCGTCCGAAGCCGGCGGAGTACCAGCCCAGCGGCGGCTCGGTCTCGCCGCGGTGCGCCCGCCAGGAAAGCCGCCCGGGCAGGTCGAGGACCGCGGAGCGGTCCTCGCCGTCCCGGGTCCAGGTGAGCACGGCCCGGTTCCCCACCAGGTCCGCGGTGATCTCCGGGCCGAGGTGGAACGCCAGGCGCACCTCCCGGCGCGGGCCGCGCACCTCGTCGACCACCCTCAACTCCCGTGTGATGGACGTCAGTTCCACCCGGCGGCGGTGCACGGAAGGACGGTAACCGTCGTGCTCGGCGCACCAGCTGACCGTCCCTTCGCCGAGGGTGCCGGACGTGTCCACGGCCAGGACGCGGCTTCGGGCGTGCCGGGTCCACAGGAACGGGCCGCCGGAGACGGACTGGTCACCGCCGTCCAGTTGCAGGGTGTTGTGGCCGAGGGTCGACCGGAAGTACCGCCGCCACTCGGGCTGCCCGTGGTAGCAGTACGTCCCCGGGTCGGCGAGCACGTCGACCCCGTCGTGCCGGACCTCCACGGACAGCGCGTCCGCGTGGGCGTGCGCGGCGATGGACAGGAACCCGTGCGGACCGCCGTCGCAGCGGCACCAGATCTCCTCCGGACCGCGCAGGACGGTCATCCCCGCGTCGGCGAAGTGGGCCGGCCGGCTCGCCGGGCGAGCGGTCCCCCTCTCCGCGTACGGCCGGACGAGCGCGGCCAGCAGCGGGGTGCGCACATCGGTGCCGGTCACCTCCGGCCACCAGTCGAGCCGGCCGAACACGGCGTCCCCGGTGGCCAGCAGCGAGCCCCAGCGGTCGGTGCCCGCGCCGTCCACGACCAGACCGTGCCCGTCGTCCGCGTCCCCCTGGCGCGGCGGCCGCAGCCGGTTGTCCACGACGGCCGCGAGCGCGTCGGTCATCCGCAGCAGCACCAGCCGGACCGTCGCGGGCACCGGCACACCGGCGGCGTCCGCCTCCGCCACCGCGGCCAGACCGAGTTCCAGCACGAGCCCGTGGTACTCGGTGGCCAGCTCGCGGTTGAGGCCGGAGAGGAACGTGTTGGCCCGCAGGTGCCGGTCCAGCGACCGCAGTGCCTCGGCCCGCCAGCGCGCCGACTCGGGGAACCACCCGAACGCGCAGGCCGCGGCGGACTGCCCGGCGGCCTCGGCGACGACGTGGTTGTTCGCCGAGGAGCCCCGGCTGGGGAAGGCGGCCAGCCAGCGCTGGTGGTGCCAGATCTGGTTCCGCGCCACCGGGTTGTCCTCGAACAGGGCGGCCGCGCCCGGCCAGCCGTCGAGCAGCCGGCGGATCCACACCCAGGACAGCAGCCGGATCCCCAGCTCGATGCCGCTGACCCAGTGCACCCCGCGCAGCGGCGCGTTGGCCGCCCACCACGACCGCAGGTGCTCGGCCACCCGCTCGGCGTACCGCTCGTCCCCGGTGACCGCGTAGGCGGCGGCGAGCCGGGTGAGGTACTGGTGCCGGGACGGCTCCCAGATCTGCTTGATGTCCCCGACCGCGTCCTCGTCGCGGTACGGCACGTCGAAGGCGTAACCCGAGGGAGCCCGGCGTCCGGTCTTGGGGTCGTACCACCAGTCCGGGTCGATCAGGTCGTCGCGGTCCACCCCGAAGAACTCGGCGTGCCCGGCCATCAGCCGGTCCGCCTCGGCGACGAGACGTTTCGCGGCGTCCGGCGGCACCGCGGCGACCGCCCCCGGGGGCAGGACCGCGGTGAACCGGGCGCCGGTCACGTCCGGGCAGTCCGGCGGCGCCGACCGCCACCGCCGTCTGCGCACCGTGTCGCCCACCCGGCCGCCGATCTCCCGCGGCCCCATCCGGGACAGCCGCCGCAGGTACCACCCCGCGCTCATGGTCATCGCGCCCCCGTGAGCGTCACCGGCGCGCCCTGGGCCAGGCCGGCCCGTACGGCGAGGGTGGCCGCCGTGGTGGCGACCAGCGACTCGAGCGGCACCGGCATCGGCCCGCCGGTCCGTACGGCCTTGACGAACGCGGCCAGTTCGGCGTTCTGGCCCTTGTCCCGGGCCTTGGGCAGCCGCGAACTGACCCACCGCTTGCGGCCGGCCCCGCTGTCCGCGAACACCGAGGCGCGGACGAAGTCGTCGAGCCGCAGCACCTTGCCGTCCGCGATGAGGTCCAGCGTCTCCTTGGGGAACCCGGACGATCCGGTGGTGACGTAGCTGATCGTTGCCGTGGACCCGTCCGGGTAGCGCAGGACGACCTGGAGGTCCTCGTTGCCGGACGGGGCGACCGCGTACACCGAGACCGGGTCGGCCTCCAGCAGCCAGCTCGCCGTGTCGATGAAGTGCCCGCCCTCACCGGCGAACCGCGAGCCCTCGGTGTCCTGCCTCAGGTACCAGCTCCCGTGGTCGAGACGGCCCGCGTTGACCAGGTAGCGCAGGCTCGCCGGACCGGTCCGGGCGCCGAACCGCTTCCTGGCCTCCTGCAGCAGCGGCGCGAACCGGCGGTTGAAGCCCACCTGGAGCCGGTCGTTGCCGGACTCCTCCACCGCGGCGAGCACACCGGCCAGTTCGTCCTCGGTGAGCGCCAGCGGCTTCTCCACGAACACCGCCTTGCCGGCCAGCAGCGCCTTCCGGGTCAGCTCGGCGTGCGAGCTGTGCCGGGTGACCACGAACACCGCGTCGACGGCACTGTCGCCGAGCACGGCGTCGAGATCGGTGGTGGCCGCCGTGAAGCCGAACTTGCGCTGCGCGTTGGCCCCGGACAGCGCCGTCGTGGTGACGACCGTCGACAGCTCGACGCCGTCGCGCCGCGCCAGGTGCGGCAGCAGCATCGACGACGCGTAGTTGCCCGCGCCGACGAACGCGAGGCGCACCGGCGTCCCGGCGGCCCGCACCGGGCTCCGCTTCACGTTCACGGCGGGCACGGCCACCACCGGGGCCTCCGCCTCGACCTCCTGCCCGGGGTACCGGAACAGCACGGCCACGGCCTTCAGTTCGCCGTCCTTCAGGCTCCGGTACGTCTCGACGGCGTCGTCGAAGTCGGCGACGTGGGAGACCAGGGGCTCCACGTCGACGCCACCGCGGGCGACGAGGTCGAGGAAGCACGCCAGGTTGCGGCGTTCGGTCCAGCGCACATAGCCGATCGGGTAGTCCCGCCCCTCCAGTTCGTACTCCGGGTCGTAACGCCCGGGGCCGTACGAACGGGAGAACCGGACGTCGAGCTCCTTCTCGTAGTACGCGTTCCACGGCAGGTCCAGACGGCACTTGCCGATGTCGACGACCCGGCCCCGGTCCCGGCAGAGCCGGGCGGCCAGCTCGACGGGCTGGTTGCTGCCGCCGCCGGCGGCCAGGTACACCTGGTCCACGCCGTGACCGTCGGTGAGTTCGGCGACGGCATTCTCCACGGCCGCGGACGCGGGATCGCCGCAGGCCGCCGCGCCCAGGCGCTCGGCGAGCTCGCAGCGCGCCGGATCGGGGTCGGCCCCGACGACCCGTACCCCCGAGGCGGCGAGGAGCTGCACCACCAGTTGCCCGATCAGCCCGAGGCCGATGACCAGCGCCACCTCGCCGAGCCGCGACTCGCCCTGGCGGACGCCCTGCAGCGCGATCGACCCGACGGTCCCGAAGGCCGCGTGCCGCGGCGCGAGACCGTCCGGCACCCGGGCGTAGAGGTTCTTCGGCACCCAGTTCAGCTCGGCGTGCAGCGCGTGCTCGTTGCCGGCGCAGGCCACCAGGTCGCCGACCTTCACGTCGTCGACCCCGGCGCCGACCTGCTCGACCACCCCGCACAGCGAGTAGCCCAGCGGCGTGTAGGAGTCCAGCTTGCCCATCACCTTGCGGTAGGTGGCGGGCACCCCGTTGGTGGCCACGCTCTGCACGACCTTCGCCACCTGGTCCGGCCGGGAACGGGCCTTGCCCACCATCGACATGCCGGCCTCGGAGACCTTCATCAGCTCGGTCCCGGTGGAGATCAGCGAGTACGCGCTCCGCACCAGCACACCGCCCGGCTTGCAGCCCGGCACCGGCACGTCGAGCAGCGCCAGCTCGCCGCTCTTGTAGTTCTGCACAACCTGTTTCACCGGAAGTCCTCTTGTTCTCTACGCCGTCAAGGAAGGGGTCTGGCCGGCCTTGGAGGTCGCGCCGCGGTACCAGTACTCGAGGGTCAGCACGTGCCACAGATGCTTGGAGAAGTCCCGCTGCCCGGCGGCGTCCTCGGCGACGAGCCGCTGAAGCGCGTCGCGGCGCAGGATCCCGGAACGGACCAGCTCGCCGTCGTCGACCACCTCGCGCACCAGCGGCGCCAGGTCCCGGCTCATCCAGGCCCGCAGCGGGGCGCTGAACAGGCCCTTGGGCCGGTACACGATCTCCCGCGGCAGGATCGACGTGGCCGCCTCCTTGAGGACGGCCTTGCCCTGCCGTCCGGCGATCTTGCGGTCGCCGGGGAAGGCGAACGCCGCCTTCACCACCTCGACGTCCACGTACGGCACCCGCACCTCGGTCGACGCGGCCATGCTGGAGCGGTCCGTGTAGGCGAGGTTCAGGCCCGGCAGGAACATCCGGGCGTCGCCCAGGCACATGCGGTTGACGAAGTCGTCGAGGTCGTTGTCCTGGTAGGTGTCCGCGTGCTCGGTCAGCACGTCGTCGACCGCCGGGGCCAGGTCGGGGTCGATCAGGGCGAGCAGCTCGTCCCGGTCGTACATGGTGTAGCTGCGCCGGAACGCGGTCTCCTCCGGCAGGTCGGCGAAGGAGAGGAACCGCTTCGCGAAGCGCACCGACCGGTACCCCCGGCGACTCGTCGCGACCGGCAGCCGGTCCACCGCCGCGGACACCCCGCGCCGCAGCGGCCGAGGGACGCGCTGGTAGCGCAGCGCGATCAGGTTGGCCAGGTGCTTGCGGTACCCGGCGAACAGCTCGTCGGCGCCCATCCCCGACAGCATCACCTTGACCCCGGCCTCCCGGGCGGCCGAGCAGATCAGGAAGGTGTTGATGGCGGCGGGGTCGCCGATCGGCTCGTCCAGGTGGTACGTCATCCGCGGCAGCAGGTCGAGCACGTCCGGGGCGATCTCGATCTCGTGCAGGTCGACGCCGAACCGCTCGGCCACCCGCCGGGCGTACCGCAGGTCGTCCGGCATCGCCTCGAACCTGGCGTCCTCGGCGCGGAACCCGATCGTGTAGGCGGAGATCCCGGGTCGGTGGCGGGCGGCCAGCGCGGTCAGGTAGCTGGAGTCGAGGCCGCCGGAGAGGAAGGTCGCCACGGGCACGTCGGAGAGCAGGTGCCGCCGGGTCGACTCCTCGACGACGGCGGCCAGGTCCGGCCGCTCGCCGGCCAGGGCCCGCTCCCGGCCCTCGGCGGCGACGTCCCTCAGGTTCCAGAACCGGCCGCGCTCCACCCGGCCGTCGGGCCGGCACCTCAGCCAGCTCCCCGGCGGCAGCTTCTCCGCCTCGCGGAACGCGCACCGCGAGTCCGGCACCCAGTAGTACAGCAGCGAGGCCACGAGGGCCGCGGGGTCCACCTCCAGCGACCCGCCGGTCACCGCGGCGAGCGCCTTGAGCTCGGAGGCGAACACCAGACCCGTGCCGCGTCGCAGCAGGAACAGCGGCTTGATGCCCAACTGGTCCCGGGCCAGCACCAGTTCGCCGGTCCGCTCGTCGAAGATCCCGAACGCGAACATGCCGCGCAGCCGGGGCAGACAGTCCGTGCCCCAGCGCCGCCAGGCCTCCAGGACCACCTCGGTGTCGGAGGTGCCGCGGAAGCGCACCCCGGCGGCCGTCAGCTCCGTACGCAGCTCGGGCGCGTTGTACAGCTCGCCGTTGTACGTCAGGACGAGGCCGCCCGAGACCATCGGCTGGGCGCCGGTCTCCGACAGGTCGACGATGGCCAGCCGGCGGTGCCCGAGGTGCACCTCGCCGTCGCCGACGGGGCGGCTGTACCGGCCCGCCCCGTCCGGACCGCGATGGGCGAGGACATCGGTGAGCCGGTCGGCCACGGCCTTCCCGTCCGGCCACCGGTACGTGCCTGCGATGCCACACATGTCCTACCGTGCCTCCTGGTCGCTGTCCGGGACCCGTGCCGCCGGCATCGGCAGCCGCTCCGTCCCCCGCCGGCCTTCCCCCACTGCCCGGGCGGCGTGGGAGGGACCCCCGCC
>NZ_NCTE01000049.1 GCF_002114215.1 Streptomyces sp. 13-12-16 | reverse complement strand
CGGCGACACGCCGCCGGAGGACCGTCCGGCCGGGTGACGGGCCCGCCCCGCCCGCCGGTTGGGCCGAAGGTCCCTCGGAGGGGGCCGGGCGGCCCGTGGCGTCTCCCCCCGGCCGGGCACACGCTGGCACCGGGGGCACCGAAGCCGCCGTCCGGCTGTGGCGGCGGGCACGGAAGGAGACGGGCGATGACATCCACCACCACTCTGAGCGCGGGTCTCCCGGCCGCGCACCGCGAAGGACTGATGCGGCACGCCCGCGAGGTCTCCTTCCCGGCCGGGGTGCGCCTGTTCGAGGAAGGACGGCGCGCCGACCGGTTCTGGATCGTCCGGACCGGAACCGTCGCCCTCGACCTGCAGGTCCCCGGTCACCGCGCGGCCGTGATCGAGTCGCTGGGCCACGGCGAGCTGATCGGCTGGTCCTGGCACTACCCGCCGCGCATGTGGCACCTGGGCGCCGGGACCACGAGCCCGGTGCGTGCCTGGGAGTTCGACGCGGAGGCCGTACGGACGCTGTGCGACGAGGATCCCGAGTTCGGCCGCATGATCGCCGTGTGGGTCGGCCGGGTGGTCGCCCAGCGGCTGCACGCCACCCGGATCCGGCTGCTCGACCTGTACGCCCCGTACGGCAGCGGACGCGGCTGACGGCCGTGGACGGCGGCCCGCGCGGGCCGGCCGGTCAGCCCGTGCGTTCCCAGCCCCGGTGGGGTGCGCGGGCGCCGAGCCGGACGCCGCGGCTGCGGTAGACGATGTAGGGGCGGGTGAGGCCGTGAGCATGTGGACGAGCCGGGTGAAGGGCCAGGCGGCGAAGAGCAGCAGGGCGCTGACGGCGTGGAGCTGGAAGAGGACCGGGGTGCCGGTCATCAGGTCCGGGTCGGGCTGGAGGTAGAAGATCGAGCGGGACCAGGGGGAGATGGTCTCGCGGTAGTCGTAGCCGCCGCCGACGATGTTCGCCGCCACGGTCGCGGCCAGGCCCAGCCCGATGGTCGCCGTCAGGGAGAGGTGCATCGCCTTGTCGTTGACGGTGGTGGCCGAGAAGACCGGGCCGACAGATCCCCAGCAGCACACCGCGTACGTAGGGGTAGCGCACGCGGGTGGGCGAGTACGTGTACCAGGAGAAGGCCGCTCCTCGGGGGCAGCCGCGCGGCTCGTACTCGGGGCGGTCCGGGCCGACGGACGGGTAGTCCGTCTGCTGGGCCTCCCAGGTGATGATGCCGTCCTTGACGTACACCTTCCACGAGCAGGAGCCGGTGCAGTTCACACCGTGGGTGGAGCGCACCACCTTGTCGTGCGACCAGCGGTCCCGGTAGAACTCGTCCGCCTGGCGGCCGCCCTTGCGGTGCAGCGAGCGCAGGTCCTCGGAGGTCTCGGCTCCGGTGAAGTAGCGGCGGCTGCGCACCAGCGCCTCCGCCAGCTCGCCGTCCATGCCCGCCCGTGTCCGCGCCGCGCCGGTCTCCGTGGCTCACCGTGCCACTCCGCTCCGGGCAGGACCGCCCGTTGGATTCGTGATCGGTTTCGCCGCGCACGACTCTACGATCCGTGTCCCCCCGCGTGGTCAACAGCCACACCAGGAACGCGGAAAGGGGCCCGGCCGGGGGGTAGGGCCGACCGGCCCTACCCCCCGGCCGGGCCCACGGCGACGATGGGGGGATGTTCCAGAACGACGCCTTTCGCGCGCTCGACCGGCAGGAGTGCCTCCGCCTGCCGGCCGGGGTGCCGGTCGGCCGTGTGATCTACACCCGGCAGGCCCTGCCCGCGGTCCTGCCCGTCAACTTCTCCCTGGACACGGACGCCTCCGTGCTCCTGGCCACCTCCCCGGGCTCGGACCTCGTACGCGCCGTCGACGGCACCGTGGTCGCCTTCGAGGCGGACGAGTTCCACGCGGAGGCCCGCTCCGGCTGGAGCGTGATCGTCACCGGACGGGCCACCGTGGTGACCGGCCCGGCCGAGCACGAACGGTTCGTACGGACCGGTCCGGCCTCGTGGATGCCGCTGCGGGAGACGGTCTTCGTGCGCATCGAGGCCGAGGTGGTCACCGGACGCGAGCTCAGGGGAGCGACGGCCGGGCGGTGAGCCGCGGCCGACGGCCGGCGCGGCTCGCCGCGGCGGCCGTCAGCGGTCCTCCTGCCGCAGCCGGTCCTGGACCTGGGTGGCGATGACGGCGGCCTGGATGCGGCGCTCCACACCGAGCTTCGCCAGCAGCCGGGAGATGTGGTTCTTGACCGTCTTCTCGGCCAGGTACAGCCGCTGGCCGATCTGGCGGTTGGTCAGTCCCTCACCGATCAGGGCCAGGATCTCGCGCTCCCGGTCGGTCAGCCCGGGCAGCGCCTCCGGCTGCTCCTCCTCCTTCCGCTGTCCGCCGCGCAGCCGGGCCATCAGCCGGGTGGTGGCGCTCGGGTCGAGCAGCGACTGGCCGCGGGCCACCGTGCGCACGGCGGTCACCAGGTCGGAGCCGCGGATCTGCTTCAGCACGTATCCGGAGGCACCGGCCATGATCGAGTCGAGCAGGGCCTCCTCGTCGTCGAACGAGGTCAGCATCAGACAGGCCAGGTCGGGCATGGCCGAGCGCAGCTCGCGGCACACGCTCACCCCGTCCCCGTCCGGCAGCCGTACGTCCAGGACCGCGACCTGGGGGCGCAGGGCGGGAACGCGGACCAGGGCCTGCTCCGCGGTGGCGGCCTCGCCGACCACGGTGATGTCCGGTTCGTCGTTCAGCAGGTCGTGCACCCCTCGCCGGACCACCTCGTGGTCGTCCAGCAGGAAGACCCGGATCGGGCTGTCGGGTCCGGGCTGCTCGCCGTCCGCCATCGATTGCTCCTCGTCCACGCTGTGTGATCGTCCACGCCGTCCGGAATCCCCCGGCCCTCACATCCTGCGCAATCCCGGGCCGGGAGGCCAGGGCCGATCGGCCCCACTCGTGCGAGGGGGCGTCATCACCGGTGGGCGGGGCGTCCAGGGCCTCGGTGCCGTGGGCCGGCGTCCGTCGGAGCGGTCGGGGTTCCGGCCGGCGAAGGGCGGCCGCGCCCGGCCCCGGGCAGCGCCGGCG
>NZ_NCTE01000497.1 GCF_002114215.1 Streptomyces sp. 13-12-16 | reverse complement strand
GTGCAGGGGCGTGGGCATGCGGGTGCTCCTTGGGGACGTCGGACGGGCCGGGGCGGTCCGCGGTGGGGGCGGACCGCCCCGGCCGGCCGTCGGGGAGGGTCAGCGGACGCGGCCGGCGCCCGCGCCGTGCTTGACCAGGAACGGCACGACCCGGGCCGGGTGGACGGCGGTGCGCAGGGTGGGCGTCCAGCCCGCGCCGGACTGGAGGGTCTCGGCCGGGATCTCCGCGTTGTGCACGGCGATCAGGTCCGTGCGCTCGCCGTTGACCACGTTGTGGGCGGCGGTGAGCGGTGCCTCGCTCCACTTCTTGAGGATCTTCGCCGGGCTGATGCCCTTCGCCAGGGTGAAGGCGTTGTGCTCGGCGACGAGCTGGGACTCCTTGCCGACGCCGAAGCTGTAGGAGTAGCCGTCCTCCGCCACGAAGTGGTTGTTGTACACGTCGACCTGTCCGAAGCGGACGCGCGGCGCGCGCTCGACCAGGCCGGAGAACAGGTTGTGGTGGAAGGTCGTTTTCAGCTTGCCCCGGTCGCCGACGGCGGTGGACTCGCTGTCGCTGTTGCCGATGAGGATCGTCTTGTCGTGCTCGGTGAAGACGTTCCAGGAGGCGGTGACGTAGTTGGCGCCCCGGACGATGTCCAGCTCGCCGTCGTGCTGCTGGTACAGCATGCCGAAGTGGGTCGGGGCCTCGCTGTCGGGGTGCTCGCCGTCGGTGAACGTGTTGTGGTCCAGCCAGACGTGGGTGGAGCCGTACACGACGGCGGTGTCGTACTCGGAGTTCCAGTTGCCCCGGTCGCCGTCGGTCGGGTCCCACTGCGGGAAGCAGTCGACCGGGCTCTCGAGGGTGAGGTTGCGGACGATGACGTTGTCCACGCCCTTGATCTGCAGGCTGGCGCCCTTGATGCCGGCGTTCCGGCCGACACCGATGATCGTGGTGTTGGAGGGGACGGTCGCCTTGATGGCCGTGTCCTGGGCGGTGGCGGAGGCCCTGCGCAGGCCCTCCTGGCTGTCGTCCGGCTCGGCGCTCAGGTCCTGCTCCAGGCCCCAGGTCTCCGGTGCGTACGCCTCCAGGTAGGCGTCGAAGTCGTAGCCGGGCGCGGCGAACGCCTCGCAGCCCTCGGAGACCGCGTCGATGGTCCCCTTCACCTTGATGATCTTCGGGGCGTCTCCGCCGTCCGCCAGGGCCGCCTTGAACTCGGCCCAGGTACGCACGGTGTGGACGTGCTCGCGGTCGGCGTCGGCGCCTCCGGTGGTGCCGGTGCCGTAGGAGGCCCAGCCGTCGCCCGCGCCCAGCGTCTGCCGGGCGGCGTCACGGTGGTGGTGCGACGGGGAGTGGGCCTGGGCGCCGGTGCCGGTCAGGCCCAGCACGAGGGCGGTGCAGCCGGCCAGCGACGCGGCTCTCACCGTGGCATGCCCATGCCATCTCGATGTGCTCATGGTGCGGCTCTCCTTCTTCGTGGTCCAGGGGGTGTTACGCGGCGGCCTCCGGCCAGGTGATCCACGACTCCGGGATCTCCGCGTCCGGCCTCCGCACGTCGCGCGGCGCGAGCACCCGGGTGCGCAGCAGCTCCCGGGCGACCAGTCGCGCCACGGCGATCGCGCCCGGCGGATTGAAGTGCGTGTTGTCCTGCTCGGTCGCCGTCCAGTTGAAGTACTTCTTGGTCTCCTCGGCGCCGAGCTCCTGCCACAGCGCCAGCGACAGGGCCTGGACGTCGAGCAGCGCGACCCGTTCCTCGGCGGCCAGCGCCCGCATCGCCTCCGGGTACTCCCCGTGGCTCGGCACGGCACGCCCCTCCGCGTCGAACCGCCGCCGCTCCACGGCGGTGGCCAGCACGGGCCGCGCCCCACGGGCCCGCGCCCCCTGGACGTACATCCGCAGGTACTCCTGGTACGTCGACCAGGGCTCGGTGTAGCGGGTGGGATCGGCGGACTTCTCGTCGTTGTGCGCGAACTGGACGAGGAGGAGGTCACCGGGCCGGATCGAGGAGAGGATCGCCTCGAGCCGCCCCTCGTCGACGAAGCTCTTGGAACTCCGCCCGTTCACGGCGTGATTGGCGACGGTGAGATGCCGGTGCAGCAGGAACGGCAACGCCATTCCCCACCCGGTCTCGGGCGCGGCGTCGGCGTATTTCTGGGCGGCGGTGGAATCACCGGCGATGTGGAGGGTGCGGTGGCGGCGTCCGCCGGCATGAGCGGTACCGGTCGCGGCGAACGCCAGGGGAAGGGAGGCGACGGCAGCGGAAGTGACCTGTCTACGGCTGACTGACACGGGCTGTGCCTTTCAACAGGGGACGGTGGAGCGCCCCTCCGGGGGCGCGGGGCTGTTTCGACGTGCGGCTCCGCCACGCGGGGGCGACAAGCCGGGGACGGCCCGCGGCCGCGTACGGAACGGGCCGCCCCCGGTGGAACCACCGATCAGCCCATCTGCTCCTGCCACTCGGCCTGGGCCTCGTTCAGCTGCTCGGCCATGGTGTCCAGGAATTCCTTCGCGCTCATGTCCCCCAGAAGCACCTTCTGGAAGTTCGGCTCGTTGTCGGCCTTGGAGATCGTGTTCCAGTCCGGCAGGTAGTACGGCAGCTGGACGATCGTGGTGGAACCGTCGCTCAACGCGGTGGCCGCCAGCTTCGTGGGCTCCGCCTTGTTGATCCACTCGTCCTTCGCGGCGTCCATGTGCGCGGGCACCTGGCCGGCCGACTCGTTGAACTTCGAGCTCGACTGCGCCGACGTGGCGAACTCGATGAACTTCCAGGCGGCCTCCTTGTTCTTGGAGCTCTTGAACATGCCGACGCCGTCGACCGGGTTGGAGACCTGGACCCGCTTGCCGCCGGGCCCGGTCGGCTGCGGGATGCCCCGGAACTTCTCGGTGGTGAGCGCCTTGACGTGGTCCTGGTACGAACCGAGGTTGTGGTTCAGCATGCCGATCGTGCCGGAGTCCCACTGCGCGACCATCTTGGTGAAGTCGTTGTTCAGGTCGGCCGCGGGGGTGACCTTCTTGAACAGGGCCGCGTACTTCTCCAGGGCCTCGACGTTCTTCGGGTCGTTGACCGTGGTCTTCTTGCCGGAGGAGTCCCAGAACGAGGTGATGCCGGACTGCCCGTACATCGCGTCCAGGGCCTGGGCTATGGAGCCGGCACCGCCGCGGATGGTGTAGCCGAACTCGTTCTTGCCCTTGTTCGTCAGCTTCTCGGCGGCCTCGTAGAACCGGTCCCAGGTGGTCGGCTCCTCCAGGCCCGCCTTCTCGAACAGGTCGGTGCGGTAGTACAGCACGCCGTTGTTCGCCGAGGTCGGGATCGAGTACAGCTTGTCGTCCCCGCCGCCGGCGGCGCGCAGCGACTCGATCATGTCCTTGTTGAGCTTGCCGTTCAGCGGCGACTTGGCCAGCCGGAAGTCCAGCGTGTCGAGCGCGCCCTGGGCGGCGAAGCCCGCGAGCATCGAGGCGCTGATGCCGCCGACGTCCGGCAGGCCGCCGCCCTGGATGGCGGTGTCGACCTTGGACTGGTACTCCGTGGAGGCGATACCGACGTACTGGACGTCGATGTCCGGGTTCGCCTTCTCGAAGTCGGCGATGACCTCCTTCCAGATCTCGGTGCGGACACCGCCGTTGTTGTCCCAGAAGACGATCTTGCCCTTGCCGCTGCCCTCGGCCCCGTCCCCGCCGCCGCTGCCGTCGTCGCCGCAGGCGGTGGCGGTCAGGGCGAGCACGGCCCCCAGGGCGACGGCGGTGGAGGTCCGGCGCCTGCCTGCGCTGTTTCTGAGAATGCTGATCTTCATTGGTCGGCTCTCTTCTTCTGGATCCAACGGACTGTGAAGTTGTGGGGGGTCGGTCGGGACGTACGGCGGTGTTCAGCCGTACGCCGGGGTGCTGATCCGGAACCGCGTGAACGTGGCGGTACCGGCGTGTCCCTGGCCGGTGGGCGCCACGGCGACCAGGCCGAGCAGGGCACCGACCCAGCGCCAGGGGGTGGCGGCGAAGACCTGGCCGGAGGGGCGGAAGCCGTCCCCGGTGTCGTAGGAGAAGCGGCAGCGCGCCCCGGCGCCGATGTCGACGCGCAGCAGGGCCCGGCCGCCGGGAGCGGGTCTCGGGTGGTCGGCGTCGCGTTCCTCGTCGGCGACCGTCTCGGCGAACCGGTGCACCAGGTGCACCGTGCCGTCCGCGCCGCGCTGGAGCCCGATCCAGCGGTAGGCGTCGCCGAGGACCGTGAGCCCGGCGCGTGCCCCGGGTTCCTCGCTGTCGAGCCGCAGTTCCACCTCGACGGCGCACGGGGTGCCGGGCAGCCGCTGGGTCAGGACGTGGGGCAGTCTGCGCAGGTCGTGCGCGGCGGCGGAGCGGACGCAGGTCAGTCGGAGCCCGTCGGCGGAGTGCTGGGTGGCCCAGCCCTCCTTCGGGTTGGCGGTCCACGTCCACTGGCGGCCGAACCGTCCGCCGGGGAAGTCGTCGTCGGTGGCCGGCGCGGCGGGGGGCTGCGGCGGCAGGTCCGGGCGGCGGTGTTCGGCGACGGGGGCGCCGTCGTCCCCGAGCACCGGCCAGCCTTCCGCCCCCCAGCTCATCGGCTGGAGGTGCACGACACGGCCGTACGGGCCGCGCTGCTGGAAGTGCAGGAACCAGTCCTCGCCGGACGGGGTGCGCACCCAGCCGCCCTGGTGGGGGCCGTTGACGTCGGTGTCCTTCTGTTCGAGGACGACCTTCTCCTCGTACGGGCCGAAGAACTCGCGGGAGCGGAAGGCGCCCTGCCAGCCGGTCTCCACTCCCCCGGCGGGGGCGAGGATCCAGAACCAGCCGTCGTGCCGGTAGAGCTTGGGCCCTTCCAGGGTGAACCAGCCGGGGATGCGGTCGGCGTCGACGATCACCTCGCCCTCGTCGAGGAGTTCGGTGCCGTGGGGGTGCATCCGGTGGCCGGTGAGGCGGTTCTTGACGCCGGAGCGGGACTTGGCCCAGGCGTGCACGAGGTAGGCCTCGCCGGTCTCGTCGTCCCACAGGGGGCACGGGTCGATCAGGCCCTTGCCGGCCTTCACCAGCAGCGGCCGGGTCCAGGGGCCGCGGATCCCGGGGGCGTTGACCTGGAAGATGCCCTGGTCGGGGTCGCCCCAGAAGATCCAGAACCGGTCGTCGTGGTGGCGCAGGGACGGGGCCCAGACCCCGCAGTCGTGCCGGGGTGTCGTGAACTCGGACTCGGGTTCCAGGCGTTCGAGGGCGTGGCCGACGAGGGTCCAGTTGACCAGGTCGCGGGAGTGCAGCAGGGGCAGTCCGGGGGCGCGGCCGAAGCTGGAGGCGGTCAGGTAGAAGTCGTCGCCGACACGGATCACGTCCGGGTCGGACCAGTCGGCGTTCAGGACCGGGTTGCGGTAGGTGGTGTCGGTCCGTTCGGCGGTCACGGGCTCACCGCCTTGCGGACCAGGGCGGCGGCGGCGCTCCGGTCGAGCCGGCCGTCGGCGACGACGGTGACGATCCGGCGGACCACGGTCTCGCCGGGCGGCAAGGGCAGCCGGTCGGTGTGGGCGAGGGAGGAGCCGACGCCCGGGTATTCGGCGGTGCGGACGAACCAGGGGTCCTGCCGGGTCTCTTCGGTGGCCCCCGCGAAGACGAGCGTCCAGGTGGATCCGGCGAGCGCGATCCAGTCGGCCGGCCGGCCGTGCGCCTCGCTCTCGCCCTCGGTGCGGTCGGTGAGGACGTCCGGTGCCGTCTCCTCCTTGCGGGCCCGCCAGAAGAAGCCGCCGTACGCGGCTCCGGGGCGGCCGTTGGTGGCGGGGCTGCCGATGGAGAGCGGCGCGCTCGTGACGTTGGTGAGGGAGAAGGTGAAGTCCAGCGCCCAGGCGGTGCCGGTGAGTTCGGTGGCGGCGACCGTGCGGCGCTCGCGCAGCAGCTCGCCCGGCGCGGCCATCCAGCGCAGCTCCTCGACGAACCCGTCGGGGTCGCGCAGCTGGTAGGCGGTGTGCCGCTGGGAGCCGTGGTTGTCCAGCTCGGTCGGCCCCCGGTCACGGACGTAGGTGCGTCCGCCCCAGAAGTTGAACCCCTCGACGTCGGGAACGGCGACACCGACGCCGAGGTGGTGTGCGTGGTCGGCGGGGCTCAGCTCGGTGACCGCCGTGCCGGCCAGGGTGGTGACGGGGTGCAGGTACGGCCGCGGGGAGAGCCGGGCCGGCAGTTCGGGCCGGGTGACGTACCGGCCCACGGGCCGGCCCGCGACGCGCAGCACCACGGAGTCGTTGCCGGTCATCGGGTGCTCACCTCTTTCGGCAGGTGGTGGGCGGGCGGGGCCCAGGGGGCGCCCAGTTCGGAGTAGAGGGACAGGGTGTCGGCGGCGGCCGCGACGAGACCGTCGATGCCGGGCACGACCCGGCGGTTCTCGCCGGGGACGCGGTGCCAGGCTCCGTCGGGCAGCGGAGCCGGGTCGGGGGCCTTGCGGATCGCCTCGACGACCTGCATGAAGGCGCCCGTCCGGTCCGGGGTGACCAGCAGGGGGGTGCCGTCGGTGAGGTGGGCGACGAGGTTCTCCAGCAGGTCGGTGCGGTCGAACCGCATCTCCTGCGGGCCGTGGCCGGCGCGCTGGAGCAGGACGCGGTCCTGCTTGTACCAGAAGGTGATCCGGCCGCTGGTGCCGTGCACCAGGACGTACGGCTCGTCGGCCCGCTCGGCGCACAGGGTCGCGGCGACGGTGACCGAGCCGCCCCGTGCGGTGGTGACGCGTACGCAGGAGGTGTCGTCGGACTCGATGTCGTTGGCGCGCAGCAGCTCGGTCTCGATGCCGGCGACGTCCTCGGCGCGGGTGCTGTCGGCGAGCGCGAGGGCGGTGGCGACGGCGTGGGCGAGCGGGTTGGTGAGCGCGCCGTCGACGACGTCGACGCCGTTCAGCCGGCGCCGGCCCGCCCAGGGCGCCCGTCGGAAGTACTCCTCGGGCCGCACCCAGGCACCGGCTCCGCCGATCCCCGTCACCCGGCCGACGGCGCCCTCGGCGACCAGTTCGCGGATCGCGGGCACGGCGTGCGAGCCCAGCGACTGGAAGCCGATCTGGCAGGCGACCCGGGCCGCGGCGACCCCGTCGGCCATCCGCCGGTACTCGGCGTACGACGGCGCCGGCGGCTTCTCCAGCAGGATGTGCACGCCCCGCCCGGCCGCCGCGAGGGCGAGGTCGGTGTGGGTCGGGATCGGGGTGCAGATCACCGCGATCCGGGCGCCGGTGGAGTCCAGCAGCGCGCCGAAGTCGGGTGACTGCTCGGGGAGCTCACCGCCGGACTCCTCCTCGGTGAGCGGGGTGAGTTCGCAGATGCCGGCGAGCCGTACGATGCCCTCCGCTTCGAGGCGGCGGATGTTCGCCACGTGCCAGCGGCCGTGGCCGCGGGCGCCGGCGAGGACGACGGGCAGCGGGGTGCCGGGCGCGGTCCGAGGTGGGGTCATCCCTTCACCGCCCCCGCGCTGAACCCGGTGATCAGCCACTTCTGGATGAAGGCGAAGACGATCACGACGGGGACGGCCGCGATGATGCCGCCCGCGGCGAGCGCGCCGAGGTCGACGCTGTCCGCGCTCATCAGGGTGTTGAGGCCGACCGGGATGGTCTGCTTCTCCTGGTTGTTGAGGAACATCAGGGCGAACAGGAAGTGGTTCCAGGAGTGGACGAAGGCGAAGGAGCCGACGGCGATCAGACCGGGCCGCAGCAGCGGCAGGACGACCACCCGGAAGGCCTTGAACCGGTTGCAGCCGTCGACCCAGGCGGCCTCCTCCAGGGAGTACGGCACGTTCTTGATGAAGTTGCTGATCAGGATGATCGACAACGGCAGCTGGAAGACCGTCTCGGCGATGATGACGCTGCCGAGGGAGTTGATCATCTGCAGTTCGGCGAAGATCTCGAACAGCGGGACCAGCAGCAGCGCGCCGGGCACGAACTGGGAGCAGAGCAGGGCCAGCATGAAGGCCCGCTTGATCTTGAAGTCGAACCGGGCGAGGGCGTAGCCGCCGGCCAGGGCGACCAGGGTCGTCATGATCAGGGTGGCGACGCCGACCAGCACGCTGTTGTAGAAGAAGGTGCCGAAGCTGCGGTCCGTCCAGACCTTCTCGAAGTGGACGGTCGTCATCGGCCAGGGGAACAGCGAGGTGGAGCCGGCCGGGCGGAGCGCGAACAGCAGGATCCAGTAGAAGGGGATGAGGGTGAAGACGAGGTAGATGCCCAGCGGCAGGTAGATCTGCCAGCGGGGTGCCTCGTCCCAGGCCCGGCGCTTCTTGTTCGGCCGGGGCGGCTCGGGGGTGGCGCGCGCGGGGGCGGGGGCGGCCAGGGGGGCCTCTTTGGTGATCACTTCTCGCCTCCGAACTTGCTCAGCCGCAGGTAGACCATCGAGCAGAAGAGCAGGATGAGGAACGCGACCGTGGTCAGGGCCGACGCGTAGCCGAAGTCGTGGGCGTCCACCGAGGTGTTGGCGATGTACAGCGGCAGTGTCGTGGTCTCGCCCGCGGGTCCGCCGCCGGTCAGCGTGTAGAGCAGGTCGACGTTGTTGAACTCCCACACCGCGCGCAGCAGCGTGGACAGGATGATGGCGTCCTTCAGGTGCGGCAGCGTGATGTGCCAGAACTGCTTGATGCGGCTGGCACCGTCGACCTCGGCGGCCTCGTAGAGGTCCTTCGAGACGGACTGGAGGTCGGCGAGGATGAGGATCGCGAAGAAGGGGACACCGCGCCACAGGTCGGCGACGACCACCGCCGGGAAGACGGTGGAGGTGTCCGACAGCCAGCTGACGCCGTAGTCGCCGATGCCCATGTCCGCGAGGTAACGGGTGATGCCGGTCTGGGAGTTGTAGAGCAGCACCCAGATCGCGGAGGTCAGCACGCCGGAGACGGCCCACGGCGAGAAGACCATGGCGCGGCCCAGGGCGCGGCCGACGAAGGTCTGGTTGACGATGAGGGCGAGGGCCAGGCCGAACAGCAGCTGCAGTCCGACCTCGACGAAGACCCACTTGGCGCTGAAGACGAGGGTGTCCCAGAACAGCGGGTCCTCGGTGAAGATGCGGGTGAAGTTGTCGAAGCCCGCGTAACCGTTGCGCCAGGGCTTGGTGGGGTTGTAGTTCTGCAGGCTGTAGTAGAAGACGCTGATGACCGGGTAGGCGATGAAACCCAGCATGAGCAGGGCGGCCGGCCCGATCAGCAGGTAAGGGAGCCTGCGGGGCGTGGCGGAGGCACGGCGCCGCCGGGGTGGCCTGGGCGGTTTCGCCACGGCTGCGGCATGGGCCATGACTGTTCTCCGTTTCTCGGTACGTCTTGCTGTGTGGTGCGTGTGCGGGGGAAGCGCTTTCTTCGTATGTGTGCGGGGGCCGGGACCTACGGCCGGTCAGCCGGCGTACGGGTCCTGGACCGTGCCCGGCCGGGCGAGGAACTCGAAGTCGCAGCCGGTGTCGGCCTGCGTGATCTGCTCGTTGTAGAGCGCGCCGTAGCCGCGTTCGTAGCGCACGGGCGGCGGCGTCCACCGCTCCCGGCGGCGCTCCAGCTCCTCGTCGTCGACATCGAGCCGGAGGACGCGGTTCTCGACGTCGAGGGTGATCGAGTCCCCGGTGCGCACCAGGGCGAGCGGTCCGCCGACGTACGACTCGGGGGCGACGTGCAGGACGCACGCGCCGTAACTCGTCCCGCTCATCCGGGCGTCGGAGATCCGCACCATGTCCCGCACCCCCTGCTTGAGCAGGTGGTCGGGCAGGGGCAGCATCCCGTACTCGGGCATGCCGGGGCCGCCCTTGGGGCCGGCGTTGCGCAGGACCAGCACGCTGTCGGCGGTGATGTTCAGCGCCGGGTCGTTGATGGTCCGCTGCATCTGCTTGTAGTCGTCGAAGACGACGGCGGTACCGGTGTGCTTCAGCAGGTGCGGTTCGGCGGCGATGTGCTTGATGACGGCGCCGTCCGGGCAGAGGTTGCCGCGCAGTACGGCGACCCCGCCCTCCTCCGCGACCGGGTTGTCGCGGGGCCGGATGACGTCGTCATCGTGCACCTGTGCGCCGGCTATCTGCTCGCGCAGGGTGTCGTGGCAGACGGTGGGACGGTCCAGGTGGAGCAGGTCCGGGATCCGGGAGAGGAACCCGGGCAGTCCGCCCGCGAAGTGGAAGTCCTCCATCAGGTACGTCTGGCCGCCGGGCCGCACGTTGGCCAGCACCGGGACGGTGCGGGCGATGCGGTCGAAGTCGTCGAGGGTGAGCTTGACGCCGGCGCGTCCGGCCATGGCGATCAGGTGGATGACGGCGTTGGTGGAGCCGCCGAGTCCGAGGACGGTGGTGACCGCGTCCTCGAAGGCGTCCGCGGTGAGGACGTCGCTCAGCTTCCGGTCCTTGTGGACCAGGTCGACGATCGTCATCCCCGCCTTGGCGGCCATCCGGTCGTGCCCGGAGTCGACGGCCGGGATGCTGGACGCGCCCGGCACCGTGACGCCGAGGGCCTCGGCGGCGGCGGTCAGCGTGGACGCCGTGCCCATGGTCATGCAGTGGCCGGGCGAGCGGGCCAGGCCGCTCTCCAGCTCCTGCATCTCGCAGTCGCCGATGACACCGGCGCGCTTGTCGTCCCAGTACTTCCACATGTCGGTGCCGGAGCCGAGGACCTCGTTGCGCCAGTGTCCGGGCAGCATGGGCCCGGCGGGCACGAACACGGTGGGCAGGTCGGCGCTGGCGGCACCCATCAGCAGGGCGGGCGTGGACTTGTCGCAGCCGCCCATCAGCACGGCGCCGTCGACCGGGTACGACCGCAGCAGCTCCTCGGTCTCCATGGCGAGGAGGTTGCGGTAGAGCATGGGGGTCGGCTTCTGGAAGGTCTCGCTGAGGGTGGAGACCGGGAATTCGAGGGGGAAGCCGCCCGCCTGCCACACCCCCCGCTTGACGGCCTGCGCGCGGTCACGCAGGTGGACGTGGCAGGGGTTGATGTCGGACCAGGTGTTCAGGATCGCGATGACCGGCTTGCCCAGGTGCTCCTCGGGGAGGTAGCCGAGCTGGCGGGTGCGGGCGCGGTGGCTGAAGGAACGCAGGCCGTCGGTGCCGTACCACTGGTGGCTGCGGAGCTGCTCGGGGGACTTGCGGGGGCTCATACCGACCACCCCGCGGCGATGGCGGCGACCTCGGCGCGCTCGCTCTCCGGCAGCGGCCTGCTCGGCGGGCGGACCTCGCGGCGGCACAGGCCGAGGGAGGCGAGGGCCTCCTTGACGACGGTGACGTTGTTGGCGGAGCCGTTGGCGGCGCGCAGTTCCTCGAAGCGGCGGATCTGCTCCCACACCTTCATGGCGGTCGGGTAGTCGCCGGAGCGCAGCGCCTCGATCATGTTCAGCGAGACGGACGGGGCGACGTTGACCAGGCCCGAGGTGAAGCCGGTGGCGCCGGCCGAGAAGTAGGAGGGGGCGTACGGCTCGGCCAGCCCCGCCACCCACACGAACCGCTCCAGTCCCGCGTCCCGGGCGAAGGCGGCGAACTTCGACGCGTCCGGCACGGCGTACTTCACGCCGATCACGTTGGGGCAGGCGTCGGCGAGTTCGGCGAGCCGGGCGCCGGTGAGCTGGGCGTTGCGGATGTAGGGGACGACGCCCAGTTCGGGCACCGCCTCGGCGATCGCGCGGTGGTAGTCGACCCAGCCGCTCTGGGAGACGTAGGGGTGGACGGGCTGGTGCACCATCACCATCTGCGCGCCGAGTTCACGGGCGTGCCGCGCGGAGTCGACGGCGGTGGGCACGTCGTGGCCCACCCCGACCAGGATCGCCGAGCGGCCGCCGGCCTCCTCGACGGTCAGCTCGGTGACCAGCCGGCGCTCGTCGGGGGTCAGGGCGTAGAACTCGCCGGTGTTGCCGTTGGGGGTGAGGGTCGTGATGCCACCGTCGAGGAGACGACGCAGCAGGGCCCGGTAGGTGCCTGGGTCGACGGAGCCGTCCTCGGCGAACGGGGTCACCGGGATCGCCACCACGTCGGCCAGGGCCGCCCGCTGGGTCTCGAACGTCGTTGTCATGCCTGACCGTCCTCTTTCTGGGCTTCCGGGGCCGCCTCGAAGTCCTCTTCGACTTCGGGGAAGGCCCGTCGCACGAACGACGCGATGTGCGAGTGCAGGGCGCGCGCCGCGCCGTCCGCGTCCCCGTCGAGCGCGAGCCGCAGGATCTCGCGGTGCTCGCTCGCCTCCCGTTCCCAGGAGGGGTCGGCGGCCCAGGCGACGGCCGAGACGAGGGCGGCCTGGTCGCGGACCTCGTCGAGCATCCGGCCGAGCAGCGGGTTGCCGCAGGGCACGTAGAGGGCGCGGTGGAACGCGCGGTTGGCGAGCGACCGTTCGGCGGTGTCGTCGGCCTGGTCGGCCCGGGTCAGCGCGTCGCGTGCGGCGTCCAGGGAGGCGCCGCGGCGCACGGCGCGCCTGAGCGCCTCGGGCTCCAGGAGCAGCCGCACGTCGTAGACCTCGCGTGCCATGTCCGCGTCGACCATGCGCACCGTGACGCCCTTGTACTGGCTCATCACGACCAGACCGGTGCCGGCCAGGGTCTTGAGCGCCTCGCGCACCGGGGTCTTGGACACCCCGAACTGTGCGGCGAGGTCGGTCTCGACCAGGGCCTGGCCCGGTGTGAACCGGCCGGTGAGTATGCGGCGTTTGATCTCCTCCAGCACGTACTGCGTGCGGGAGGGGATCGGCGTGGGCACAGAGGTCATGCGCGCCTCTCGGAATTTCGCGTCGGATCTCGCGTATCGCGTCTCATATATGACGTACGAAGTACGACGCCGATGACCGTAGGAGTGGCCCAGAGTTTCGTCAATGCTTCTGACACAGAAAGTTTCTGTTGCCTCACACGACGTACGTACTGCCCTCCCGTGCGGTGGCGGTGGGTCCGCCGAAGGCGGCGGCGGCCCGGGCGGTCGCGGCCTCGGGGGTGAGCGTGGGGCCGACGTGCGTGACGAGCAGTTCGCGCGCGCCCGCCCGCCGGGCGGTGTCACCGGTGTCCTCGGGCGTCAGATGGACCCGTTCGCTTTCGCGATGCTCGTCGATGTCCGCCTCGCAGAGGAACAGGTCGGCGGCGCGGGCGAGTCCGGTGAGGGCGGGGCACGGTCCGCTGTCCCCCGAGTAGGCGAGGACGCGCCCCGCGCACTCGGCGCGCAGCCCGTAGGCCTCCACGTCGTGGACGACGGCGGTGGAGGTGAGGGACAGGCCGCCGTAGTGGACGACCTGCCCGTCGTACAGCGGCCGGAAGTCCAGGATTCCGCTGAGGAAACCGGCGTCGGGGCGCCCGAGGAACCCGGCGATCCGCTGCGCGCAGTCGGCCGGCGCGTGGACCGGGATCGGCGCGGGCGGGGTGAGCCCGCCGTACGCCAGGCCGTACACGGCGGCGAGCAGATCGGCGCTGTGATCGGCGTGCAGGTGGGAGATCCATATGGCGTCGACGCGCGCCGGGTCCGTGTGCCGCCGCAACTCGGCGAACGTCCCGAACCCGGCGTCGACCCACACCTCGGCGCCCCCGCCGCGCAGGAGGTACCCGGAGCTGGGGCGGTCCGGGCCGGGGTGCGGGGAGGCGGTGCCGAGGACGGTGAGGGTGAGAGTCATGCGGGGAGGTTACGAAGCGCTCCCCGGCCCTCGCGCGTGCTTTTGTGCGGGCCCCGTGGTCATGCGGGCCCCGTCTTCGGGCGGACCCCGTCTTCGGTGGGCCCTGTCGTCACGCCGGCCGCGTCCAGCCCGGGTCCCGGCCGCTCAGCCCGATCGTCCGGTCCAGGAGCGGGGCGCCGGGCGGGACGGGGACGACGGGGCCGAAGATGCCGCCACCCCCGTCGGAGTCCGCGGCGGCGGCCAGGAGGAAGTCGTACGACGCCCGCAGCGGGGCGGGGTCGGGCGCGTAGGTCAGACCGGTCGCGCGGGCCAGGTCCCAGCCGTGGATCACCAGTTCGTCGGTGACGACGGCACCGGCGACCGCGCCCGGCAGGTCGACGCCGCCCGCGCGGGTCATGCCGGTCCAGGCCGCCGGGTCCCGCCAGGCCTCGGCGAGTTCGTCGAGCGCCTTGGGCAGTTCCTCGCGCCAGCCGGGCCCGATGTCGGGCACGGCGGCCTCCGGGCCGGTGTCCGTGGTGACGCCCAGGTCCTTGCGGCCCGCGTCCCGGAAGGCTACGGCCAGCCCGAGGAGGTGGCCCAGCACGTTCCGTACCGCGTACCGCGGACAGGGCGTCCCGTCCGCCAGCTGTTCGTCGGTGACGCCCTCGGCGAGGCGCGCCACGATCCGCGTCTGCGGTCCGAGGTCGAGGGGGGTGTCGGTCATCGGGCTGCTCCTCTTGACGGTGGTCCTGGAAGACAGACCGATCCCGGCCGCGGAACTCATCGCCCGGCCGCCCCGCTTCCAAGTCATCTGTCCGATCCTCACGAAGGGTCCTCAGACCCACGATGAGCAGGCATGACGACGACGTGACTCCACCCACGACTGAAGTCGCGAGCTTCCTGTGTCGGTGGCTAAACACCGTCGCAGAGGACCAGCCCGGCCCTGCTGAGCACATTGAGCGCGCCGACGTGGTCCGCGTTGGCGGTGAAGCCGCACGCGGTGCACTTGAAGTCGGCTTGGGTGAGACGGTTCTCCTTCGCGACGTGCCCGCAGTCGGGGCAGGTGCGGGAGGTGTTGTGGGCGTCCACTGGGATCACGCGGCGAGCGGCACTCTCAGCCTTCTGCGCCAGGATTCCCAGGAACATCCCCCAACCCGCATTCAGGATGCTGCGGTTGAGTCCGGCCTTCGCGGCGGCTCCGTTCGTCAGAAAGCCGCCGGGCCGCTCGGGGTCGGGCTTGGCTGCCGGTCTTTTGGTCATCCCGGCGGTGTTCAGGTTCTCGTGGGCGATCACGTCGTGATCGCGGATCAGTTCGTTCGCCCGCTTGTGGTGGTGGTCGAGCCGCTGCCTGCGGATCTTCGCGTGGATCGTGGCGACCTTCCGGGCGGCGGCCCGGTGCTTCTTCGTGCGGCGCCGGGTGCGGCGGGGGAATGTCGAAAGGTGCTGCTGGGCGGTGGCCAGCTCCTTTGCCATCGTCTCCAGGAAGCGCGGGTTCTCCATGTGCTCACCGTCGGACGTGGTGAGGAAGTGCGTCACGCCCATGTCGATGCCCACGGTGCTTCCCGTCGCGGGCAGCGGCTCGGCGGGCACGTCGTCGCAGGCGAGGACGACGTACCAGCGGCGGCCCTCCCGCTTCACGCTGATCGTCTTGACTCGGCCGCGCACGGGCCGGTGCCGGTGCACGCGGACGTGCCCGACGCCCTGCAGCCGTACCCGGGTCTGCCGGTCGTGGGGAGTGGAGTCCCAGCGGCAGCCGTCCCCGTCCTTCGGGAAGGTCACCGTGTCGAAGTGGCCGGTGCCCTTGAACCTGGGGTATCCCGGCGCGAGACCGGCCTTCACCCGGCGGAAGAACGCGGTGAACGCCCTGTCCAGACGGCGCAGCGTGGCCTGCTGGGAGGAGAATGACCAGCGGCCCTGCCGCTCGGGATCGAACGCCCGGATCTCCTTCAGCTGCGCGGACTGGTCGCCGTACCTGACGGTGGTCTTCGAGGTGTGCCGGTAGGCGTCGCGGCGTTCTTGGAGCGCGCCGTTGTACAGCGAGCAGTGGTCCCGCAGCATCTCGGCAAGCGCCTGCTCCTGGCGCACCGTGGGCCGGAGAAGGAACTTGTAGGCACGCATCATCCCGGACCACCCCTGTCGTAATCACACGGTCACAGCCAGTGCAGACAACCTAGCGGTCCCCACTGACAACAGCGCAGATCCGTACAGAAAGCCCAGGTCAGAGCAGTGAGAGAAGCCATTCCCCACCCCGCTTAAGCGGGGCGTCCCCTGGCTAGGTCCTGATGGACGGCGGCCCGCGTGGTGGGGGACCGCAACGCCAGGCTGCGCGAACACCCCCGGCCCACCCCACGCCGGCACCGGCCGAAGTCGTACCCCAGCCCCACGCCCCGGCGGCTCAGAGCCCGGCCAGTGCCGACCGCACCGCCTCCAGGTCCCCGTCCGACGCCAGCCCGGCGTGGTACAGGCGCAGCTCCGTCGCGCCCAGGCGGCGGGCCTCGGCGGCGTCCGCCGCGAGGGTGCCGGGGCTGCCGCCCATGCCGGAGACCACGGTGAAGTTGGCGGCGAGGACGGTGTCCGCGCGGGCCTCCCCCGCGAACGGGGCCAGCAGGCCGGCGCCTCCCGTGCAGGGCACGACCGCTCCGTCGGCGACGGAGAGGATGTGGGCCGGGTCGACGCCGGCGTTGGCACCGCAGTGGTAGGAGACCGGGTCCGCGTGCAGGAGGACCTGGAAGTCCTCGGGAGCCGCCTGCCGTACGGCGGTGACCGCGGCCTCCTGGAGCGTGCGGGCCGTCGCGTCGCGCCACGCGCGCGTGGCGTTCGCCGGTGTCTCGCCGAGGAGCTTCTCGACTCCCGCCCAGCCCCCGTCGGAGGGCGCCCCCCGCCACACCGGTTCCAGCGCGGCGCGTACGGCGGCGGCGAGTTCGTCGGCGTCCAGCCCTCGGGCGCCGTAGCCCTCGCGGCAGGACGGGCAGAAGCACAGGGACATCAGGTACTGCCCGGCGTCCCCGAGGCCGACCCCGGCGGTCTTGTCGTGGGCGTGCAGATGGGCCAGCCCGTACCAGCCGAGGGACTCCAGCTCGGTGCCGCGCGCTCCGGGGCGTACCGCCGCCTCGGCGGCGAGGCCGGTCAGGTACGCGCGGGTGGCGGGCTGGGCGATGCACGGCGCCCAGGGGTAGCGGTCGCCGTAGGCGTTGACCACCGACGTGTCCGGATGCTCCGCGCCCAGGCGGGAGTTGTGCGCGAGCACCACCCAGGTGTGCACCTCCAGGCCCGCGTCCGTGAGCGCGGCGGCGGCCTCGCCGAAGGCGTCCCCGGGCGCCCAGTCGCCGGCCGGGTACGGGCGCGGGGTGCGGCCGGACCAGTGGTCGCCGGGCGGGTACAGCACGGCCGCGTGCTCCGCGGTGACGACGCGGTGGCGCGGGTGGCGCGGGGTCAGCGCGCGGGTGGAGTGGTAGGCGGAGGCGAGCGTCACCTGCGCCGTGCCGAGCGCGGCGATCCGCGCGGGTGCCTCCGGGTCCCCGTTGACGTCCCAGGGGTAGACGAACGCCGACGTCTTCACTGGCTCTCCTCCAGCAGTGCGTGTCCCCGCTCGATCAGCCGGGCGAGCTGCTTGACATGATCCCCGGCCGGTTCGTGCAGCGGCGGCCGGACCTCCCCCACGTCCAGTCCGCGCAGGCGTACGCCGGCCTTGACGAGGGAGACGGCGTAGCCGCTGCCCCGGTCGCGCAGTTCGACGAACGGCCGGTAGAAGCCGTCGATCAGGCGGTGCGCGGTGGCCGTGTCGCCGGTGCGGAAGGCGGTGTGGCAGGCGAGGGCGATCTCGGGCACGAAACAGAACGCCGCGGACGAGTAGAGGGTGATGCCGATGCCGCCGTAGGCGGGCTGGGTCAGTTCGGCGGTCGGCAGCCCGTTGAAGTACAGGAAGTCGGCGGGGCCCTCGGCACGTACGGCGCTGACGGTCCGCTGCATCAGGCCGAGGTCGCCGAGGCCGTCCTTGAAGCCGACGATCCCTTCCGTGCGGGCCAGTTCGACGACGCTCCCGGGGGTGAAGACGGCGTTGTCGCGCTGGTAGACGATGACCGGCAGGGAGGTTGCCGCGGCCAGTTGCCGGTAGTGCCGCAGCAGTCCCTCCTGCGCGGCGCGCACCAGGTACGGCGGCATCGCGAGCAGCCCGTCGGCACCGGCGCGCTCGGCGAGGCGGGCGTAGCGGACCGCGAGCGCGGTGCCGTAGCCGGCGCCCGCGACGACCGGGACGCGCCCCCCGGCGG
>NZ_NCTE01000496.1:1448-2194 GCF_002114215.1 Streptomyces sp. 13-12-16 | reverse complement strand
TGGGCCGACGGGACACCCCACGGCACCCCGGCACGGGCCGCCGGCCCGGACCCCGCCGGGCCGCCGGCGCCCGGCCCCGTCCTCGGCACCGGCACAGGTACCGGCACCGACCCGGGTACCGGCACCGACCTCGACCCCGTCCCCGGTACCGGCTCTGTCTCCGATCCCGTCCTCGGCACCGGCACCGGCACCGGCACCGACCCCGTCCCGGGTACCGACCCCGACCCCGACCCCGACCGCCGGATCGTGGGAACCCTCTGGGCCCTGCTCGCGCTCGCCACCCTCGTCTTCTGGTTCTCGATGCGCGGGCTCCCCCGGTCCGACGGCACGGGCGGGCCCACAGGGCGTCAGGTGCTGGAGGACCTCCCGCCGTCCGCGCCGGTCGCGGGAGGAGTGCTGCTCCTCGTCTTCGTCGCCTCGGTGACCCTGCTCGGACGTCCGGTCCCCTGGCTCTCCGGTCTCGCGCTGGCCTCCGTCCTGCTCGCCCTGCACACCGCGCCCGTCGCCCTCGGGTGGCGGCCCGAGCCGGTGGACGGGGCGCCGTACGCCGACGCGGCCCGCTTCCTCGCGGAGGCGGTGGGGCTCGACGGACCCGGTGCCGTGCTGCGGTGGGCCCCCCTGGTCCTCCAACCGCTGTGCCTCGTACCGCTGTGGCTGCTGCTCGCACGCGCGGGCGGGTGGCTGACGTGGCCGGTCCGCTGGGGCGTGCTGTATCTCGTCGGGGTGGCCGGCTGGGTGTTCCGGGA
>NZ_NCTE01000496.1:0-1270 GCF_002114215.1 Streptomyces sp. 13-12-16 | reverse complement strand
GCTCGCGCTCCGCGGCGGACGGACCGTCCCGCCCGGCCACTGAGCGGCCGGGCCGGACGGGGCACCACTCAACTCAACGGGGCGGCACGGGCTGCTGGAAGTACTCGTCCCGCCCCGCTTCCCGGTAGCCCTCCAGCCCCGGACCGGTGTTGACGGTCAGATCGCACTCGGGCCTCTCCGACGTCGGCCGGTTCCAGTGCACCAGGGCCTTCACCTCCGGCAGTCTCCTCACGGCGCCGGGGATCGCGGTGTACCAGTCGCGCTGGCGCCCCGGGTCGTCGGCGTCGGGCGCGGTGGCGAACTCCGCGAGCATCACCGGTCTGTCGTCGGTGATGTTCGCGCGCAGCCATTCGTAGCTGGGCCGCTGGCTGCGCAGGAAGTCCTTCCAGTCGGTGGTGTCGTGGCAGCCGTAGTAGTTGTACTGGTCCATCGCGATCCAGTCGACGTACTCGTCCCCGGGGTAGAGGGCCTTCATCTCCTTCGCGCTGCCGAGGTAGCCGGAGACGGTCCACACCCACACGACGTTGTCGGCGCCCAGTTCACGGAACCGGTCGTGGAGGTGGCGGTACGCCGCGACGAACTCCTCCGGGGTGCCGGCGCCCTCCTTGATGCGGGCGTCGGTCTCCTGGTCGAAGGAGAAGAAGACGCGTTTGCCGTAGGCCTTGAGGCGCCGGATCTGCGGGTCGATGACCTCCTCGTCGTACTTCCCCGAGGCGATGTTCTTCCAGCCGAGCTGGGTCTCCGTCCAGTTCTCGTGGTGCGGCTCGGTCCAGACGGTGGACTCCCAGGCCAGCATGAGCAGCCGGTCCTCGCCGAGCTCCTGCTCGTCGGGGGTGAGCAGTTGCCCGTCGAGCTCGGTGCCCGACATGTCGTGGTAGTTGTAGACGAGGTCGAGCCTGCGGCCGATCCGCTCCTCGAAACCGAGCACGGCGTCCTTGAGCGAGCCGTTCGCCGCGTACGGCACGTACGCCCCCCACCAGGCGCCGCAGGGCGGAACCAGGGTGTCAGTGGGGGCGCAGGGGCCGGTGGGCAGTTCGCCGGAGGCCGCGTTGCCGGGCAGGCCCCGGCCGGAGGGGTCCGCGTCGTCGGGACGGCCGGCCCAGAATCCGAGCCCGGTCAGCAGCGCGGCGACCGTCACCAGGACGACCGCCGTGTGACCGCGCCTCGCGCGCACCGCCTCCTTCAGCCCGCGCCACCTGGACCGCTCGCGTGGCTCGCGCAGCCGGTGCGGCCCCGTCACGTGCCACCGCCGTCCGCGGGCCTGCGCCTG
>NZ_NCTE01000495.1 GCF_002114215.1 Streptomyces sp. 13-12-16 | reverse complement strand
TCACCCGGACGAGGCGGCGGAGGCCGGAATGCAGGTCCTGGACCTCCTGACCGAGGTCCAGTCGTCCCGGGTCCGCACCATGCTGGCGGGCACATCCCGCGTACTGCTCCCCCACCGCCGGGCATCAGGCGTATCAGCCTTCCTGGACCGCCACGGCTCCCTGCCCCGCATGGTGTAGGCCACCGGAGAGGCCTCACCGCGGGCCGTGCATGCCGCGTCAGCCGCGGACAGTCGTGCCGCGTCAGCCGCGGGCAATCGTGCCTCCCCCAGTGCCTCAAGGGCCTGGGAGGTGCCCCCGGGGCGCTGGGGGTTCCCCCCTCCGGGGGAGGCACCCCGCAAGCGCCGGGCAGCGCGACCCACCCCCGCCCGGCCACAACACCGGGCACCGGGCCACGCGCCCAGAACCAGACGTCACGCAGCCGCCAGATGCCCCGTCTCGTTCCAGGACTCCACGGCCGGCTCGCCGTACGCCCAGCCCAGCACCGACAGGGAGGTCGGATTCAACCGGATGCGGGCCGCGAAACCGATCGGCAGATCCAGCCACCGCGCACCGATCGAACGGAGCATGTGCCCGTGCGCGAAGACCAGCACGTCCCGGTCGGCGGACCGGGCCCAGGCCACCACCTCGTCCGCGCGAGCCGTCACCTCGGCCAGGGTCTCCCCCTCCGGGACCCCGTCCCGCCAGATCAGCCACCCGGGCCGCACCGCCTGTATCTCCGCCGGCGTCATCCCCTCGTACGCCCCGTAGTCCCACTCCATGAGCGCGTCCCAGTTCTCCGCGCGGTCACCGAACCCGGCCAGCTCGCACGTCTCCCGCGCGCGGACCAGCGGACTGGTGCGCACCTCGACACCGGGCAGCCCGCCGTACGGCGCCCGGTGCAGGCGCTCGCCGAGCAGCTTGGCGCCCCGCCGGCCCTCCTCCAGGAGCGGCACATCGGTCCTGCCGGTGTGCTTGCCGGACAACGACCACTCGGTCTGTCCGTGCCGGGCCAGCAGGATGCGCGGTGCCATGGGAGACCTTCCGGGTGAAAATTCGCAGGCGGAACTCCCCCATCATCGCGCACCCTGGTCGCGGGCAACCCGGGGGGCGATCCACGCGTCTCTCAGGGCCGAGGACGTGTCACGGGGGACGCGCGCACACCGTAGAGTGGCTGGCCGCTGAACGGAGCGCCGCGCGGGAACAAAGGGAGAGCGATCGGATGCCGCACACCGAGGCACCGGGCACCGGGGCTGCCCAGGCGACCCGGCTGCGCTGGTGGAGGGAGCTGCCGCTCATCCTCCTGGTGTACGCCTGCTACTCGGCGGGCCGTCTGGTCGTCCGCGGGGACGTCTCCGACGCCGTCGACCACGGCCTGGCGATCCTGCGCATCGAGAAGGCGCTGTACCTCAACGCCGAGCACCCGCTGAACCGTCTCTTCACCCGTGAGCCGTGGCTCGGCATACCCGCCGACTTCTGGTACGCGTCGCTGCACTACCTGGTGACCCCGGCGGTCCTGATCTGGCTGTTCCGCTCCCACGCGGTGCGCTACCGCGCCGCCCGCACCTGGCTGATGACGTCCACCTTCATCGGCCTGATCGGCTTCACCCTGCTGCCCACCTGCCCGCCCCGGCTGCTCGACGCGAGCCACGGCTTCGTCGACACGATGGCGCACTACAGCTCGTACGGCTGGTGGGGCGGCGAGGCGAGCGCCCCGCGCGGGCTCGGCGGGATGACGAACCAGTACGCGGCGATGCCGAGCCTGCACGTGGGCTGGGCGCTGTGGTGCGGAGTGATCCTCTGGCGGTACGGGCGCACGCGCCTGACGAAGACGGCCGCCGTCGTCTACCCGCTGGTGACCACGATCGTGGTGATGGGCACCGCGAACCACTACTTCCTCGACGCGGCCGCGGGCGCCGCCGTCATGGGCGCCGGCCTGCTGCTGGCCCCGGTCGTGACGCGGTACGCGGACCGGGCGAGGGCCCGCTTCCTGACCCGCGCCGCGGTGGCCCCGGCGGACTCCTCCGCCACGGGTTCCCCGAATGTCAGTGCCGGGTGCCAGACTTCCGCGGGTGAGCGAATTCCACGGCAGCGGCACCCCGAGCCACGGTACGGAACAGGAACCGAACCGGGTGCCTCCCCCTCGGACGCGGGAGAAGGCGCTCCGGCACCGGCTCGCTGAGCTGCGCGGCCCGGAGGTCCCGGCCAAGGCGCTGGACGCGCGCGCCCTGGCCGCCCTCGCCGCCAACCCGGGCTGCAGACGGCGCGCGATCCTCGACGGCGCCGGGGTGAACAAGGCGGTGCTGGCCGACGCGTTGGGCTCGCCGTCGGTCTTCGGCCAGTCCCAGTTCGCGTTCGTACGGGGCAACGCGTTCGAGGCGAAGGTCAAGGCGGACGGCGGTACGGAACTGCTGCGCCTCGCCCACGAGAAGCTGGACCGCGCGGCCGAACCGCCCGCCGGCGCGCGCGTGCCCGATCTGACCGCGCAGGGCCCGCGGGGCCGCACGGCCCGTACGGAGCTGGCGCTGCGCGAGGCCACCGAGGCGCCC